>CAZCAV010000005.1:0-67558 GCA_964496795.1 uncultured Oscillospiraceae bacterium
ATTCATTCTGTTTTTGAGACCTTTTTTCTGTCTGTTTTATTGGGAATGGCTCAAAGGAGGGAGCGCGGCGGACATCCTGCCTGCCGCCGCTTCGAGCTCCGCTGCGGTTCTCAATGACGCCGAAACGGATTCCGGCGAGGACTCCGTCAACGAGGTCCAGCCCGCAACGCTTATGGTCAATGGCTCCAGCGCGGCTATCGGCTCCGGCTTTTCCGGCGCGGTAACGGTTGCATACGGGACAGCTCTCACACTGTCTCTTTCAAGCGGCACCGCAGATCAGTATTACTATCTGGCCGCCGACGGCGCGCCCTCCGGCGATCTCTCCGACGCAACGTGGAGTTTGCTTACATCGGGCACTCTGACGCTGAGCCCGGGCAACTACTATCTTGGGTACAGCGTCATGATCGACGGTATGCAGGTAGACTATATCTCCGGCAGCTTTGGCATGACTGTCATAAAGGGCTCTCTTGCCACGCCGTCCGGTCTGTCATGGAACGGCAAGACCGCCGGTTGGTCGGCGGTTACCACCGCCTCCGGCGGGTCGGCGCTCGGCAGCGGCATACTGGGCGGTTACAGCGTATCTCTCTATAAGGACGGCGTCCAGCTTGGCGCTTCCCAAACCGTCGCATCAAACGCTACCTCATACGATTTCTCCGGCCAGATATCCCAAAGCGGCGCGGGCACCTATTTCTTTACTGTTCAGGCCACCGTATCCAGCAGCGGCTCTTCACTGTATAACAATTCCGTTGTGACCTCTGCGTCAGGCGATTGCACTACTCACGCGGTGTCCGTCACTGTTGTCTGCGGCTACGGCATAAGTACCGTATCCCCAAGCGCGGCGTCGCTCCTTATGAGCGGGGAGTCCCAGAATATTTCCGCAGAAACAGCAAACAGCGCCTCATTCGGTAAATGGCTTGTCTCCGACGGCGATATCAGCCTTAGTAATCAAAGCTCCGCCGCTACGGCTCTGAGCGTACCCTCTGCATATAATGGATCCAATACCGTGACCGTCACGGCTCTGGCCGCAGATAACAGCGCGCCCGTGGTCTCAAGCTTCACCGGCGCCTCCGGCAATACCAGGCTCAGCGCCTCGGTCAGCGAGGCAGGTTGGGGACTAAGCTCTTATATTTTCACCACGGAATCCGATAAGGATATTGCGGCGAGCAGTCTCTCCTGGCAGAGCGCCTCCGGCGCCTCCGGAACCTTTTCCTTTAACATACCGTCGGGCGGCGCATTTTACTTCCACGTCAGAGACGCCGCCGGCAATCACACCCGCAGCGGTCCTTTGAACGTGACCAAGGTCAGTTATCATGGCTATTATTCCGCCAACGCCTTGACCAGTCTGTCCGAATACATGGTCGGCTCCAACGCACTGACGCTCAAGATGCCTGTTCGTGCCGGTTTCAGCTTTGACGGCTGGTACACGAGCGACGATTTCAGCGGCAACGCCGTCACGTCGGTTTCCGAGCACAATACGGTCTCGGGTATCGACGTGTATGCAAAATGGACGCGGGAGTCAGTAAGCTTCAGCACACAGCCCTCCGCCCTCAGCTTTACCTATGACGGCTCAGCCCAAACGCTATCCGCCGCCGTCAGCAACAGTGGAACCGTTACCTACCAGTGGTACAAAGACGGCGCAGCCATTTCCGGCGCCACGTCCTCCGTCTGTTCCGTACAGAACGCGGCGGATTCCGGCTCCTATTATGTCGTCGCCACCGTTACTGCGGAGGGCCAGAGCGTCACCGGCACCAGCAATTCGGTCGATGTGGTCATATCACGCGCTGCACTCACCGTTACCGCTGACAGCAAAAGCATCTCTTTTCGCGACGCCGCTCCGGCTTATACCTATACCTGCGACGGCTTTGTGGGCGACGAAAATGCGGCCAGCGCTTCGATCGCCGCGGGAACTCTCAACTGTGCCTACACTCAAAACAGCAATGCCGGAAATTATGCGATCATCCCCTCCGGCTTCTCTGCCGCCAACTATACCTTCGCATACCAAAACGGCACGCTCACCGTTTCGCCTATCGCCGTCAGCAGCGTGGACAATATCAGCATCAGCCTGCCGCAAAACAGCTTTCAGTATTCCGGCTCCGCTATTACGCCCGCCGTCACCGTGACGGAGGGCGGCGTTGCCATGAGCGAGGATGACTATACCGTCAGCTACTCAGATAACACAAACGCCGGAACGGCTACGGCGACAGTCAGCTTTACACGCAATTTCTCCGGCTCGCTTTCCGGGACCTTTTCGATAACTCAGGCAAGCGGAACGCCCACAGCCACGCTGTCCAATTGGGTATACGGCGACACGGCTGCCGAGCCTGCGCTCAGCAACAATCCAAGCGACGGAACCGTCGCATGGTATTATCGCGCCGCAGACGAGGAGCGGGATGACGCCATCGCCGTCCAGCCCACAGACGCCGGCAGCTATCTTGTATACGCCGTCGTGGCGACCACCACAAATTATCAGGAGATCACTACCGAGGACGCTTCCTTCACCATTTCGCCGCGTCCTATTACCATCACCGCCGCCAGTACAAGCTGGGTGTATGACGGCAGCGCCCACTCAGACGTCAGTTATATACAAACGGGCGACTTTGCCGGCTCGGACAGCTTTCGCAGTGTTTCCGTCACCGGAAGCATCACGGATTTCGGGACCGCGGCCAACGTCATCAGCTACATTCTGGCGTCTTCGACAAAAGATTCGAATTACAGTATAAACGCCGTGAATGGAACGCTCAGTATCACCAAACGGCCGCTTACCCTCCCCGCCAGCTACCATTGGCTTACCGCCAATCCCGGCACGGCCGCATGGGTAGCCGTATCGCGGGACAATCTCACCGTCAGCTATGAGGTAAAGCTCTATCGCGTTGAGGCAAATAATCAAAAAAACCTCGTGGATACCCAGACTGTCTCAACGGGTACTCAGTATGATTTCTCCTCCGCGATCAAGGCCGATTGCGCAGAGCAAGGCGGCGCTTATTCCTATTGCTATACCATTCAAGCCCAGCCTGCCGGCGGTACAGCAGTGGAGAATTATGTCGCAAGCGCCGTGTCGGACGACAGCAGCGCTGTCAACACCGCATATATCAGCGTATCCGGCGGCACAGGCTTGAACGCCGCCACCATCGGCGGCAGCAGCGCCTGCTATTTGATCGCCGGCGAAACCGCCAGTCTTTCTGCCACCGTCAGCAGCGGATATACCTTCGACGAATGGAGCTGCAGCGACAGCGTCATTACACTTTCCGGCGCGTCCTCTGCCGCCGCGAGCCTCAGCCTTTCCTCCACGCTCGCCTCGCCGGCAGACGCAATTTCCGTCAGCGCCTCCGCGACCGACAGCGCGCCTGTCATCGCCGCATTTACCGCCGCCAACAGCACGGATCTTCAGTCTGTGACATTGAATCTGCAGGCTTCCGACGGCGTGGGCGTCACAGCCTGGGCTATTACGCAAAGCGCTGCCGCTCCTGCGGCGGACGCCAGCGAATGGACGAGCCTGACAGAGCCCGCCGCCTCTCTGAATGAGACCCTGACCGTGACCGCAGCCGGCACATACTACGCCTATGTCAAGGACAGCGCCGGCAGCATCACCGGCAGCGACGGCTCCTTAAGCGTATACAGCGTGAGCTTTGCCGCAGGCAGCGGCGGCTCGGGCAGTATGGACAGTATACTCAAGGCGCAGAATACCTCCGTCTCTCTGCCCGCCAGCAGCTTTACCCAATCGGGCATGGCCTTCCTCAGCTGGAGCGGCAGCACAGGCCTGTATTCCGATCAGGGCTCCTATGCCGCAAACGCCAGCGACACGCTGACAGCTCAATGGACGAACGAAGAGTTCAGCTACACAGTCCAGTACTTCTATATGGGCACTGACGGCAGCTATGCCGCCACGCCGGACGACAGCGGCTCCTTTACCGCGCTGTACGATACGGAGGTAAGCAGCAGCTCCGCCCACATACAAAGCGTCCTTACCGGTTTTTCTCTTGACGAGAACAAGGCCGGATCGATCACCGTCTCACAAAACGGGTTGACGCTAAAGGTCTACTATAAGCGCAACAGCTATACCATCACATACAGCTACCGCATACCCGGAAACAGCGCCGACACCACCAGCACAAGCACCTTCCTTTTCGGCGCCGCCGTTACCGAAGCGGCAAAGCCTTCGCAGGCGGGCTATACCTTTGTCGGCTGGGTGTATGGGGAAGCGGGCACCGCGCCCAGCACCATGCCGGCAAGCAATATCAACGCCACCGGCAGCTTTAACTCCAACTCCACCACCTATACCGTCGTCTGCTATACGCAGGGCTTGGACGGCATATATACGCTGGATCCCAGCCTCACCGATACGAAATACGCCTCCCACGCCGAATCGCTCAGCTTCAGCACGAGCGACGCCGTGGCGGTTTCCGGCTTTACCGCCGCAGGCGTCAGCGTCAGCTATGGCGTTGTGGGCGGAACCGCCGCAAGCACGAGCAGCAGCGCCAGCGGTACAGCTTCCGCCATCGACAGTCAGGGCCTGTATGTCAACTATTACTATACCCGCAACAGCTATACCCTCACGCTGAACGTCTTTCAGGGTTTAAGGGATGTGTCGGACAATCTGAAATATACCCATAGCTGGACCATTTTGTACGGTCAGGCGCTCACTGCGGACGACTATTCCACATATGAGCAGAGCACCTGGACGCACAGCGAGGGTTATGAGCTGGCAGACTACTCCGACTGGAGCACCGACTCCGCCCCAACGTCCATGCCGGCCGGAGACGTGGTGGTTACCCGAGACTTCGTGTCCACTACCGAATCCAGCTATTATGTCAAAATATACTATGAGAACGCAGCCGCCGGCACATACACGCTGCAGACCACGCTCCTGTATTATGGCAACGTGGGCGCGCAGGTCACTGTGGGCGGCAGCGACAGTGACACCATAAACTATAACAGCTTTTCAGGTTACCTCCCTTATTTCAGCTACTATGTGTTCTCTGAAAGCAACACAAGCAACGTGCTGTCCGCCACTGTCTCCAACGTCAACAGCGGCGAGGATCCGGTGGTGCTTGAGGTATACTTTGACCGCAGCGTCGTCAGTGCTACCATCACATACTATCATAACGAATGCGACGGCACCGGCAATCATGCGATCGCCACGGTGACAAAAACGGGCCGCTGGGGAACGACCTACGATATCGCCCCGCTCGCCTATTTTTATGGTGCAAGTCCCGCGGCAGAAAACTATTTTTCCGCCGGTTATCTGGCGTCCTATTCCGGCTATTACTATTACGAGGGTTGGCATTGGCCGAACAGCAAGCTGACCGTCGCAGGCGATCTAAGCAAAACGTATACGAGCACATTCGGGCAGAGCGTCTCCGGCGTAACCAATCAGAATTATGTGAATGTCTACTACACCAAGGCCGTGCCCGAGACGCAGTATTACCTCACGGTCAAATACCGTCCCCAAGCACTCAGCG
Source organism: uncultured Oscillospiraceae bacterium (assembly GCA_964496795.1). Taxonomy (GTDB): domain Bacteria; phylum Bacillota; class Clostridia; order Christensenellales; family CAG-138; genus CAZCAV01. The sequence continues at coordinate 5,460 of CAZCAV010000005.1, forward strand.
CCTGGACGGGCACAGCAGACCTGCCTCTTACCGTCAGCGTGGAGGGTTACAGCAACCCTCTTGAAGTCCGAGTCGCGAACCACGCCTATGTGTTCGACGACAGCTATACGGCAGCTTCCAGCGGCGATTATACGGCTTACCCCGGCGCAGCCCTGCTAAACGGCGTGTGGTCAGTGGGCGCGCTGAAATCCGGCTTCACCGAGGTCGTCTTAAACAGCGTCAGCTACTACACGGACGGCACCTATCTCTATGTGCTCGACAGCAGCAACCAGTTCTTTATGGGCAACCGCGTCTCCTACACCGCAGGCGACGGCTCGCTCATCTATACCACTGTCAGCGCTTTCCTGTCGGATTATCAGTCAAACACGGCCTATGCCTCCGACGCCCGCCGCTCCGGCGCCTATGTCTATAACCGGGGTTACAGCGCCATCATGTACGATAACGGGACTCTGACGATCACCTTCGCTTACCATGAGGTGTACCGCATCGCCTACAATATGGGGGGAAACACCTGTTATGGCAGCTATTATGCCTACGGCACGTCCATCAGCGCCGTAGACTATACGGACGGCTCCTTCCCCGCAAAGACCGGCTATTCCATCGTATGGTACAGCGATTACAGCTTTGCCACTCAGGCGTCGTTCCCACTAACGATAACGGGCAATGCCACGCTGTACGGGCGCTATGAAAAAAGCGTCGTAGCCGGAACCGACTATGTATACTATCAGCTTGCCGACCCAGCCGTGATAAATGGCGCGGATGTATACTATATCACCGAATCAAACCGTGAAAACTCCGCCGTTTCCTCCGGTATGACCAGCTCCACCGACAGCAGCAACATCACAAGCTGGTTTTATAACGGTGCGCTCGTGATGAAGGTCATTCCCCACTCCACCCTGACTTTTACCGTGATTTCCCTGGCGACCTCAAGCTATGCGCAGGCCGGCTATCACTTTGACGATACCAACACCGGCAATACGCTTATGGGCTACTGCGAAACCACAGCCCTGAATCTGCGCGCCTATTTTGCCCGCGACACCTATGCCCTCACGGTGGACCCCAACAATTCCGCCGTCAGCAACACCACCGTCTATGAATGCCGCTTTGGGCAGACGGTCAGTATTGGCGCCCCCACACGCGACGGCTACACTTTTTCCGGTTGGGCCTGGCAAAAATGGGACGCGGCGGAAAATGACGGCGAAGGCGGTTATGTGACATGGGACGGCGGCCCGTCAGGCAGCGGTACGGTTTCCTTTACCATGCCCGGGATTATTCTGAAAGCAACCGCCCAGTGGACCCCCGCTGAGTTTAATCTGACCATTACGCACTATTTCCTTACCGGCGGAGGGGCCTACGACGTCTCCGGTCTTGCTGCGCTTCAAGGCCTGACGGGCGCAGCGGGCGTCATAAGCTTCAACGGAAGCAGTGTACAGGGCACGCTCTATTCCTCAGGCGGCAGCATTGTTGGCGCTTCCTTTGAATCGGACGGGAAAATCCTATGGTTCTCAGCAAGCAGCGCCACTGTGGATCTGACAAATCTCATCGCCATTACCCAAACCGTCAGCTGTGCCTCCGAGGATGAGGACAACGTCAGCGACAATACTATCAGCGGCTACAGTCAATACAGCTATGCCCTTACCCTCTATCAACCCGGAAATACCGTCGAGACTCTGGGCGCAGACGATACCTACGCCTGCGTCTACGGTATGAGTCTCAGCTATTACTATACCCGCGGCAGCTTTACCGTCAGCGCCGCGTCCAAGGCCACCGACAACCTGTCTGCGAGCGCCTCCATTACCGGCTCTGGCAGCTATGTTTTCGGTTCCGCCGCCACGCTCTGTATTACCATCTCTCAGGGCTATACCTTCCTGGGATGGTACAAAGCGTCGGATGTGCTTGAAGACGGCAGTCTGAAATCTGATATCTCCGCTTATACCGCCCTTTCGGGCAGTCCGAGCTATACCTTCACCGTCATGAGCGCCGTGGATGCGGTAGCGGTCATACAGCCTCTGGCCGCGGCGGAACCGACCGTCTCCGTGAGCGCGTCGATCGCCGGAGACGCCTATACCCTGACCTATGGCTACGCCGCCTCCGCGGCGAACACGCTTTCTGCGTCCGTGGCCCTTTCCGGCGACGCCGCCGCCCATACCGTGGTATCCGGTTATCAATGGCTGGAGGACGGCGTCAATATTTCCGGCGCGACCTCCTCCACGTTCCTCATTCCCACCGGAAAATCGGTGGGCTCTTATAGCTACACCTGCAAAATCACGCTGACCCGCAGCGATAACGGCCGCTCTGCTGAGCAAACCTCCGAACCCTATATCGTCACGGTGCAGAAAGCAAATATGAGCGTCTCCGCGTCCGCTTATTCCGGCGTGTATGACGGCGGCGGGCATACTGTCTCGATTACTGTCACCGCGCCCTCCGGTTCAAGCGACTGCACCGTCTATTATTCAAGCACGGAGCTGTCGGAAACCAACTACGCCTCCGCCGGCTCCACCGTTAATCCCGCCTACACGAACGTTCAGCTTGACGCAAGCGGCAGTCCGAAGGCCTATACGGTATATTATTATATCCACGATCTTACCGGCAACTATTCTGACGCGACGGGCAGCTCGACGGTGCTAATCACCCCCGCCACCCTCACCCTTACCACTGCCAGCGCCGCCTTTTCCAAGACCTATGACGGCTCGTCAGCCGTCAGCGGGGATCTCAGCGACAGCAGTTCGGACCTGTACCGGCTTGCCCACTCGACCTGTTATACCATACACGGCCTGATGAGCGGTGACAGCGTCAGCAATTACCTTGTTTCATGCAGCGCGACCTTCAACAGCAGGAACGTATCCACCGCCAGCAGCGTTACCCTCAGCGGTCTGTCGCTTGTAAACTCCGACAATACCGCGCAGGCAAACTATATCTTTGCCTCCGACTATACGCTGCTCATCTCCGGCTATATTACTCCGCTGGCGCTCGACACGGTATGGTCCGAAACCCGGAGCTTTGTCTACGACGGGGAGGAGCACGCGCCCGGTATTGCGCTTGGCAGTCAAAGCCTGCCGGATACCGTGACCGTTTCCGTTACCGGCGCGCACGTCAACGAGGGCAGCTATACCGCGTATTCCGTAATTTCCACGGACGACGGCACAGAAAGCAGCAATTATACCATTACGGCGTCCTCCTGCAGCTATACCGTTACGGCACGGCCTGTTGCCGTCAGCCCCACGGAAAGCACCGTCGGCTATGACGGGCAAACGCACACGCTTTCCATATTCAGCTTCACAAACGGATCGCTTGTCAGCGGCCACAGCTATACCGCCGCGGCAAACGGCTCCTATATCAACGCGGGAAGCTACACCATCACCGCCTGCGATCTGTTGATTACGGATGCAAACGGCGTAGATGTGACAGATAACTATACGATTACCTACGGCAGCGCCGCTCTTATCATCACTAAGCGCGCCGTTACCTTCGACGGCGTTACCGCCAGCAACAAGTCCTATGACGGCACGGCCTCCGTAGACCTGATAACAGCGAACGCTGTGTTTGCGGGGATCGTCGAGGGAGATACCCTGACGCTTGTCGCATCCGGAAGCTTTGACAACGCCAATGTGGGACAAAACAAAAAAGTCACGCTGTCCGGTCTTTCCCTTGGCGGCGCCAGCGCCGGCAATTACAGCTTGAATGTCGACGGCAGCCAGAAGGATACCAACGCCGCCATCACACAGGCGGCACTATCCTTCACGCCGTCCGATCTTACCGTGGTCTACGGCGAATCCGCAAGCTTTTCCGGTTCCTACTCCGGCTTTGCCGGCAGCGAGGATGTGACCCTGGCAAATCCGAACGGCAGCCCAAGCTATCTGATCCGTGCAGCCGGCAGCAGCGGCGCCTTTGCCGCCTATACCGCCGCCACGCCCGCCGGCGTTTACGATATCAAGGCCGATGTTGACAACGTATCCTTCGGCAATTACAGCGCAGACTGGAGCGGCATCAGCGGCAGGCTCACCGTCAGCGCGCGTCCGCTTTCCCTGACGGCGGCCGGCAGTCCTACGGTAACAAAGGTCTATGACGGAACCACCGCCGCAGCAAGCTGCGTCTCCGGCGACGATTACGTTCTCGGCGCCGTCGAAAGCGACAGCTCATCCGGCATCATCACAGGCGACAGCGTAAGCCTGACCTTCACCGCCGCCTCGTTCAACAGTAAAGACGTGTCAGTCGCCAATCAGGTGACGCTCACCGGTCTTGGGCTCAGCAACGCTAACTACACGCTTTCCATAAGCTCGCTGGACATTCCCGCCGCCATCACTCAAAAGGCGCTCAGCATCAAGGCGGACAGCCAGGCCGTGGTCTACGGTTCCGCCGCCGCCTTTACGGCAAGCTACACAGGCTTTGCCGCCAATGAGAACGCAACCTTCCTGACCGGCAGCATAGCGTTCGCCTGCAGCTATGATCCTGAAGACGCGGCTCATCGCGGCGTGGGCGTGTATCCGATCACCGTCTCCGGCCTCAGCTCAACAAACTATGCTATCAGCTTCGTTAACGGCGAAAATGCCGGCAAGATCACGGTGAGCAAGGCGGTCATTACGGTCACGGCAAATGATCAGTCGTTCACGCACGGTCAGAGCATCCCCGCCTATGAGAGCAGCTATACAACGGCCGGCTATAAGTATTCGGATGACAGCGCCGTGATTCCCCAAACGATAAGCTGTGCCTGCGCTGTTACAGCGGACTCTCCTGCGGGCACCTATCCAATTATTCCCGTCATAAGCGACCTGACCGCCGATAATTACAGCTTTTCAGCGGTCAACGGTACCATGACCAAGGCGAAAAACATCGTTACCGTCAGCGGCGTCACAGTCAGCGGCAAGGTGTATGACGGTACCACCAAAGTTGACGGCAGCCAGATCGGCACAGGCAGCGTTGCGTATAGCTTTAGTGGAAACTCGCAGACAACGGCAGACGGCCAAAATGCCGGCGTCAGCGTTACGGCCGTGTACGCGAGCGCCAACGTGGGCGCAAGCGTTGGCGTCACGCTCAACATAGAGCTAAACGCCTATCTCAAGGCAAGATATTACATCTTTGAGAACGGCAGCCAGACCCAAACAGCCACAACCACCGCCCCGATCACGCAGCGGGTGCTGACTGTAAGCGCGGCAGATAAAACCGTCAGCTATGGCGGCGTCGCGCCCGCCTATACCGTAACCTATTCAAACTTTGCCCCGAATCAGAGCATCAGCTCCGGCTCGGACGTCACGGGGCCGGTCTCCTATACCTGCAGCTATACCTCTTCCAGCAGCGCAGGCAGCTATACCATCACCCCTTCCGGCCTCGCCAGCGGCGGCAATTACAGCTTCAACTATGTAAGCGGTACGCTCACGGTCACTCGAAGCGTCCTGACGGCTCCTGTACCGGTCTGGGACGGTGCTCAGCCCGGCTCAGTCACCTGGAACGCCGTGCCCGGCATAGGCAATGTCGCCCTGTCCGACTATAAGCTGGAGCTGTACAAGGGAAGCACATTGGTCCATACGGTAAGCAGCACCGCCGATACCTCGTTTAATGCTGCAAGCGTCATCCGCACAAACGGCGCGGGCGCCTACACGGCCAAGGTCACAGCTCTGGCGTCCACGGAAAACAACACGGACTACAGCAATGCAGCCGACAGCGCCGCGGGCACGACAGCCGCGCTTTATGCGGCGAAGCTGACGTTTGTTTTCTCGTCCGACGAAACTACGCAGGCCGGAGATACGAGCAGCATCAGTATAAAAGGCGGAAGCAGCTATGTGGGCATCGCGGGTGAAACCGGCATCGGACTGGCCGCCACCCTCTCGAACGCCACCGGCTACACCGTCTCCTCCTGCTCTGCGGGCAGCACCGCCGCCACAATTACCGGCTCACTGAGCGATGCGAGCTATACCGGCGCCGCGGCGCTTTCCAGCAGCCTCGCCTCTGCGGACGATATCACCATCACCCTTACGCTGGCCGCACGTCCCGCTACGGCCGTATTGACGCTGGCCGTCGCCAATAATGGCGCCAAATTCTCCTACACCGCGGCGCAGGCTCCCGTTGTGACGGCAACGGTCTCCGTCGCGACCGGCGACAATATAGCTGTCGGGGACTATACCTATGCCTATGAATGGTCGCTGAGGACGTCCCCCTCCTCCGGTTTTGTCACCGATACGACACAAACAGACAGCAGCTACGATTTCCCGACTGGTCAAAGGGCTTATTCAGCATATCAAGTCCAATGCAGGATCACCGCCACACGAACAGATAACGGCTTGAGCCGAACCGTCGATACAAAAGCAACCGTTGTCATCAACAAGGCCGATCTGGCGCCCGTTCTGAGCCTGAGCGGCTGGACATACGGCGACAGCCGCGGCGTGCCTTCCGTCACCGGTAATCTGGGCAGTGGGGCTGTTACCTATTACTACGCCGGCTCCAACACCGACGAGGCCGCGTGGAATACCGCTATGCCCACCGATGCGGGAAGCTACTATGTCAAGATGAGCATTGCGACCTCTGACGATTATAACCAATACGTTATGCTTTCGCAAAGCGCCGTGCTCTTCACCATCAGTCCAAACACGCTTTCCGTACCCACCGGTCTGGCCTTTAGCGAGCCTACCGGCGTAGCCTCATGGACGGCTGTGGACGGAATCTCCGAGAATAACGGTTCAGAGTCCGCCTCCTCCGTGTCCGTGACCTATCAAGTCAAGCTGTATAAGGGTAGCACGCTTTATAAAACCTACGACGCCACCGCCGGTACGGAAATGGACATGTCCGCCGATATCAGCGAGATTGGCAGCTACAGCTTCACCGTCACCGCATTGAGCAGCAATACCTCCAACTGCAAAAGCAGCGTTGAAAGCTCTCCCTGCAGCCTTACCAATACCAACGGAAACATTACGGCGGAAGGCTACACTGGCAACGCCTACTCAAAGGTGTATAACGGTGCAGCCATAGTCATGTCCGTCGTTGGCGTCAGCGGCGAGGTCGGCTATCAATGGTATAAGGACGGTAAAGTGATCAGCGGCGCCACCGCGTCCACGCTCTATGTCTATGACGTTTTAGACAGCGGGCTGTACTGCTGTGATATCACAAGCGGTTCCAATCAGGTTGGCCACTCGGTTTATCGAACCGTGGCCATCACAAAAAAGGCTCTTGAGATCACCGCCGATAACGGCGAGCAGATCTATAACGGCCAAGCGCTGAATAAAGAAAGCTACACCTGCACAAGCAACACCGGCTTGGCCGCCACGGATACGCTGTACAGTCTGACTTACACCGGCAGCCAGACAAACGTTGGCTCCAGCAGCAACATTCCGTCCGCCGCCGTGATCCATCGCGGCGCCGTTGACGCCACGGCCAACTATGCCATTACCTATCAGTCTGGCACGCTCACCGTAACAAACGCCGCGCTTACCGAAGTATCGGTTGTGCAGAGCGGCACGCTTACCTATACGGGCACGGCTCAGGCTGCCGCGGTCAGCGCAAGCGCCACCGCGGTCAATGCCCAGACCGTCAGCTTCCGCTATTGCGCCGACGAAGACGGAACGTATTCTTCCGCCGTCCCGTCGTTCATGTCCGCCGGCACGCACCGCATCTACTACCAGGTGTCTGCGCCGAACCACACGACCTGCGCAGGCTTCTTTGATATCGTCATTGGGAAGGCTCCTCTGACGGTCACCGCAAATAATAAAACCATCACCTACGGCGACGCTCCGGCCAACAATGGCGTCAGCTACGATGGTTTTGTAAATGGCCAGACGGCGGCCGTTCTCACCGGTACGCTCGCCTACTCCTACACTTATGCGCAAAACGACAGCGCAGGCAGCTATTCCATTACGCCAGGCGGGTATACAGAGGTCAATTATGCAATCAGCTATGCAAACGGAGCTCTGACCGTCCAAAAGGCCACGGTTGCCGAGCCGACGATACCGTCCAAGGTCTATACCGGAGGTACGCTTACCGCGGCCGTCAGCAATACAGCCCGCTATAACGTGACCGCCAACGCCGGCGGTACATCGGCAGGCAGCTACAACGTCGTCCTGACCCTCACCGACAGTACGAATTACCGGTGGAGCAGCGTCAATACCGCGGCCGTAACGCTGAGCTTTACCATTACCCAAGCTGCGAACGTCTGGACGCAGACGCCCGCCATCAGCGGCTGGACCTACGGCGATAGCGCCAACGCACCCACGGCCGTATCCAAATTCGGCATCTGGTCCGTCAGCTACACGGGTACGGTAAATGACGGAACCGCCTACGATTCCAGCGCTGCGCCCTCGCAAGCCGGCAGCTATACGGCACATTTCAACGTCGTCCAAACGAGCGACTATACAGGCTTGACCGCTTCCTGCGCGTTCAGCATCGCGAAAAAGGCGCTTACTGTCACCGCCAAAGACCACGTCATTACCTACGGCGACGCTCCGGCTAACAACGGCGTGGTATACGGCGGCTTTGCAGGCAGCGAAACCGCTTCCGACCTTGGCGGATCGCTTTCCTATTCTTACACATATACACGGTACGGCAATGTCGGCGAGTATCTCATTCCGTTGTCGGGGCTTTCGAGCAATAACTATACCATCAGCTGCGTTGACGGCAAGCTCACCGTGAGTCAAAAGGCGATCACCGTCCGAGCGGAGGCAAAGTCCAAGGTGTACGGCACGAACGAGCCTGCGCTCACCTACACCGTCAACGCCGGCGGGCTGTTAAACGAAGATACGCTCTCCGGAAGCCTTACAAGAGATGTGGGAGAAAATGTAGGGCAGTATGCCATTGGCGTTGGAACGCTGAATAACGATAACTACGCCATCGACTACACGAGCGCATATCTCAGCATCACACCTGCCGCGCTCACTGGCGCCGTTCAGCAAAGCGGCACGCTCACCTATACAGGCGCCGCGTTGACAGCCTCCCTGAGCAGCACCGTTGCAGCGGTAAACAGTCAGACTATCCGCTACACCTACTGCAAAACCCAGGACGGAGAGTATCTGGCAAGCGTGCCGACCTTTGTCAGCGTAAACAGCTATACCGTCTACTATAAGGCCTCCGCGCCGAATCATGATGTTTTGTCCGGAAGCTTCACCGTGACCATCCAGAAGGCCACGGTTACCGAGCCTGCCATTTCCGCAAAGGCTTATACCGGCGGTACGCTTACCGCCGACATAAGCAATGCAGCCCGCTACACCGTGACCGCCAACGCCGGCGGCATCGAAAAGGGCACTTACGACGTTGTCCTCACCCTCGTCGACAGTAATAACTATCGGTGGAGCAGCGTTAATACCGCGGATGTAACACTGAGCTTCATCATCAGCGAAGCTGTCAACACCTGGACGCAAACGCCCGCTATCTCCGGCTGGACCTACGGCCAAAGCGCCAGCGCGCCCACAGCAGCATCTAAATTCGGCGTCTGGTCCGTCAGCTACACCGGCACTGAGAACGACGGCAGCCCCTACAACTCAGGCGATGCGCCCTCACAGGCAGGCAGCTATACGGCCCATTTTTCCGTTCCGGCCACGGCAAATTATCCGGCGCTGACGCAAAATGTGGATTTCACTGTTGCCAAGGCCCAGTTGACCGTCGCCGCCAACGACCATGCCGTCACCTACGGAGACGCTCCGGCCAATCACGGCGTCAGCTGCACAGGCTTGGTGAGCGGCGATACGCAGTCCAGCCTTGGCGGCGCGCTTTCCTATCAGTACACCTATCATCAGAACGATCCGGCAGGCAGCTACCTGATCACACCGTCGGGCCTTAATGAATTTAATTATGTCATCGCCTATGTAAACGGCACGCTCACCGTGACCAACGCCCGGCTTTCCAATATTTCCGTCGGACAAGGCGCTGCGCTTACATATACCGGAACAGCTCAGACGGCCGCCGTCAACGCGAGCGCTGCGTCTGTCAACAATCAGACGGTCAGCTTCAGCTATTGCGCTTCCGAAAACGGAGCTTATACTTCCGCTGTCCCTTCGTTTATGCCCGCGGGCAGGCACAGAATATATTATAAAGCGACTGCGCCAAATCACACGGACTCCACCGGCTACTTTGACATAACTATTCAAAGCGCCACTCTGACCATTACCGCCAAAAACAAAACCATCGTCTATGGAGACGCTCCGGCCAATGATGGCGTAAGCTATTCCGGCTTTGTGAACAATGAAACCGCGGCCGTTCTCAGCGGAGCGCTCCGCTATGCTTACAGCTATACGCAGTATGACGACGCAGGCGAATATGCGATCAAGCCCTCCGGCTGTACAAGCAGCAATTACGCCATCCGCTATGTCGACGGCGCCCTCACCGTAAGCAAAAAGGCAATCACCGTCACCGCGGAAGCAAAGAGTAAGGAGTACGGCACTGCGGCAGATCCCAACCTGACTTATACGGTCAGCGCAAACGGGCTGGTGAACAACGATACGCTGTCCGGAAGCCTTATGAGAGTCGCGGGCGAAGCCATAGCGGATTATGCCATTCTTCTGGGCACGCTGAATCATGCGAACTATACCATTACCTTTGTAGGCGCCCTGCTTAGCATCACAAAGGCCACCCTCACGGTTACCGCCGACAGCCAGACCATCACCTACGGCGAGGCTCCGACCGGCTTCAGCGTCAGCTATTCAGGCTTTGTGGATGGCGACGATGAAACAGCGCTTGGCGGCACGCTGACCTGCGACTGCCCCTACGCGCAATATGGCGCCTCCGGCAGCTACAACATCACGCCCGGCGGCTATGAGAGCAGCAAGTACACATTCCGATATGCAGCCGGAACGCTGACAGTACAAAACGCTGCGCTTACAAACGTTTCGGCCGCTTCAGACAAGAGTCTTGTCTATAACGGCGCGATGCAGACGGCTGCGGTAACCGCCTCGGCCACTGCGGTAAACAATCAGGCCGTCACATATACCTACTGCGCCACGCAAAGCGGCGCCTATTCCGCATCCGTTCCCGCCTTCAAGGACGCGGGCGAGCACAGGGTATACTACATTGTCGCGGCGCCGAACCACGATGCCGTCAGCGGAAGCTTTGTTGTAACCATTTCAAAGGCCGCTTTGACCATCACCGCCAATGACCACGCCATTACCTACGGCGACGCTCCGGCCAATAATAGCGTAACCTACGCCGGCTTCAAAGGCGCCGACTCGAGATTGAACCTTGGCGGCACGCTTTCCTATACCTACAATTACAAGCAGAACGACGCCGTGGGCGAATACAGGATAACGCCCTACGGCTATTCGGATACAAACTATACGATCAGCTATAAAGCGGGCACGCTGACAGTGCAGCCGGCACAGCTCAAGGACCTGCGGGTGACGCAAAGCGCCGCGCTGGTTTTCTCCGGCCTGCCGCAGATCGCCGCGGTGAGCGCAAGCGCGCAGTCCATAAACAGTCAGCCTGTAAGCTTCGTTTATTCCACTTCGCAAAGCGGAGCCTATTCCGCCTCCGTTCCCGCCTTTACCGAAGCGGGCGAATACACGGTATACTACAAGGCCTCCGCGCCAAATCATGAGACCGTCGCCGGAAGCTTTACCATCGTCATTGGCGAAGCGGAGACAGCCGACACGAATGTGACTTCCATTGACGCGCTGATCAGCGAGTCCGAACTCGCCGGCGGCCTCGATGTCTGGCGTTTTCAGGGCGGGATCAGTTATGAAAACCTGGATCGTTTCAGAGAGCTCGATTACAGCGATGATTCCGATGACAGTGAGATCTGGTGCGCCGTTATGCACGGCAGCGGCTATGATGATGGCATTGAGCTTGTAATAGAGCAGATACAGAATCCCAATGAAACCGGACAAAACCGTCTGAAGCTGTACGGCGCGCCCTGTTCCTCTTATGCGAGCTACTCTCAGCAGCAGCTCGAGGGTCTGCTCGACGGGCTGGATCAGATCGCTGTCTTTGATATCTATCTGCAAAAAAGCGGCGTTAGAATCACAGAGTTCTCCGGTACATACTATGTGCTCATACTGTTGCCGAAGGAGATGCGCAGCGTTGAGGATTTCCAGATCGTCTATGAAAACAGCAACGGCAGCGTCGAGGTGTTCGAGACCCTGCGTGATGGAAACTACATCATGTTCTCAACAACCCATTTCTCTGATTTTCAGATTCTTGGCCGCATGCCGTCTCAGATAAATCTCTGGCCGCTGATCATTCTTATGACGCTCATGCTGCTCATAGAGCTCTGCCTGTTTATCCGCATCAGGCGCAAACGGCAGGAAGAACGGTCTCAGGTCACCCTCAGAGCCTGCGCCCTGCCCGCGGCCTTGGCAGCCGTTCGCATCATTCCAAAATATGGCGTGCTCATTTGCATTATATTGGGCATCCTCGTGATCGCAGGGGGCGTGGTTCTGCTGTGCGCCGCACTTCGCGGCAAAACCGGGCGGCAAAAAACCGATCAGCGCGGCGCATAAAGCGCCTCGGACGTATTTACGGAGGGCTGGATCGCTTTTTCCGCACCCCTCAATGTAAAACAAGCGCACAGATTCGCCGTGAGGCTGTCTGTGCGCTGTGCATTTGCGGTCATGGCAACCGGCTTATTCGAGAAAATCCTTAAGGCGTTTACTGCGGCTCGGATGGCGCAGCTTTCTGAGCGCCTTGGCCTCTATCTGCCGGATACGCTCGCGCGTAACGTTGAATTCCTTGCCCACTTCCTCAAGCGTGCGCGCCTTGCCGTCGTCAAGGCCGTAGCGCAGGCGCAATACCTTGGCTTCGCGCGGCGTCAGAGAATTGAGCACGTCCATAAGCTGTTCCTTGAGGAGCGTCACGGCCACGGCCTCCGCCGGCGCGGGCGCGTCGTCGTCCGGTATAAAATCGCCCAGATGCGAGTCGTCCTCTTCACCGATCGGCGTTTCCAACGACACCGGCTCCTGTGCAATTTTGATGATCTCGCGCACCTTTTCCTCGGAAATACCCATTTCGCGCGCGATCTCGTCCGGACGGGGATCGCGACCATATTCCTGCACAAGCTGACGATTGACGCGGATCAGTTTATTGATCGTCTCAACCATATGCACCGGAATACGGATGGTGCGCGCCTGATCGGCGATGGCGCGCGTAATGGCTTGACGTATCCACCAGGTCGCATAGGTCGAGAATTTATAGCCCTTGCGGTAATCAAACTTCTCCACGGCCTTGATCAAGCCCAGGTTCCCCTCCTGAATCAAATCCAGGAAAAGCATGCCGCGGCCGACATAGCGCTTGGCTATGGACACTACAAGACGCAGATTGGCCTCCGCCAGCTGCTGCTTGGCCTCCGGATCGCCCTCCGCCATACGCTGTGCGATCTCAACCTCCTCAGTTGCGGTCAAAAGCGGCACCTTGCCAATCTCCTTGAGGTACATGCGCACAGGGTCGTCAATATTCACGCCCTCCGTGGTAGCCAGCACGGTCTCGATCTGTGCGATCTCTTCGTTGATATCCGCCGGCACTTCGATCTCTTCGACCACGTCGATATTCAGTTCCTCAATATGATCATAAATTTTCTCAATCTGCTCCTGATCGAGTTCAAGCTCCTCGAGAGAATCCATGATCTCCTTGTAGGTCAGAACGCCTTTTGTCTTGCCCTTTTCCAGCAATTCATGGATCTTCTGGGCGCGGACGTCCTTGGACATGGCCTGCTGTGCCTTTTGTTCCATACTCCCCCGTTCCTTTCCTGTCAGCTCTTGCGCTGACGCGTCAGCTTCTGTATCTCATTCAAAATATCCGCACGCGCGGCAGGCTCCATGCCTGCGTCGCTCAGGGAATTTGTAAGCTGCTGTATTCGTTCGTCCGTATCGCAGCGCCGTATCCTCCGCATGCAGTCCTGTGCGGCCTGGAGTGGATCCTGAAGCGCTGCGTCGTCTTTCATCACTGCCGACAGCATGCCCGCTTCTTCAGAATCCATGCCCGCCAGCGCCGCAGCGGCGTCCGGCTGACGACCCGCTTGATATTCCAGAATCAGCGTCTGAGCAAAGCGTTTGCAGGCCGGAACAGAAAACAGACTGTCCAGTTCCGGCTCCACTTCTTTGGCTGCCTGCTGAGACTGCAGTATGGCGCCAAGCAGCGCCTGCTCGGCGCGCACGCGCGGCGATTCCTGCTCGGGGCGGCGGCTGCGGCGGCTCCACGAAGGATCTTTAATGGCAGGCGTGTCCTGATCGGCAGGGCGGCTCGATGCGCCCTGTGTTTTCAGGGCCTCGGCGGTATATCCCGTTTTGCGTGCAAGCCGCTGATAATAGCGATCGCGTTCTATGGGCTGAAGTCCGGCAATAAAACGGCAGGCGGCCATGGCATATTGCTCACGCCCGTTCTCCGTGTCGAGCGCATAGCCCCGCGCCATGCTGTCAAGCTTAAAGGCATTGAGCGTCAGCGCGTCGTCCTTGAGCGCGTCAAAGGCCTCCTTGCCACGTCTGCGAATGAATTCGTCCGGATCGAGCCCGTCCGGAAAAGCGATGACCCGCACGGAAAGCCCCTCTGCAGATAGGATATCCAGTCCGCGGATAGTGGCATTCTGTCCGGCCGCATCGCCGTCATAGGCTATGTAGACCGTATCCACATAACGCTTGATCAAGCGCGCCTGCTGAACCGTCAGGGCCGTACCAAGACTGGCCACGACATTTTGTACGCCGGCCTCGTACAGGCCGATTACATCCGTGTAGCCCTCCACCATGACAAGGTCTGTCAGGCGCTCCCCCTTCATCAGATGCAGGCCGTATAGGTTGTTGCGCTTATTGTAAAGCGGTGTGTCGCCTGTATTGATATATTTGGGTTTATCGTCGCCCAGCGTGCGCGCCCCGAAGCCGAGCACGCGGCCGTTTGTTCCGACGATGGGAAATATCAGGCGATTGCGGTAGGCGTCGTACACGCTGTTCTTCTGCGTATTGTGTACCAACAGACCTGCGTCAAGCAGCTCCTGCTGCGAAAAGCCCTCCCCTGTCAGCTTTGTTTTCAGCGCGTCCCAGGCGTTAGGCGCACAGCCAAGGCCAAAGCGCTTAACAGACTCGCCGGTGATACCGCGTCCTGCCAAATATTCACGCGCCGCGCGCCCCTGCTCGGACAAGAGCGTTTCCATGTAAAAGCGCGCCGCCAGCTTCGCCGCCTCGTAGAGTCGCTCACGGTAGGCGCGCTGGCGCTGCACGGCAACGTCGTCCGTCTGCTCCGGCATCGCCATGCCTACGCGGTCTGCCAGCAGGCTGACCGCTTCCGGAAAGCTCAGGCGCTCCATATCCATCACAAACTGAATCACAGAGCCGCCGGCATGGCAGCCGAAGCAATAGAACAGCTGCTTGTCCGGAGAAACAGAAAAGGAAGCCGTTTTTTCGCCATGTAAGGGGCAAAGCCCCCATAGGCGCCGTCCCTTGGGCTTGAGCTCCATATACGAGGAGATCACGGACACGATATCGTTTTTTGCAATCAGCTCCGACAGCCAGGTTTCCGGAAAAGCCAAATACGCATCCTCCCCAAATGGTCTCTTGTTTATTCGACAGAATTCTCAAAACTCCTGCATCAACCCCAGGATTTAGGCACGAACAGGCGTTCATAATCGCGCACGGCATAATTATCGGTCATGCAGGCAATATAATCCGAAACAACGCGGTCGCGTCCGTCAGGCTCGATATTCGCCTGAAAATCCTGCGGCAGTTCATCCACATGCTCCATGTAGTAGCGAAACAGCTCCTCCACTACATGCTTGGCTTTGCTTTCTTCGCCCTTGGCTACGGGGTTCTTATATACATGCTCGAACATAAAATCACGCAGCGTCTCGAACTGTTCACGCACCGGCGCAGACATGGCGATCGTATCCCTGCCTGCGCTTTCATGTACAACGTCCAGTATCATCGTATTGATGCGTTCGCCGTGGCTCTCGCCGAGCACGCGCGTACATGCCTCCGGCAGGTCGCTCTGTATCAGTACGCCCGCCCGCAGCGCGTCGTCGATATCATGGTTGATATAGGCGATACGGTCTGCAAGGGAAACGACCTTTCCTTCGAGAGTGCAGGGCCGGCCGCTTCTCTTGTGGTTCAATATACCGTCGCGCACCTCACAGCAAAGGTTCAGTCCGGCTCCCTCGTTTTCAAGCTTTTCGACCATGCGCAAGCTTTGTATGTTGTGCTCGAAGCCTCCGCTCACCAGACCGTTCAGCACATCCTCGCCGGAATGTCCAAAGGGCGTATGCCCCAGGTCATGACCCATGGATATGGCCTCCGTCAGATCCTCGTTGAGGCGAAGCGCGCGGGAGATCGTGCGTGCAATCTGCGAGACCTCAAGCGTATGCGTCAGTCTTGTGCGATAATGGTCGCCCTGCGGCGATAAAAACACCTGGGTCTTATGCTTGAGCCGCCGAAACGATTTACAGTGTATGATCCGGTCGCGGTCGCGAATAAACTCCGTGCGCAGCGTGCACGGAGTGATCGGCTTTTCGCGGCCGCGCGTATTCTTTGACAGCATGGCAAATTCGGAAAGCGTTGTTTCTTCCAGCCATTCGGCATATTGCCGCGGACAGTTGAATTCCATATATACATTCCTCCGTCACTTTCCATATACGCCGTAATCCATGAAATTCCTTTTTTTTCGCACAAAAGCAATACCGCCGTGATCACTGGGCGTCTCATGTACGTTTCACAGCGCAGGATCGGATTACACAGATTTTACGGTGTGACAGGGCGCAAGCGGTTTCAGATCTCCTGACGGCTGAAGCTGCGGCGCCGGAGGTATTCGGTCAGTTCGCGCACATTGGATACGATACGTTCCGGTTTTACGGTCTCCAGTTCTTCACTCGTTCCATATCCGTAGGCGACCGCTACACAGGGTATCCCTTCTTGGCGTGCGCCAAGCACATCGTGTTCTCTATCGCCTACCATGACGGCCTGCCGCCGCTTGGCGAGCATTCCCATGCGATCAAGCACCTCCTCGATCACCGCGGCCTTGCCGGTTCGTTTTTCGTCCATGGTGCTTCCGACAATCTCATCGAAGTACGCGCTGATGTGAAAATACTCCAGGATCTGCCTTACAAAAGGCTCCGGCTTTGAGGAGGCCACGCCGAGATGAAAGCTGTCTTGGCTCAGTCTTTCCAGCATCTCTTCAATCCCAGGATACAGCCGGTTTTCATAAATGCCGCGAGTGGAATACCGTTCCCTGTAATAGGCGAGCGCCTTATGTGCCGTCGGCAGATCGAAGCCGGCATAGCTCATAAACTGCTCGATGAGCGGCGGCCCGATAAAGACACGCAGCTTATTCAAGTCCGGCTCGGGCCGTCCCAGCTCCCGCAGCGCGTATTGTACGGATTTCATGATTCCCTCTCCGGACTCCGTCAGCGTGCCGTCCAGATCGAACAGAATTGTTTTCATAGTCATTCATCCCTTCCTGCGCAGCTTTTGGCGAATATGCGTCTAGATCATTTCAGCGTCAGGCACGAATATTCCCGCATGATATAAAAACAGCACGCGCAGACCTGTAAGTTCGTCTACGCGTGCTTCTGGTGGAGCATAGGAGACTCGAACTCCTGACATCCACACTGCCAGTGTGGCACTCTACCAACTGAGCTAATGCCCCAAGCGCGATTTTTATTATAAAACATTTAACAGTGGTTTGTAAAGAGCTAATTTTCGATCTCTGCCGCAGGATCAGATAATATTTCGCGCATGACAGGCTGAAAGGAGTTCCGGCGCTTCAATCGGCGGTCGATGACGCGCAGCACCACAAACGAAAGCGCCCAGCCGCCAAGGCCGCAACACACTGCGGCGATCTCCGAAAAGCGGCTGCCTGCCCAAACGCCAAGCAGCAGCAGCGCCAAGGGAATCAGATAGGCGATCATGCTCGCGCCCGCCACCTGCCTGCCGCCGAGTTCCACGGAAACGGTATCACCGATTTTTGCGCCCAGCGTGTTCGGCAGCGTCATCTCCATCTGCTGAGGCCCGGCAGAAAGGCAAGCGCCGCAATGCGCGCACATTTTACTGCGCGAAAAGTTCAACGTTGCCTCCTGGCCGCTGAGCGCGACCACCACGCCCATATGCGCCGCGGCTCCGCCTTCAGTCCGCATCGATACTCACGCAACGGATATGCAGCTCAGCCATCTGTTTATCGTCCACCATCTCCGGCGCGCCGGTCAGCGGGCAGGAAGCGTTCTGCACCTTGGGGAAAGCAATGACGTCGCGTATGCTGGCCGAACCGCAGATCAGCATGGCCAGCCGGTCGAGGCCATAGGCCAGTCCGCCGTGCGGCGGCGGGCCGAAGCGGAACGCGTCCAGCAGATAGCCAAAGCGGCGCTGCGCCTCCTCGTCCGTAAAGCCCAATGCGCGGAACATACGCTTTTGCAGCTCCTGCGAATGGATTCGGATGGAACCGCCGCCGATCTCGTTTCCGTTGAGCACGATATCATACGCCTTGGCGCGCACGCTGCCGGGATCAGACTCCAGACGGTCGAGATCCTCATCCATAGGACTGGTAAAGGGATGGTGCATCGCCATAAAGCGGTTCTCTTGCTCGCTCCACTCAAGAAGCGGAAACTCGGTGACCCAGAGCAGATTAAACCGGTTCTCCGGAATCAGTTCCAGCTTTTCGGCCAGTTTGAGGCGCAGCGCGCCAAGCGAAGCATAGACGGTCTCATCCTTATCGGCGACCATAAACAAAATATCGCCGGTCTCCAGATTGGCGGCGTCCTTGATGGCCGTGATTTCGCCGTCAGTCAAAAATTTTGCGACGGGCGATTGCAGTCCCTCCGGTTTATCATTCATCCATGCAAGGCCCTTGGCGCGATAGGTCTTGACGAACTCACCCAGCGCGTCGATCTCCTTGCGTGAAAAGCGATTGCCAAAGCCCTTGGCGTTGATTGCGCGCACGCTACCGTCGTCCTCAATTGCTTTGGCAAATACCGAAAATCCGCAGCCGCGCACTGCGTTCGTCAGATCGATCAGCTCAAGGCCAAAGCGCGTATCCGGCTTATCGGAGCCAAAGCGATTCATAGCCTCCCTCCAGGTCAGTCGGGGAAGCGGAAGCTGAACGTCAAAATCCAGCGTTTCCTTGAACAGTCTCTTTAAAAAGCCCTCGTTGACCGCCATAACATCATCGGCTTCCACAAAACTCATCTCCAGATCGATCTGCGTGAAGTCGGGCTGGCGGTCGGCGCGCAAATCCTCGTCGCGGAAGCAGCGCGCGATCTGCATATAACGGTCATAGCCTGAAAGCATCAAAAGCTGCTTGAAAAGCTGCGGGCTCTGCGGCAGAGCATAGAATTTTCCCGCATGGATGCGGCTCGGCACCAGATAATCGCGCGCGCCCTCGGGCGTACTTTTGGTCAGCATCGGCGTTTCTATCTCCAGAAAGCCGTTTTCCGCAAAGTAATTCCGCGCACAAAAGGAAATCTGATGGCGCATCATCAGGTTTCGCTGCATACAGGGGCGTCTTAAGTCCAAATAGCGGTATTTCAGGCGCACAAGCTCGCTGGCGCTGCAATTGTCGTCCACCTCGATCGGCGGCGTTTCGCTGACGCTGAGAATCTTAAACTCTCCGGCAAGCACTTCCAGTTCGCCGGTCTTCATCTGGGGATTGACCATGCTGCCGGTACGCAAAACAAGCTTTCCGCGCACGGCCAGCACATATTCCGAACGGATCGTGCAGGCACGGTCAAAATCGTCCTTGCTCAGCGTAGAGGAATCGAACACCACCTGCATAAGACCGCTGCGATCGCGCAGCTGTATAAATACCAACGCGCCAAGGTCGCGCCGGACGTTGACCCAGCCCATCAGCGTTACGGTCTCTTCTACCTGTTCCCTAGTGAAATCAGCGCAATATGCGGTGCGCTTCCAGCCGCTCAACAGCTCTGCCATCATGCTTCTCCTATCGTAAACAATTCCGTATCGCTTCCGCGTTCAGTTCCGTTTCCGTCCGTTCGCCGTCCGCCATTCTCCGAACGTCGGCGGTTTTGCGCGCCAGTTCATCGTCGCCAAGCGTCAGAACATACTGAGCGGCCACCTTGTCGGCATATTTAAACTGCGCCTTCATGCTGCGGCCAACATGATCGATCTCTACGCTGTGTCCAAGCCGGCGCAGCTCGTCCGCCAATAAAAATGCGCGCGCCTTGGCCGCTTCGCCGCAGGAAGCGATATACAGCTCATAGCGTCTCGGCGCCTCGATCGAAATGCCGGACTGCTCCAGCAGCAAAAGCAGCCTTTCCATGCCCATACCAAAGCCCACGGCAGGCGTCTCAGGCCCGCCAAGCTGAGCGACCAGCCCATCGTAGCGGCCGCCGCCACAAACGGTGCCCTGCGCGCCAATGCGGTCGCTGACGATCTCGAACACCGTCTTGGTATAATAATCCAGTCCGCGTACAAGCGAAGGCGTTACCTCGCAGCATATGTTCACAGCTTTCAAATAGGATTGCAGCGTTTCAAAATGGCTGCGGCAATCCTCGCAGATATAATCCAGTATCGAGGGGGCTCCGCGCCTGAGCTCTGCACAGCGCTCCGTCTTGCAGTCGAGTATGCGCAGGGGATTCAGCTCGTAACGGGTTCGGCAGGTCTCGCAAAGCTCGTCATAGTGCTCCTTGAAGTAAGCGCGAAGCGCCTGCTGATAGGCAGGGCGGCACTTTGGGCAGCCGATGCTGTTGATCAGAACCCTGAGGTCAGTGCAGCCAAGCCGGGTCAGCAGCCGCACGGCCAGAGCGATACATTCTGCGTCAGCGCTCGGCTGGGCCGCGCCAAAGAACTCTACGCCAAACTGATGATGCTCGCGCAGCCTGCCCGCCTGCGGTCTTTCATAGCGGAATACAGGAAAGTTGAGATAATACAGCTTGGTAGGCTGCGTTTCCGCATAGAGGTTGTTCTCGACGAGCAGACGTACAAAGCCGGCCGTACCCTCGGGCTTAAGCGTCATCGAGCGGCCGCCTTTGTCCAAAAAGCTGTACATTTCCTTCTGCACAATATCGGTAGTATCGCCTACGCCGCGCAGGAACAGCTCCGTATGCTCAAAGGTTGGCGTCCGCGCCTCCTGAAAGCCAAATTCCCGGGCCATATCCCGCATGACGGATTCGATATACTGCCACTGATAGCTGCTCCCCGGCAAAACGTCCTTCGTGCCTTTCGGCGCCTGATATCCCATCGTATCCTCCTCGAATAAAAAGGGTTCCCTGTCCAAAAGGGACGGGAAACCCGTGGTGCCACCCTGATTGAGCCTAAGCTCCGCTCTGTCCCCGATAACGCAGGGTCTACGCGTCGCGGTACTGCCGCGCGGTTCACGGGCGTCCTTCCCCATCACTGCGTCCGCGCGGCTTGCAGCAATTGCCGCGCTCTCTTAAAGGACGCCTGTGATCGGTACTCTTCCGATCAGCACCTTTTCATACATTATAGCGGCGGCAAATGCGCCTGTCAATCCAGAAACTGCCGGCGCTTTTGCTCGTTCAAAAGAGGAAGCTTCCGTATATACGTCGGCACATCCTTGGGCGACGGTACGCGCTCGATACGGTTCTCACCTTCAAAAACACGCTTGGTCATAGCGCCCGCGCCATGCGAGAGTATGCCGATGCTCTCCTCCATCATGTCGATGTTGTAGCGGCAGATGCAGTCCGGCCTTGCGTAGCCCACGTTCTCCAGATTGCCGCTCATGTATTTCTGACGGTACATATAATACGGCTGCATGTGCAGCCGCTCTGCCAGCTCTGCGCCAATAGCGGTCATGGCCCCGGCTTCGCGGGCTGTCGGCAGCGCGTATTCTTCCATGCAGTCCTTAAGCCGCGAGGAACGCTTTACGGCCAGCGCGTGAACGGTCAGATTGTCCGGCCCAAGGCGCTCGATCGCAAGGCAGCTGCGCTCCATATCCGACGGCGTTTCGCCGGGCAGGCCCGCAATCAGATCCATATTGATCCGATCAAAGCCCAGCTCCCGTGCGAGAAAAAAAGCCTTGACGGTGTCCGCAGCGGTATGCGAGCGCCCGACGCGAAGAAGCGTTTCATCATTCATGGATTGGGGATTGATGGATATGCGCCGAACTCCATGCGCTTTTAAAACACACAGCTTTTCCCGATCAATGGTATCCGGCCGGCCCGCCTCCACCGTCAGCTCGTCAAATGTGCCGTATACATGCCGCATATGCGACAAAAGTCTGTCAAGCTGACCGGCATTGAGTATGGTCGGCGTTCCGCCGCCGACATAGGCCGCGCGTACGCGGTAGCCGCCGTCCCTTGTCAGCGCGCCGCCAAGGCGGATATCCTCGAACAGCGCGTCCAGATAAGCCTCGAGCTCCGCAGTCTGTCTGGGCACGACGGAGCCAAAGGAGCAATACAGGCAGCGCGTACGGCAAAACGGAATGCCCACATAGATATCGATATCCCGCGGCTCGGCCGACAGGAGCACCTCTCTTTGGACGGCGCAAATACGCCGTGCCAGCGCCGTCTTTTCAGGCGTAACGCAGAATACGTTCAAAAAGCTGTCCGTCGCCGCCGTCTCGCCCTGCTCCGCCGACAGCTCGCGAAACAGCTTTGTCGGGCGAATACCGGTCAACGAGCCCCAAGGCGGCTGGATCTCGGGATACAGACGACGCATCAGATGATATGCCGCCAGCTTGATATGACGCTTCTCCAGCTTCTTTTTCATAAGCGGCGAGCTCTCCGGTATCTCAAAGCGATCCGTATAGCGCTCGCTGCCGGCGGATGCACAGACGGTATACAGGCCGTCGCTTTCACTAAGCTGCACATTCACCGTCATTTCGTCGCCGGACGGCTCCGACAGAGAAACATCGGCAAAGCCGAGAAACAATCGGATCTCCTCGGCAATATCGTTTGCGTATTCCTTCCTGTTCGTAACAAGGGCTACCATTGGGATCGGCCGCCATAGGCGGTGAACGGATTATAATGGCGTTCGTGATCAAGCGTGGTTGCCTGACCGTGCCCGCAGTACACGGTATAGTCGCCCTCAAGCGGATAGAGCTTATCCACGATCGAGTGATACAGCTCCGTATGCGAGCATCCGGGAAAATCCGTACGACCGGCGCTTTCAAAAAATAGCGTGTCTCCGCAAAATATGATCCGCTGCTCCCTGAGAACGTAGCACACGCCGCCCGGCGAATGCCCGGGCGTATGCAGCACCAGAAAGTGCAGACCCGCGGCGTCAAGCTCGTCGCCGTCATGCAAAAGCACATCCGCGCTGACCTTGTTCACAGATAGGCCCATGAGCATGGACAGGCTTGCGCGATTGCTGGTAAGCGCTTCAGCATCCTCTTCATGGATACACAGAAGCGCGTGTGCATGCTCCTTTAGCTGCGCCGCGCCGCCGGTATGATCGAAGTGGCCGTGCGTAATCAATATATGCGTGCAGGTCAATTGGTTCTTTTCCAAATATGCGATTACCGGAGCCGCCTCGCCCGGGTCAATCACCGCCACGTCCCTAGTATCGTCAGCGCCTGCGATATATGTATTCACGGCCAGGGAGCCACAAATCAGCCGTTCAAGCCGCATTAAAACATCCTCCTGCTGTCGAGCAATATCGTATGCGGGCCGTCGTTTTCGACGACCACACGCATCAGCGCCTGAAAACGGCCCGTGGAAACTGGGACGCTGGCGGAGATGGCCTTGATCGCATACTCGTAGAGCGGAACGGCCTGTTCCGGCCGCGCCGCACGAATGTAGCTTGGCCGCCGGCCCTTTCGCGCATCGGCCAAGAGCGTAAACTGCGATACCAGCAGCACCGCGCCGCCTGCTTCCGCAACCGAAAGATTCGGCGTTTCATTTGCATCGTCAAACACACGAAGGCCGACGATCTTCTGACAAATATAATCGGCGTCCGCCTCGCAGTCGCCCGTCTCAATACCGAGAAACACGACAAGGCCCCTGTCTATCCGACCGACCGTCTCGCCGTCCACGGTAACAAACGCAGATAAAGCCCGCTGTACAACCGCCCGCATGTCCGCTCCTTAATGATTCATGCGGTACACCTCGTGTACGCACTTCAGTTTTTTGAGATTGCGAATGATCACATTCAGCTGTTCCGTGTTTGTCACGGCAAAGGTCATCTCAACAATATAGCTGCCGGCCTGATCCGCGTGTCCGCTGATGCTCTGTATGCTGATGTTCAGTCCGGAGAGCTGCATGGATATTTCAGAGACGGTGCCGGGCAGATCGTCGGCGACGACCTGCACGGAAGCGTTGAAGGAGCTGCGCGTATTGATCGCCCAGGCCACTTCAATAATGCGGTCCATATCGGTCTGTAAATTGGATACGTTGCTGCAGTCGGCGCGGTGCACGGAAACGCCGCGGCCGCGCGTAATGTACCCTATGATCGGATCGCCGGGCAGCGGGTTGCAGCAGTTGCCAAAGCGGACCGCCATGCCGGGATCGCCATGCACAATGATCCCGTTGACAGGTACGGAGCCCTTGCTCTCCTCGTGCGTCTCGCTGCGCTCAATCCGCGCGGCAAGCTGCTCCTGCTTCTCCGCCTTCTTATGCAGCTCCATAAGCTTATGGAGCACCTGGCCGGACGAAACGCCTCCAAAGCCAATGGCGGAATACAGATCGTCGAGGGACGACATGTTCAAACGTTTCAGGATCTCGTTATAGTACTCCGGTTTTAAAAGCGTTACAAGGGATTGGGTCTGACGCTTGGCGGTATCCTCGAGCATTTCCCGTCCGCGCTGAACGTTCTCCTCACGGTTCTCCTTTTTAAACCATTGACGTATCTTGTTGCGTGCGGATTGGGTCTTGACGATCTTCAGCCAGTCGCGGCTGGGGCCCTGCTGCGCGTTGGAGGTTATGATCTCCACAACGTCGTTGGTTTTGAGCTTGTAGTCCAGTCGAACGAGCGCGCCGTTCACCTTGGCACGCTGGCAGTGATGGCCGATGTTGGTATGAATTCGATAGGCAAAGTCCAACGGCGTCGAGCCCTTGGGTAAGTCGATGATCTCGCCGCGCGGCGTCAGGACAAAGACATATTCACCTAAGAAGTCCTTGAGAATATTGTCAACGAATTCCTTGCTGTCCTCCGTGGTATCCTTGGCCTCGACTATCTGCCTGAGCCAACTCGTTTTTTTATCCAGAAGGCTCTGTACCGTCCGGCCCTCCTTGTACATCCAATGCGCGGCAATGCCGTATTCCGCCGTCCTGTGCATCTCCGCCGTACGGATCTGAACCTCAAAGGGGATGCCGTTATCCGCCAAAAGTGTCGTGTGCAGCGAACGGTACATGTTTGGCTTCGGAGTCGCAATATAATCCTTGAAGCGGCCCGGCAACGGCTTCCAGCCGGCATGCAGCACGCCGAGAGCCGCATAGCAGTCGTTGATGGAATTAACGATCACCCGAATGGCGATCAGGTCATAAACCTCGCTGATACCGGAATTCTGACGCTGCATTTTGCGATAGACGCTATACAGATGCTTGGGGCGGCCGCTGATGCTCGCCTCGATACCGGCCTCTTTCATGGATTCGCTGATCTTGAGCATGGCGTCGTTGAGCACCTCGGCTCTCTCCGCCTGCTGCTGCTCAAACTGCCGCTTGATGTCGGCGTATTCGGCGGGCATCAGATACATGAAGGACAGATCCTCCATTTCGCCCTTGAGTGCGCCCATGCCAAAGCGATGCGCCAAAGGCGCGTATACCTCAAGCGTTTCTTTAGCCTTTCTGGCACGCTTCAGCGGCGTGCAGTAGGCGATGGTCCGCATATTGTGCAGACGGTCGGCAAGCTTGATGATCACGACGCGCACATCCGCCGCAATCGCCAAAAACAGCTTGCGCAGATTCTCGGCCTGCTCCTGTTTTTTGGTAATATAGGTCTGCTTTCCTGAAATGGTCAGCTTGGTTACGCCATCGACCAGCTTGGCCACCTCTGGGCCGAATTCCTTCTCGATATCCTGAATGGTGACGTTGTCGCCATCCTCCACCACATCATGCAGCATGGCGGCAACAACGCTCTCGGCGTCCATGCCCATATCCATGACGATCTTTGCAACCGCCTCGGGGTGAATATAATATGGCTCGCCGGATTCGCGCAGCTGACCCGCGTGAACGCGCTTGGCAAATTCCATCGCCCGTTCAAACATTTGTGTCTGCTCCGGCGTATACTGCTCAGAAAATCGCTCCAGCAGCTTATCCATACTCTCACCTCCTTCAGTAACGGTATGAAAAAGAATCAACGGCGTCCCGTTGATTCAAATGGCCCCCTAAAATCAAAACACCATGACAGACTGTACGTCGTAGCCCTTCAGAAGCGCGCGGCCGTCAAACTCAGACGCCAGCTCTATGGCAAAACGCACGCCGACCACGTTGCCGCCAGCCTGCTCGACCAACTTGATCGTGGCCAGCGAGGTGCCGCCGGTGGCCAGCAGATCGTCGACAAATACGACGTTCTGTCCAGGCTGAATCGCATCCTCGTGGATCTCCAGAACATCCGTTCCGTATTCAAGCCCGTATTCATACCGAAGCGTTTTGCAGGGCAGCTTGCCCGGCTTTCTCGCCACAATGAAGCCGGCATGCAGCGCGTAAGCAAGGGCGGAGCCGATCACAAAGCCGCGCGCCTCCGGCCCGATCACCAGATCCACCCGGCGGTCGCGCAGCGATTCCGCGATCGTATCAATCAAAGCGCAATAACCGTCGGCGTCCTTTATCAGCGTGGTGATGTCGCGGAACATAACGCCCTGTATCGGAAAATCCGGTATGCTGCGAATCTTTTCTTTTAAATCCATGAAGAATCCTCCCGTTCGTCTTTTGATTGTAAACGCCGGTACAGCCGGCTGTCCGTCAGAGCACGCTTCTGTACGCCAGGCGACAGAGTGACGAGCGCTTCATGGCAGCTGAAGAAGCCAAGCTCCAAAAATACCAGCAACGCGCAAAGCGCCGGCCGGTCAAAGCGCGCTAAAAGCTCCTCAACACGGCATCCGCCGGTCCCGACGCATTTGCGAAGCTGCAGATACATGCGGCGCATGGAATCGCCGTCAAAGCGGGCCGCTCCGCCGTCAGAAGCGTATGGAAAATCCAAATTCTCCATACAAAAGCTATTATACAAAACATTCATGAAAAAATCATCAAAAAGTTTTTGGCTGGTCTCTGCCGCAGTCAGGACCAGCTCCACGCTCTCCATGCCACGGTAAGTATGAATGCTCGGACGAACCAGTATGCTCAGGCTGTCGTCCGCGTTCGTTTTGAATTCCTCCAGGCGCTCGCCAAAGCCAAAGCCAACCAGTCGCAGGGAGGCGCTGCCATCGCCTGCGCGCGCGCTGATATGGCTTCCGTCATGTCCAATGCCTCTCAGCTCCGAAAGCCGTACACCGTCGATACGATAGACCGGCTCCGGATTTCCCTCGCCAAACGGTGCAAGGCATTTTAGCTCCGCGACAGCGGAAAGCGTCAGCTCCGACAGGCAAAGCCTCTCGTCATAATCCTTCGCCAATACAAAATCGGAGGCGTCGTAGTGCAAACGCAGGAACTCCCGAAAATCGGCTGAAAACGTCTCAAAGGCCTCGCGCGCCATCGTTATGCCCGCCGCGCCCTTATGCCCGCCAAAACGCATAAAGTGCTTGCTGCAGGCGCTCAGGGCGGCGTACAGGTCAATCCTGCCGGCGCTCCTCCCCGAGCCGCTAAGTATTCCGTCTCCGGCGTCGGAAAACAGTATAACCGGACAATGATGCCGCTCGCTCATACGGGAGGCCACAATGCCTATCACGCCCACGTTCCAGCCCGTGGAGCTGAGCAGTATGGCGCGTCTGACGCCTTCGTCTTCAAGCGAAAGCATCCCTTCCGCCTCGGCGTAGATCTCCGCTTCTATCGACCGCCGCTTGGCATTGACGCCGTCAAGCTCGGCAGCCAACGTCTCCGCAGCATGTCGATCCTCCGTCGTCAGCAGGGAAACGCCTCGCATCGCGTCGCCAAGCCGACCGGCGGCGTTCAGACGCGGTGCCAGCAGAAAAGCCAGTGTGGAAGCGTCCACGGCGTTATCTCCGTTGCCAGCAGCGTGCAGAAGCGCGTTAAGACCCAGATTGTCCTCTATCCAGGGGATCCCGCGCGCCACCACCGCGCGGTTGTCTCCGGTGAGCGGCACCACGTCCGCGACTGTGGCCACAGCGGCCAGCGGCAGCCAGCGGCTCAGTCTTGTATCGCCGCACAGCGCCCGCGCAAGCCGAAGCGCCACGCCCGCGCCGCACGCGCCGTCCTCCGGTACCACAACGGCTGAGCAATCCGGAAGCCGCTCGGGTCTGCTGTGATGATCCGTGACGATCACATCCATGCCAAGCGAAGTGCAAAGCGCGACCTCCTCCAAGGCCGATATGCCGTTGTCCACCGTTACGATCAGATTGACGCCACGCGCATGGAGCTTGCGGACGGCCTCTTCATGAAGGCCGTAGCCCTCGCTGTGGCGGGACGGGATATAAGCCTGCACCCGCTCCGAATAAACGGAAAAGCAGTCCAGCAATATGGCTGTGGCGCATACGCCATCCGCATCATAGTCGCCATAGACGCAGATGTTCTCGTCCTCCGTAAACGCCTTCCGCAGCCGTTCGAGCGCGGCGCGCATGTTGGGCATGGCAAAGGGATCGCTCAGTTCCAGCTCCTCCGGATGGAGAAACCGCTCCGCATCCGAAGCCTCGGTCAGTCCGCGCCGGATCAGCGCCCGTGCGGTCAACGGCTGAATGCTCAGCGCGCCGCACAGCGTTTCGACGGTCGTCGGATCATATTCTCCCGAATAGGCGCAGTGGAACCCGTTCATGGCTCCTGCTCTTTTAGGCGGACGCCAATGGCGCACTCAATACGTTTTTTCATCAGCGCGCAGCTCATCTCATGCGGCTCCATCAGCCCGCCGCCGTACAGGCAGGCGTTCGCCATGCAGCCTCCGCCGCAATAGTACTTGGCCCAACAGCGTTTGCAGCGCTCCTTCGTGAGCACGCTGCACTGTGCAAAGAGGTCGCGCTTGGCTCCATCCAGCTCAGGCTGCGACACATGCCCCAGTTTCCACGCGGTCATGCCTACGAACTGATGGCAGGGGTAAATATCGCCCTCGGGCGTAACGGCCGCGTACTCGCAGCCGGCGCCGCAGCCGCGCACGCGTTTGCGCAGGCAGGGCCCGCCCTCCAAGTCAATCATGAAATGGAAAAAGTTGTACCAGCTATCCTTGCTTTGGCGCGCCACGATATACTGCGCGGCCAGACGATCGTATTCCTCCATGATTCGCGGCAGATGGGCGGGAAGAATCGCGTAGGGGCTGTCGTCCGGAAGCACGACCGGCTCGATGGATATCTGGTTAAAGCCCGCCGCAGTCAGCGCGTGCACATCCTCTGAAAAATCCAGATTATTGCGCGTGAAGGTGCCGCGCACATAGTACTCCCGATCGCCGCGCCCCGCGATCAGCTTTTGCGCGTTGCGCAATATCAGATCGTAAGAGCCCTTGCCGTTGACGGTCGGTCTTAAGGCGTCGTGAATTTCCCTGCGGCCGTCCAGGCTGACGACCACATTGAACATTTCCGCGTTGATAAAGGCGATCGCATCGTCGTCGAGGGCCACGCAGTTGGTAGTCATGGTAAAATGGATCTCTTTGCCATGCTTTTTTTCAAGCTGGCGGCCGTAGCGTACGATCTCCTTGCACACCGGCAAATTCATCAGTGGCTCGCCGCCAAAGAGATCGACCTCCAAATGCTTTCTGTCCCCGCAGTGCGCTATCAGAAAATCAAGCGACGCGCGTGCGATATCCGCGCTCATGAGCATACGCTCGCCATGAAAATCGCCGGTGGATGCAAAGCAGTATTTGCACCGAAGATTGCAATCGTGCGCTACATGCAGACACAGGGACTTGATCACGCGCTCGCTCTGCTCGTCCGTTAAGATCGGCGCAGGGGAATCGAAGGCGCCCTCCTTTGAAAGCGTACTGAATTCTTCTAATATCTCGGCGGCATCCGCTTTTAAAACGCCGCATTCATACGGATCTTCGCCGCGCTCCAACGCCTTGGCTACACGAAAGGCAGACTCGTCCAGTCGATGTATTGCGCCGCTTTCAATGTCTATCACATAGTATTCATCCTGAAAAGCTAAAGCGTGTATCAAAATACGTTCCTCTTTCACAGACAAAGGAAGGCCTTGTGGCCTTCCTTTTAAGTCAGCTCAGCGTAAGTTATTTGTCCTGCTTGCCGCACTTCTGGTTGGCAACGGTGCAGGAGGTCTTGCAGGCGGACTGGCAGCTCGCCTGGCATTCGCCGCATCCCGTATTTCTGCCGGTTTTCAGGCAGGGCTTCTGTATGGTCTTCATGTGTTTCATTTGCCGTTCCTCCATAATGTCTGTACGATATCAGTATACACGCTTACGGCTCAGAGCGCAAGCTCCGCCGTATCATGTGCGATGGTCATCTCCTCGTCGGTCGGGATCACAAACACCTTGACCCGGCTCTCCGGTCTGGAAATGACGACCTCCTGACCGCGCGGGCAGCTTTCGTTGTATTCATAATCCGGTACGATGCCCAAAAACTCCAGATCGCGCATGACCTCCGCGCGTACATGCCGGTCGTTCTCGCCCACGCCGGCCGTAAACACCAGCGCGTCCAACCCGCCGAGCGCCGCCGCATAGGAGCCGATATACTGCTTGACCTTGTAGATGAACATATCCAGCGCCAGCGCTGCGCGTGCGTTCCCCTCCGCGGCGGCGGTTTCCAGATCGCGGAAATCGCTGGATATGCCGGAGATGCCCAGCATGCCGCTCTTCTTGTTCATATAGGTATCCATTTCACGCGGCGTCATGCCGGTACGCTCCATAAGGAAGGGCAGTATCGCCGGATCGACGCAGCCGCAGCGCGTTCCCATCGGCACGCCCTCGAGCGGCGTAAGGCCCATAGAGGTGTCGACGCATTTTCCGTCCCTGACGGCGCTGAGGCTGGAACCATTGCCAAGATGCGCCGTAACGATGCGCGTTCCCTCCGCCTTTCCGCCAAGCAGCGCCACAGCACGGCCCGCCACATAGCGGTGCGAGGTGCCGTGAAAGCCGTAGCGGCGCACACGGTACTTTTCGTAGGTCTCATAAGGCAGCGCATACATGAAAGCCTTGGGCTCCATGCTCTGGCCCCAGGCCGTATCGAACACGGCGACCATCGGCACGCCGGGCATAGCGGTCATGCAGCCGCGAATGCCCATGAGATTGGCGGGATTATGCAGCGGCCCGAGCGGAATGCACTCCTCGATGGCCTCGAGAACCTCGTTGTTGATGAGCGCCGGCGCTGAAAAACGCTCGCCGCCATGCAGCACGCGGTGACCGACGGCCTTGATCGAGCTCATATCGGGCAGTATGCCGACGTCCTTGTCCACCAGAATATCCAGCACCAGACGAATGGCGTCCTCATGATTCTTCATGGGCGATTCACGCTTGATTTCCTGGCCGCCGGTAGGCTTGTAGCCAATAAACGATCCCTCGATGCCTATGCGCTCGCAATTACCCTTGGCAAGCACCGATTCGCTGTCGATATCAATGAGCTGATACTTCAGGGAGGAACTGCCGGCGTTGATGACCAAAATATACGTCATGATTCGTTCTCCTTACAGATTTTGCGCCTGAACGGCGGTGATAGCTACCACAGAGACGACATCCTCGATGCTGCATCCGCGGGAAAGATCGTTAATGGGATATTTGAAGCCCTGGCAAATGGGCCCGACGGCCTCCGCGCCCGCAAGCCGCTGCACAAGCTTGTAACCGATGTTCCCCGCCTGAAGATCGGGAAAAATCAGCACGTTCGCCTTTCCTGCTACGGCGCTGCCGGGCGATTTGAGCCTGGCAACCTTTTCCACCAACGCGGCGTCCGCCTGCAGTTCACCGTCTGCGGCCAGCTCAGGCGCCTGCTCGTGCACAAGTCTTGTCGCCTCCGCCACCTTATCCACGAGTTCATGCTTGGCACTGCCCTTTGTGGAGAAGGACAGCATAGCCACGCGCGGTTCAAGGCCGCAGAGAGCCTTTCCAGTGGCCGCCGAGGAAATGGCAATGGCCGCTAGCTGCTCCGCCGTTGGATTCGGATTGACCGCGCAGTCGCCGAATATCAGCACGCCATCGTCGCCGTAAGCCTTGTTTGGGACCTCCATGATGAAACAGCTTGACACAACAGAAATGCCTTTCGCCATCTTGATGATCTGAAGCCCGGGCCGCAGCGTATCTCCGGTAGTGCAGACAGCGCCCGCCACCATGCCGTCCGCGCGGCCCTCGCGGATCATCATGGCCGCAAAAAACAGGGGATTCTTCATGGTTGCGGCTGCCTTTTCAGGCGTGACGCCCTTTTCCCTGCGCAGCTCATAAAACAGCGATGTATACCTTTCCAGATCCGGATCGCTGTCCGGATCGACAATGCCAACCCCGGCGAGTGAAACGGAAAATTTTTCCGCAACCTCACGGATCGCCTCCGGCTTTCCAAGCAGCGTTACGTCCGCGAGTCCCTCCGCTATGATGCGGGCCGCAGCCTGTACCGTACGCTCCTCCGTACCCTCCGGAAGCAGAATATGCTTTTTGTCTGATTTTGCCTTTGCCTTGATTTGATCCATTAATGACATGAGATAACGCCTCCCAGTAAATTTCTTGTGGATTATACCATAATCCACAAGAAAATGGTATACTCGTTTCAGGAAAGTATCGGAGAAGTTTATGCGCGTCGTAGGCATTATCGCGGAATACAATCCGCTGCATAATGGGCACATGTATCATCTTGAGCAGGCCAAAGCGCTTTCGGGCGCAGAGTACTGCGTCGTGGTCATGTCCGGTAACTTTGTGCAGCGCGGCGAGACGGCCTGCACAGATAAGTTTACGCGCGCAGAGTGGGCCCTGCGGGTGGGAGCCGACCTTGTGCTGGAGCTGCCGAGCGTATTCGCCCTCTCCAATGCTGAACGCTTCGCGCTTGGCGGCGTAAGGACGCTCCGCGGCACAGGCGTTGTGACCGATCTTGCCTTTGGCTGCGAGACCGGCGACGTAACGATACTCTATCAGTTGGCCGATATCATTTCCAGCGAGCCGCCGCTGTTTCGCGAGGCGCTGAGGCAGCGTCTGTCCGAGGGCAAATCCTATCCGCGCGCACGCTTTGAAGCCTTGGCCGATTACGGGGTGCCGGATCATCTTCTGGAGGCCATTCTGCAGCCAAACAATATTCTCGCCATAGAATACCTGCGTGCGCTCTCGGCCGGCGGCGCCGACGACATCCGGCCGCTGCCAGTGACGCGCATCGGTACGGATTACCATTCGGACGAGATCCACGGCGCATACGCAAGCGCCTCCGCTATCCGCAAGGCTCTTAAGGAAGGCCGCCGCGAGGCGCTGGATACCATGCCCTCCTTTATCGGCGGGCCGCTGATGTTTGACGAGCAGTGCGTCATACCGGAATCCGCCGTCGGCGACATGACCCTCTATGCCCTGAGAAAACTGAATCCGGACGCGCTGCGCGCCATTCCGGATGTGAGCGAGGGCTTTGAAAACGTCATTGCGCGCGCCGCACGCAGCGTATCCTCGCTGCCGGAATTCTTCGAAGCCGTCAAGAGCAAGCGCTATACTCTCGCGCGCTGCAAGCGCATTGCGGCAAGCGCGCTCCTGGGCATCACGCTCGATCAGGTGCACGCCACGATCAAAAGTCCGGAGGGCTGCTATCTGCGTGTTTTGGGCTTTCAGAAAAAAGCGCGCCCGCTGCTGTCGCAGATTGCCAAATGCGCGCGCGGCGCATGGATACTTCGCAACAGCGACATACAGGACGCGCCGCTCATCGTACAAAAGAATCTGGAGACCGATATGCTCAGCACCGATATCCTTGCCTACGCCGTCAAGCGGGACATGCGCCGCGATCTCAGCGGCCCGGTAATCCTATAAGGGAGCGCCAGGCGCTCTTTCTGCCGAGCGCGGCCCGTATCTGCGGCAGCGCCTCCTCCGCCGCACGGCGCCCCTCCTGAATGGAACGATCCACCATATCCATCTGAAAATGTCCCTTCACATAGTCTCTCACCATGGGCGTGATCATAATATCCGCACGCTCCTGCTGGCGCATCGCTATCTGCCACTGCATAATGCTGATGGTGCGGTTCATGAGCTGATAGGCGCTCATGCTCTCGGCGTCCTCGGCCTCGCCCCGATAGCCTACGTCAACGCCAACCACCACGTCGAGACCGCGCGTCCTCAGTTCGTCGACCGGCACGCGATCCAGTACGCCTCCGTCGATATACAGCTTGCCGTTGAGGCGCGCCGGCTGAAAGAATGCGGGCATCGACATGCTGGCGCGCACCGACTCATGAATTTTTCCCGTATCCAAGGTCTCAAGCCGGCCGCTGGCAGCGTCGACCGCCATACAGACGAATGGGATCTTCGTTTCGGAAAAATCCTTGTTGTGCGTAAATATCTGTATGAGCTCCTGAAGGCGATTGCCGCGCAGGAGTCCGCCGTTAAATGGGTTCCCCAAATCCATATAGCTCTTTAGGTTGATCGTATTGAGGTACTTCTGCAGCATATACATATCGCTGCCGACTGCATATATACCGCCGATGATGGCGCCCATACTGCAGCCGGCGATCATATCGATGGATATCCCGTTTTCCTCAAGAACCTGCAATACGCCGATATGTGCAAAACCTTTCGTGCTGCCCGCGCCAAGCGCGAGCCCAAGCGTTCTCCGTTTCAAAATCGCCCTCCGCATATCTGATCAAGCTGTTAATACAATGAATTATACCACGAATCGAGGTTATGTGCATGAAACGCACCTATTGGCTTTTGTACGGCATGCTTTGTATACTGCTGCTCATATTTTCAGACGCAGCCGTTGCCGCGGGCAAAAGCGCCGTATCGCTCTGTCTGACGCGGGTGTTTCCGGCGCTTTTCCCATTCTATGTCGCCAGCACGCTGTTTTCGTCCGGCGGGCTGTACCGCCGCGTACAGGAGCGCTGCCCGCGGCTCATGATGCCGCTGTGCTTCCTGCTGGGCTCGATCTCCGGCTATCCCGTCGGCGCCAGACTCTGTTCGCTGACCGGAAAAAGCGAATGGGCCGTGTACTGCAATCTTTCCAATCCGGCGTTTTTACTCGGCGTGGTGTGCATCGGTATGCTGAACGACAAAAGCTTTCTGCCCGCGCTCATGCTGGCTCATTATGGAGCGGCGCTTTTAGCTTTGATCGCGGAAAGCCTTCTGCATAGAAACGATGCGCCCGCCGGCGTATCCGCCGCGGCTCCCGCTCCCGTCAGCTTTACCAAAGCTGTCGGCGACGGTATGAACGCCATGCTCTCGGTCGGCGGCTGCATACTCTTTTTCTCGGTCTGCGCGGCCATCATCAAGTTGCTTTTCAGCTTGGAGGGCCGTCTCCCGGGCGCGCTCATAACGGGTCTTCTGGAAATGACGGCGGGCTGCGAGGCTGTCGCGGCCCTGTCTCTGCCCATGCGGCTGAAGACTGCGCTCATCGCGGCCATTATCAGCTTTGGCGGGCTGAGCGTCGGCATGCAAACGCTCAGTGCGGCCGAGGACGTCTGTGCGCCGGCGTATCTCGCGGGGAAGGCATTCCAGAGCGGGCTGGCTTTTCTGATCGCTTATGCCGTCACGCCCTGGTTTTATCATGAAACGGGCGCCGTGCTCGCGGCAAATATGGAAAGCCTGTTTGAGAACGCATCGGTGCTCGCCGCAACGCTCCTATCGGCAAGCGCGGCGCTAACCTTCGTCTATCTTCTGGCCCTTGTTTTAAAAACGGCCCGCCGCCGTGCTGGCGCGGGCCGATAACCGTTTAGTAATCCTCATCATCGTCGTCATCGTCGTCTTCAATGAACTCAATCAGGCGGCGGCGCTTCTTGGGCGCCTTGGCCGGCTTTTCAGACTTTTCCGGCTTCTCGTCCTCCCATTCATCATCGTCTTCAAATTCATCGTCATCATCGTCCTCTGCTTCCAGCAGACGCTTGAACAGGCCCTTTTTCTTTGGCTTGGGCTCGTCCTCATCGTCGTGAGATGAGCGTTTGCGCGGAGCGGGCTCGTCGTCATAGTCGTCATGATCGTCGCGGCGGACGGCCGGACGCTCAAACTGCCGCGTGGCGCTGGGATCCTGTTCCACTGCGTAACGATCCTGAACGGCAGCCCTCTGGCGCGGCGGTTGGGCATAGGCGGCCTGCTGCTGGGGTTGGGCGTAGGCGGCCTGCTGCGGCGGCTGGGCATAGGCGGCCTGCTGCTGTGGCGCATAGGCGATCTGCTGCTGCGGCGCATACTGCGGCTGCTCATAGGTTTGCGCCGGCGCCTGCTGCACCTGCGGCTGCTCGTATGCCTGCGGCTGCTGAACGCTCGGCGCCGGCTCGGGCGTCACGCCCAGCTCGCGGCGGTTATTCTCGATCATGCTGTGATAATCGGCCAGATAACGCTGCAGGTCGCTCATAATATCGTCTGCATATTTGCGCGCGCCATTATAAATGGCGTTGGCGTTATCCTCCGCCTCCGCGCTGACCTTGCTTGCGCGCGCAAATGCCTCCTTATATACCTCCGCCTCGTTCACGCGTGCCTCAAACTCCACCTGCGCCTGCTGCGTCAGGTTCTCCGCCGTGGACTGTGCCTGCTGCAATACCGTATCGGCCTCGTGATTCGCCTGATCGACGATCTCCTCGGCCGTATCTTTTGCGTCGCGGATAGTGTTTTCCGCTTCGGAAATAATGCCCGTCGCGCGGCGGATATCCTCTGGGATCACAACCTTTAGATCCTCCAGCATATCCAGAAGCCGATCGACCTCTACGACGCGCTTGTTAGCGTCGCCAAATTTAGGTTTGGGACTTTCCTCCAGCTCCTGCCGGATCCGATTGATGATACTGAAGATTTTCATTGTTTGCGCGTTGCTCATGGGTTTGCCAACCTTTCTGCAATAGTGCTCTGAATACTCTCGGGAACCAGTCCGGTAATGTTGCCCTTCATCACGGCAATTTCGCGCACGGCGCTTGAGCTCAAAAACGAATGCTCAGGACTGGCCATAAAATAAACCGTTTGTATATCTCGGTTCAGATGGCGGTTTACAGCGTCCATCTGAAACTCGTATTCAAAATCTGTGATCGCCCTGAGGCCGCGGATAATATATTTTGCGCCAATGGACGATGCAAAATCGACCAACAGGCCGTCAAAGCTTGTGACGCGCACATTGTGCAGCTTCTCCGCGTGAAGAACGCATTCTATCAGCTGCAGGCGCTCGGCGACGGAGAACACGGGGGATTTGGCGACGTTGTTCAGTACGCCGACATACACGGTGTCAAACAGGGAAGCCGCGTGGGTAAGCACGTCGTTGTGTCCCGTCGTAAAGGGGTCAAAGCTGCCGGGATATACGCCGATATGGTTCATAGCGCCTCCAATATCATAATTCCGACATCCTTGTAACAGCGTTGATCGCACACCCTGCAATACGACGCGCCGATCGCCGGCGGAAGCTTGCGGTCGTGTTCGATAACGACGCGTCCGTCCGTACGCATAAGCTTCCACCTGTACAGCAGCTCTGCCGCAGCCGCAGCGGTTCCGTCCGCGTAGGGCGCATCCAGAAACGCAAGGTCAAAGGCCGCTTCCTCCTGCTTGAGCCGCTTGAGCGCCGCCTCATAATCCAGGCAAAGCACCTGTATACGTTCGCTCAGGCCAAGCGACGCCGCATTGGATCGAATCAGCGAAGCGCAGGCGCGGTCATGATCGTTGCATACGACAGAACGCGCTCCGCGGGAGGCCGCTTCAAGGCCCAAATTGCCCGAGCCGGAGAACAGATCCAGTACGTCGCTGTCCGGAATCCGGAATTGCAGTATCCCAAACAGAGATTCCTTGACCCGATCAAGCGTCGGGCGCGTGTTTAGGCCCTTTGGGGCTTCAAAACGCCGTCCCCTGGCGCTGCCGGCGATAATGCGCAAATCCACCTCCGCGGAATGCCCGCAATTCAATAGAATATTCTAACATAATCGCAAATCGGATACAAGTCTGTCTTATCAAGTCGCTTTCCGTCGCCCTAAAAACGGATCATCCGCTCGTGCGAATCGGGCCGATGCCAGCCTGCATGAATACGTCGTAGGGATTGATATAGCGGCCCTCCGGCGTGATAATGCTTAGGTGCAGATGGTTGGCGACGCTGTTTCCGGTGCTGCCCACCAGACCGATCGGTTGCCCCTGCGTCACCTCTTCGCCTTCATAGACCAGATCGCTCTGCTTCACCATGTGGTAATAGTGATACTCGTACCCGCTCGGATCGCGAATGATCACATAATAACCCGGAATCTTTGAAAAACCAATGTAGAGCACGACGCCATCGGTTACGGACAGTATGGGCGTTCCTCGGTTGGCACGGATGTCGGTGCCGGTGTGAAGCCGCGTGCTGCTGGAGCGCGGCGCATACCAGCCGTTCTTGATCGTACAGCCCGGCAGCGGATGCGCAAGCGTTGAAAGATATTCCTCGCTGAGCGCCGGCGTTTCATAGTCCGTCCGTTCGCCTTCATCCGTATAGACCGTATACAGATAGGCCAGTGTGAATTTGCCGGTCAGGAGCTGCTCGCGCGTCCCCTCGGAGAACATGCGGTCGTTGTCGGAAAACGCGCAGGTAAAGCCCGCGCTTCCATCCTGAAGCGACAGCCCGACGTCCATGCTTCCCGCCAGGCGGGCCGCAGTATCCGAGCCATAAGCCCTGTACAGCGCCGCCGCCTCGCGCCAGCCAAGCGCGCTGCGCTCCCGAAGCGTGGAGATCAGCGGTATATTGGAAGAACGCAGATCTCGGCAGACGATGCGCATGCAGGCGCCGTAATACTCGTCAAAGCAAGCGTTCAGGGCGCTTGCCAGACGATCAAAAACTTCCCGCTGCGCGGCGATGCGATCATAGGTACTGAGGTTGAGCGCGGACAACTCGTCCGACAGTGGAAGCAGGGCGTTTGTAAACATGGATTCCGCCAGGCGCTCAAGCGCTTCCTGTGTGTTGGCCACAGATACATCCGCTCCATCCTCGTCCGGCGGAGACGACAGCGTTCCATCCAGATAGCGCAGCAAACGCGCTGTTTCAGACGCGCTTCTGCCAAGCGTATCGGAAACCTTTGGGGTTCCTGAAGCGTCGGGCGGCGGCTCGCAGTCCTCCGCCTCCTCCGCATATGAAACCGTCGATGCCGCCAGAAGCAGCATCGACAATGCCAAATAGCTTAATCTGTTTAGTCTGCCAAAGCGGCGGCTCATCCAACGGTTACCGGCTCGCCCGGAATCACCACGGTGCCTCCGGAATCACCGCCGGCGTCGGTGGCGCCAGCGTCGTCGGTGGCGCCCGTGTCGTCCGTATCGTCTCCGTCGCCCATATCCGGCTTGCGCGGCTCCATATACTTGTAGGCCAGCTCGTGCGCCACATCCTCGATGCGCCAGTTGTCGGTCCAAAGCTCATCGCTGGCCTTGAGCTTGACGTCCTTGGAAGCGGGGAGGATCAATTGGGCGCGAATCGCCGCCGTATCCTTGTCATCCGCGCTTCCGTCGCGTATTTCGCAGGTCGTTCCATAGCCGATATTATAGAACATCCACCGTGAATCCGGAACGGTCAGGCGTATGCAGGCATGCGAGGCCTTGGTACCCAGGTCGTCATAGGAATCCCGTATCAGGGAGTTGAGATCTCCTTTGGTTTTATACAGTACGGAATGGAAATAGGTGCGGCTGTGGATCAGCGTCAGA
Organism: uncultured Oscillospiraceae bacterium; assembly: GCA_964496795.1. Lineage (GTDB taxonomy): Bacteria > Bacillota > Clostridia > Christensenellales > CAG-138 > CAZCAV01. The sequence continues at coordinate 45,005 of CAZCAV010000005.1, forward strand.
TATTGCGCCGCTTCCAGATTGACAAACTGCCAGAAGCGTTCCTTGGCCGCTTCAATCTGCCAGATCCCGCTGGTCGTTTCATGGCCATATTCCTTGTTTGGATTTCCGGAAGAGCAAAGCATATAGCGCACGGGCTGTTCATAATCCGGCTTTCCCAGCTTCGTGCCGTCGTCGATGCGCATGTAGACCAATACAACCTGCCACTGCTTGTCAACAATGATGTAATATGTCTTGGGATCGGGATAGCCGCTTTTCAGCAGCTCGCGGGCCTTGGCGTTCATATCGTTCGTACTGCCGACCAGCTCCTCATAGCTCATATTCACCGTGGGAGCATATACGGAAAACGGCATGGGCGTATCCGACGGCTCCGGCGTGGGCGTCGGCGTGGGCATGGCGCCCGCCTCGGCAATCTCCTGCTCGGCAAGACCGATATTGATAATCTGAGGCTCCGGCGTAGGCGTCGGCGAGGCGGACACCGCGGCCTCATCCGTCGTTGAAGGGCTGCTGCAGGCGGACAGCAGCAAGGCAAGAACCAGAGCCGACAGCAAAAGCGGCTTAAGAAGATGCCTGAACCGTTTCATACAAATCCTTTCCTTTGCGTTCAACACGCTGAATGAAAAATACAACCGCCGGTATTGTAACACATTCAAGGCGAAAAATTTATAATATTATCGAAAATTCACATTTTATCCATGCACTGTCCGGCGAGGTTCAGGCAACCGAGGGCGCGGGAGCCGTATTCCAGCGAGCAGGAAAGATACGCGGGCAGACAGTCCATCAGTTCTTGACGAACCGACGGGCTTAAGCGTACGCGATCCATCTCGTCGTCTTCAAGCAGAAGCATACGGCGCATCGCTTCGAGCGCCGTTTTTGAAATGTCCTGTCCACCGCCGCATCCGGCGCAGACCGCCCCGCCGCGCGGAGAAAACCGCACGATCGCGTCGGAGCGGATATCGCGCCCGCACTGCGCGCAGCTTGTGATGGTGGGCCGGTAACCACAGGCGCTCAAATAACGGATCAGGTAGCAGCATATCAGGTCGCGGGGGTCCGCCTGACCATAGGCCATAAAGGACAGCGTGTGATATAAAAGCGAAAACAGCGCCTCGTTCGGCTGGTTCTCCTGCACCGCGTCATGTGCAAGTTGCAGCGCCGCCGATGCGGCGGAAAACCGTTCGTAATCCTCCCTGATCGGATAAAAGCTTTCAAGCAGTTCGCATTGGTTGACAGTATACTTATCGCGGCTTAAGAAAAGCTCGTAGCGGCCATAGGCAAAGGGCTGCGAGGCCGTGAGAAGCGCGCTGGTCGATTTCTGGCAGCCTCTGGATTTGGCGTCCATGCGTCCCTGCCCGGATGTAAATATGCTGATAATGCGGTCGCTTTCGCGATAATTCACATAGCGCGTGACGATCCCGCAGACCGTAAGAAGCGGCATAGCGTCGTTTAACCGTCCGTTCTCTTTCCGTCTGTGCTGCGCCGGAGAGCGGCATACAGCAGATATTCTCCGATGCGGCCTGTGTCCCGGAATTTTTCCCAAGTCTGCTCGCCTTCAAAATGTTCCATAGCTCCGCCTCCTCTACCGGCTTAGTATGCACAATTTCTAGCGCGCGGCGACTGTCAATTTTTAATCATAACCAAGCTCGCGCAGCACGGAAGCGCGGTTGCGCCAATCCTCCGCGACCTTGATCCAGAGCTGGAGATTGACCGGCATGTCCAAAAACCATTCCATATCTGTTCTCGCCAGAGATCCGATCCTTTTGAGCATGCTGCCGCCCTTGCCGATAATGATCGACTTATGCGATTCTCTTTCACAGTAGATAGTCGCGTAGACGTCCATCAGATCGCGGTCGGGGCGCTTTTCCATCTTGTCGATGCTTACGCCGATGCCGTGCGGCACCTCCTCGCGCAAAAGCTGAAGGGCCTTCTCGCGTATCAGCTCTCCACAGACGACGCGCTCCGGCTGATCGGTGACCATGTCCTCCGGAAAATACTGCGGGCCTTCCACGAGATAGGCACAGATCAGTTCTTCAAGCTGAGAAAGCTGCTCGCCGGTCTTTGCAGAAAGCCTGAGAACATGCGCAAACTGTCCGCTGTCGTTCAGCCGCCGTTCCATTTCCTCCGCGCGTTTTTCCTGAGCGACGTCACATTTATTGATCAATGCCATCACGGGCGTTTTTAGGCGTGCCAAACGCGCCATGATCGCCTCGTCGTTGCCGCCCAGGCCAACCATGGCGTCCGTCATGTACAGTACGATCTCCACCTCGCTGAGCGCGTCCAGCGCCGTCTGCCGCATGTATTCTCCAAGCCGGTTTCTCGGCTGCATGATGCCCGGCGTATCCAGAAAAATGATCTGGTACTCCGCCCTGGTCAATACGCCGGTGATCTTGTTGCGCGTCGTCTGGGCCCTATCGGTAACAATAGCGATCTTCTGGCCGATCATGGCGTTTAAAAGCGTGGATTTCCCGACGTTCGGGCAGCCGACAATGGGTACGAAGCCGGAACGATACCCGCTCATAGCAGGTCCTCCGGGCCAAAGCTGTACGGCAGCAGCTCTTCCAGCGTCAGTTCCACGCATTCGTGCGCTCCATTTCCGCAGAGCACCGGCATGTCGCTATGGCAAAACTCGCTCAGTGCCTGACGGCAAACGCCGCAGGGATAGGCGGGATTTTTTCCGGCGCAGGCGACAGCGATGCCGTCAAATTCCCGTTCTCCGGCATACACGGCCTGAAACAGTGCGTTCCTCTCGGCGCATATGGTCGGCGTAAAAGCTGCGTTTTCTATGTTGCAGCCGCAATAATAGCGTCCGTTTGATGCGCGAAGGCACGCGCCTACGGTAAAATGCGAATAGGGCGCATAGGCGCGCGTCATAGCCTCATAGGCCATTTCCAGCATACGGCGGCGTTCGTCGGGCTTCAGCGGATTCATCGTTCCACCCCCATCAGTTTTAGAATTTGCTCCTGTTTTTCCATCATTAGCCGTTCGCTTTCTGCGTCCATATGATCATAGCCACACAGGTGCAGCGCGCCATGCACTGCCAGAAAACACAGCTCGCGGCCAAGAGAATGGCCATAGGCCGCAGCCTGCTCGGCTGCGCGCGGATAGCAGATCGCAATATCGCCAAGATATCCGTCGGGCGGCGCCATCAACGCGTCGCCCTCCCATGCGGGAAAGCTCAGCACGTCAGTCACCGCATCCATATGACGAAAATCGCGGTTCATCCGCTGGATCTCGTTCCCGTTCACGATCTGCAGGCAGACGCCGCCAACGCGCCGCTCGCTTGTCAGCGCCGCGGTCACCGCCGCCTCTATGGCGGCGTCAAGTCCCTCTGAAGGCTCCTGAACGCTCCAAATCGTTTCGATCATGTCATTTCCGCATCCGGATAGCGGATGCGCTCATGCAAAAGGCCGTTGAAGGTAACAAGGAAGCTCTTTTCAATGCGCGCCAGCTCGCCGAAGGTCAGCGGACAGTTGGCGAGCTGACCATCCTCTATCTTTCCCTGAATCACCTTGTCCACCATATTGGCAATGTCCTCGCGCGAGGGATCCTGCAGGGAGCGTACGGCGGCCTCGCAGCTATCGGCCAGCATAACGACGGCGCTTTCCCTGGTGCTCGGCGTCCCGCCGGGATAGCGGAAGCCGCGTTCTGAAACCGTCTCCCCTTCTGCCGCCTGTTTTTTTGCCCTATAGTAAAAATAAGCGGCCAAAGTGGTTCCGTGGTGCTCGGATACAATTTTGCGAATTTCTGAGGGCATGCGATACTTTGAAAGCAGCGCTTCGGCGTCTCGGACATGCGCGATGATAAAACCGGCGCTTTCGTCGGGAGGAAGCGTGTCGTGTATATTGCGGTCGGACTGATTTTCCTTAAAATACATTGGCCGGCGCAGCTTTCCCACGTCGTGATACATGGCGCCCGTCCGCGCCAGAAGCGCGTTGGCGCCGATCGCCTCCGCGGCGCCCTCCGCCAGCGAGGCTGTCATCATGCTGTGATGATAAGTGCCCGGCGCCGCCGTCATCATCTTTTTGAGCAGCGGATGATTCGCATTTGCCAGCTCATGCAGGCGCGCGGGCGTCACGATATCAAACAGGTTTTCCCACATGCTGAGCATACCAACACAGAACACGGATAATATCAGCGCCGTAGCCAGCGTCAGGCCGGCATAGACGACGATGCTGTTCCAGGAAACGCCGATCATGGCGGAGCCCATGGCGATCACCCATGCGCCGGCAACGCCTCCGGCAGCACCGGCGCCAATCAATGCGCCGCGCTTTTGGCTGCGCGAGGCAATCATAATGGTCACCTGTCCTGTCACCAGCATTGAAGACAGCGCCAGAAAGGAATCCGCCGAAAGCATGGACGAGCCGCTTCCGCCGGCCAGCACGGAAAAGGACAGCGCCGTAACGATATTGACCAGCGTGGCCGCTGAAGGTGAAAGCAGCAGCGTACAAAGCAGCACCGCAAAAATCGACGGCATGATGCGTGGATCCAGCAAATAGCAGAGCCATTGGATCGCCAATGAAATGAGCAGCAATAAAAACAATATCAGCATCCGCTTGCCGGAGGTGAAGATCTCCGGCTCAAACAAACGCAGTCCGGCAAAGAACAGCGCGTACATGCAAAGCAGATATGCCACGACGCCCACGTCGAACAAACGGTTGGTATTGGCGCCCTTGACCAGATCCAGCGAGGTCAGCACATCCATCTGCTCCTGCGTAACCACGGCGCCCTGCTCCACAATGACGGAGCCGCGTGCATAATAGACGGTTTCCACTGCGGCTGCCGCCTCTTCGCGCACGCGCGTCGTTGCTACCGTATCCTCAACGTTAGTCGGCAGCAAATAGGCCTCGAACAGCATCTCCCCGAGGTTCTTAAGCCTTACGGGCAGCGTTGTGATCTGCAATTCCTTATTGATCTCCGCCCGCACCGTTTCCAGCTCGGCGGACGAAACGCCCGCGCGCAGCTTGATCTGCAGCTTGGACATGACCAGCTCTTCAAGCAAGGACAGATCCTCCACTTCGGCGTCCAGCAGCGCATAGCCCTCCGCCGTATCCGTCACCGCCACGGGAAGCTTAAGCGTCAGCGCCAGCAGCTCGTTTTCGGAAAGCACCTCCTGCCAGCTTCGCGTATCCTCCAGGGCAATCACACTGCCGTCGGCCGCCGTCTCTGCAGGCGCGCTTGCGGCACGGATATCCTGCGCCGTGCTTCTTAGGCTTGCCAGCGCGGTAAAAAAGCTCTGCGCGTTGGATATCAGCGTATCCGCAAGAGAGCTGTCTATCGTATAAACCGGCGCGGCATTCTTGCGGGCGGCGTCCTTGAGCGCTTCCGTCTGAGCCGGATTCTCCACCATGCGCGGCGCGGTAATCGTCTGTGCGCTCACGCTGCCCACGGCCACCTCGTAACGCTTGGGCGTCAGGGCGGTAATCGTGGTGACGCAATTGAACGCAAATACGGCCAGCACGAGTATCAGGCTGATCGGGCGCAGCTTTTTGCTTTTCTTTTTACTGGATCTTTTCTTTATTGCGGCCTCCACGCGTTCCCTCCTTGCTTCCAGGCTTTTCAAAGCTGTCATAGGCGCTGATGATCCTTTGTACCAGTTCGTGTCGCACGACGTCCTTGTGCGTCAGGCGAATGATCGAAATGCCCTCCACGCCTGCCAGAACATCGATAGCGCGCACCAGACCGCTTGTCCGTTCGCTGGGCAGGTCGATCTGCGTGATATCACCCGTTACCACAACGCGCGAGCCTTCTCCAAAACGCGTCAGGAACATTTTCATCTGCTCGTTCGAGCAGTTCTGCGCTTCGTCGAGTATGATGTAGGCGTTATTGATCGTTCTTCCGCGCATATAGGCCAGAGGCGCCACCTCGATGGCGCCGCGCTCGCTCAGCGCACGGTAGGTCTCAACGCCCAGAAACTCCTGCAGCGCATCGTAGAGGGGCCGTAGATAGGGATCGACCTTCGTTTGCAGATCGCCCGGCAGGAAGCCAAGCTTCTCGCCCGCCTCCACGGCCGGCCGTGTCAAAACGATCCGCTCCACCTCTTTATTCTTATAGGCCAGCACCGCCATGGCGACGGCCAGATAGGTCTTTCCCGTGCCGGCAGGGCCCACGCCGAATACCAGATCATATTTGCGCAGCGCCTGCACATAGCGCTTCTGGCCAAGGGTTTTGCACTTGATCTGCCGTCCGCGGTTGGTCAGGGCGATCACGTCGCCCATGATCTCGGGTATCAGGTCGGCGTTCCCCTCCTTGGCAAGATCGATAGCATAGCGCAGGCGTCCACGATTGAGCGCCTCTCCGCGGCGCTGCATATCCAGCATTTTGGAGAGCACCGCCTCGCAGAGCGCCACGCTCTCCTGTTCGCCCTCGATGCGAACGCCATCCGGCTGAGCGAATACATGCGTGCCCGTTTCCTCTTCGATAACGCAAAGATTTTCATCGAATACGCCAAATAATCCGGAAAGCTCGTCCATACACGCAATCGGCAATACCGTCGTCGCCGGATTCGTTTGCATCAGTTCTCAATCTCCTTTGTCATTCCAATACTTTCCTCGGTCACTATCGCGCATGTGGCGATGACAACGCCGTCAAGCGCCATCCAGCTTCCGGTCTTTTGCACGATTGCCGCATCGGAGGGTATCCGCAAAAGCGCACCCTTCTCCGCCTCCACCAACGCGATCTCTGCCGCCTCCGCCTCCGTCAGCAGGCAGTCGCGCAGGGTCATTTCCTCATAGCTGCCTTCGCAAACGCTCACCGGCAAAAGCGGCAGCCGCAGCAGCCTTTCCGCGCAGTTCGCAATTTCAAAATCTGCAAAGGGCGCGGCGCTTTCAAACAGCGTCAGACCGCAGACCGCAATGCGGCGATATTCGGCGAGTGCGCCGGTGGGCCCGCGTTCGGTGGTCAAAAGCGGCTGCGCAAACTCTGAAAAATAGTATACGCTTGCTTTTACAAGCCCGCGCGCATGCACCAAAAGCGGTTGGGGTACATCCTGTAATGCCACTGTGCCCGCGATCAGCACATCGCCCGCGCGCACCGCGTCCCCCTTCGAAAACTGCTCAGCTCCCTCCAGCGCGCGCATGTCCGTTATCACGCCGTCTTTGACCGCCACAACGTCGCATGGCAGCGTCGGGTCCAGCGCCAGAATCTCATAATCCGCTTCCACAACGCTGACACGGAGGCATACGCCGTCCAGGTCAAGGCCGATCCAGGCGATCCGTTCGTCATAGGAAGCGATCGCGTCCGCCAACGCTTCAAAATCGCCGTCCGGCAGGGCCGCGCCCCATTTGACGCCGTTTTCAGCAAGCGCGCGCCGAACGGTGTTCTCCGACACGCGCTCGTTGCCCTCCACGCGGATCAGCCACAGTCTTGTGGATGCGGCCAACACCAGAGCAAGGCCCGTAAGGCAGCCGATCCAGAGCATGCGCCGGCGCATGAGCCGCATCAGTACAAACGAGGCTCCGTCTCGTCCCACGATATGCACATGGCAATGGAGCCTTCCGGCATGCCGCCGTATCCTGCGAAAATCTCTTGCGCGCATGGACAGCCTGAGCTCGTCCGAAGCTATGCGCGTAATGCGCCAAAGCGCCATGCCATCGCCGCGCAGCGCATTCAGGAGCCGCTCCGCATTTTTTCCCTTGACATGGATTATAACACATGCCTTTCCTAAATTCCACATTCCTTGCAATCCCCATACGACCAGCCGTTGATTCTGCCTCTGAGGCTGGCACGCTCCGACGAAAACTCAAACAGCTCCATTCCGCTTCCCCAAATCGTTACGATACCGTCCTCTGTTAAAAATCGCGCCTCGTCGCCGGTATAGCCAAGCACGCCCCTGTGATTTTCCAGCAGCAGCTCACTGCGGCCGTACATGGTGAGCTTTGGCAGGCTCAAATCAATTTCCGGCGGCAGCGACAGGGCGGAAACCAGTTTGTTGATCAGCTTTTTCTGCATCTCGACACTCCCCGGATAATCTATGTCGGCTCCAACGCAAATTATGAGGCCGGATAAAAAGTGGGCAAGCTGTCCAGATTAGACAGGCAGACAAACAATTGGACGGAGGGGTTCTATGGCGATCAACAAAGTGGAAATCTGCGGTGTGGATACGACCAAATTACCCATGCTCTCAGCACAGGATATGCGCAAGCTGCTGTTGCTTGTGAAATCCGGCGACGAGCGGGCGCGCGAGGAGTTTATTCGCAGTAACCTCAGGCTTGTGCTGTCGATCGTGCAGCGCTTCGGCAACAGAAACGAGCAGATGGACGATCTGTTTCAGGTGGGCTACATCGGTCTTATCAAGGCGATCGATAATTTCGACCTAAGGCACGAGGTGCGCTTTTCCACCTATGCGGTGCCGATGATTGTCGGCGAGATCCGACGTCATCTGAGAGACAATAACTCCATCCGCGTCAGCCGCTCCTTGCGCGATACGGCATATAAAGCGCTTCAGGCGCGCAACCGCATCGCCGAAAGCAACAACCGCGAGCCAAGCCTGACGGAGATCGCCCATGAGATCGGCCTGCGTGAAAAGGACGTCGTGTTCGCGCTCGACGCCATTCAGGAGCCCATTTCCCTGTTTGAACCCATATTCCGCGACGACGGCGACGCCATATTTATCATCGATCAGCTTGGCGACGCGCGAACGGCCGACAGCGTCTGGCTCGACAGCATTGCGCTCAACGACGGTCTCGCGCACCTGACGGAGCGCGAGACCCGCATTCTGAAGCTTCGTTTCTTTATCGGCAAAACTCAAATGGAGGTCAGCCGTGAGATCGGCATTTCGCAGGCGCAGGTATCCCGTCTGGAAAAAAGCGCCCTGCGTCAACTGCAGAAATATGTATGATCCCTATATGGACATACGCAGCATTTCGCGCTGCAGGCGCTTGATGATACGCTTCTCGAGCCGACTGATATAGCTTTGGGAGATCCCAAGTATATCGGCCACCTGTTTCTGCGTAAGTTCACGCTGGTTGTTCAGGCCGAATCTCAGCTCAACGATCTGCTTTTCACGCGGCGTCAGGCGCACGAGCGCCTCACGGAGAAGCTCTCTGTCCACCTCGTCCTCCATCTCGCGGCTGATGATGTCGTTTTCAGTCCCGAGTATATCGGAAAGCAGCAGTTCATTGCCGTCCCAGTCGACGTTCAGCGGCTCGTCGAACGACACCTCCAGCTTTAATCGGCTCGTACGTCTCAGGTGCATCAGTATCTCGTTCTCGATGCAGCGCGAGGCGTAGGTAGCCAGCTTGATACGCTTGCCTGCGTCAAAGGTGTTCACGGCCTTGATCAGGCCGATTGTGCCGATCGATATCAGATCCTCCGTGCCAACGCCCGTATTTTCGAATTTTCGCGCGATATAGACCACAAGCCGCAGATTGTGTTCGATCAGCGCGTCCACCGCCTCTTTATCCTTCTGCATCAGTCTTTCTATCCAGTGCGCCTCCTCCTCCGCGCAAAACGGCGTCGGCAGAGTCTCCCCCGAATGAATATACAGGAGCTCCTTCCTGCCCGTCAGGAGCAGTCTCCGCCACAGCCTCCCAAGCAGCGTCCTGAGTTTCGTTATCAATCAGCATCCTCCTTTCCGATTGCCAGATATTCGCTCCAATCACCGCTTCCTCAGCGCCAAGTGCGCCCTCGGATTCGGCAATATACGCATCGATCTCCGTCCATTCGTTCAGCTTGACGCAGATGCGCCGCGGCCGAAAGGCGTTCAGCCAACCGTCTTTGCCCATGGCTGCATAAGGCACAGGCCGCCCGCCGATCGGTCTTGGCAAAAGCCCCGGCCTGAAAACCACGACCGGCAGCCCGCTGACCGGCTCCGTCAGCAGGTTGCCGCTGTCTACAAGCGCCCAAACGCAGAGCATTCGATCGCTCAGCTCCACGCGTAAGCGCACATGGCGCACGCGATGACGATAGGCGCCTATCAGCGTCCGTACCAGCCTGGGCAGTGCGGCGCAGAGCGCCGCCGCAAGCAGCATGACGCGCAGGGGAACCGTGCCCATCAGCGCGCCGCCGCTTATCTGGCAGCCCAGCAGCAGCGTCAGCGAGAGCATCAGGCCTCCCATTAAAAACGCTGAAAGATACAGCGCCAGCAGACACTTCCAGTAGCTTCGCCGACCGCAGATCAGGACTGCGGCCATCGCGGCTCCAAACATGAGCTTGGCGGGCGCCGCGTACAATATAGGAGCGACGGTCAACGATAGAAGCGCATAGCCTGCTCCGGCCGCCGCCACCGGCAGCGCCACATAGCTTCTGAGCCTTTTCCCGACAATTGCCGCAGCCAGCCTCAGCGTCAGCAGGTTCATCAGCATATTATCCATCAGGAAGAGCTCCACAGATATTGTCATGCGATCTTTATCACCATCACGGTCATGTCGTCGTCGCGATTCCTTTCGCCGGCAGCAGTCAATATGGATTCGGCAGCATCCTGCGCTCGTGTCTGTCCGGAAAGCGCGCGCGTAATCGTATCCTTGGTCGCCTCGCCCAGCGCATCGAGCGCTCCGTCGGAAAACAGAATCACCGCGTCGTTTCTTCTCAGCTTGACGGAGGAGATCGCCGGCACCGCTTCCTCTACAATGCCCGCCGGCAGCGCCTCGGAACAGATCGTGTGCAGCCTTGAGCCGCGATACACGAAGGTTGGCGGCGCACCGTATTTGATAAACTCCGCGCCGCCGCTTCTTAAGTCCAGAAATACGGCGTCCAGCGTCGCGTACATGTCCGCGCTTCGCTCGAGCAGCAGCTTGTTCACGCTTTCTAGCGCGATATCGCGCGAAAAACCCGCGCCATAGAGATCGAACAAAAAGCGCAGCGCGACCTCGCTCTCATTTTTCGCCGTCTCGCCAGCGCCCATACCGTCGCTAAGGGCATACAGCACGCGGCCGCATTCGAGCCGTCTTTCTCCCGTGCTGTCGCCGCTGACGCCGCTGCGGCTGATCGGCAGCGTCGCCGTCCCCATGCTGGCCTCAAAGGCCGCCGCTTCTTCCAAAATGAAAGTACATTGACGGCCGTCAAGGACCGTATTCAATATGCGCACGCGCCTTCTAATGATACGGCCGATCGCTTCGCACAGCGCCTCCGCCTGCTCTATGGCTGCAGCCGGCAGACGGATATGCAGCATAAGCTTGCCGTGCGGAAAGGAGGCGTCCACGCCAAGCACGCGATACCCGTGCCGGTCGAGTCCGCGTGAAAGAAGCTGTTCCAGCTCCTCGTCCAACCATCGATCCTCCTCCACACGTCTGCACAGCTCCTCAAGCACCTCGCTTACGCCGGTCAATTGCCGATTGACAAAGGCGTACTGCTGATTGCTTTGCCTCTTCATAGCCCGCTGAACAAGATACTGGTTCTGAGCCTGCCAGGCTGCCGCGGCAAGCTGCTGCATATGTTTGCAGGAGGGATCGAAGGGCCGGCGGATACGCAGACGCTCGCCGCGCTCATGCGCGCCCAGAAGCGCTACAATGGATTTTCCGGCGCTCTGCTTGTCTCTCCAGCACAGTTTTCTAAGCGAGCAATCCGTGCATACGCCGCTGGCCGCCTGCGCCGTCCATTGCATCAGCGCGTCGCTCGGCTCCCTTTCCAGCTCTTCAGCGCGAAACAGGTTGGCCATCTCCCGGCAGAGACGCGCCGTATTTTGTACTTCGGCGGCCATATTCAATCTCAGTCGCCGCATGGCTTTCTGAGCAAATCGCTCGCGGTTCTTTTCATCATCCAAATACGCGCAAAGCTGCAGCATCCCCGAGCGTGGAACGACCAGAAATACCGCGCCCGCTAACGCCAGATTCAAAAGATTGATCGTATGCGACGCTGTAAACACATAGGTACCGACCACCAGGCTCCCGCCGATAAAGCCGCCAAGCACGCCCAGCGTGTCAAAGCGACGCAGCATGGCTCCCGCCAGCGAGCAGGCCGCAATGCCTCCTACAAACGCCAGTGTGAAATTGCCGCCGGCAGTCAGCACGGCCGCAAGAGCGACCGACATGGCGACGCCGCCAACGCCGCGGGCAAGAGCCGTAACCATGGCGTACAGCAGCAGGAGCACCACCGGCAGGGAGAAGCCGAAGGCCTGGACGTCCGAAACGCTCAGGAGAATCACGCCAAAGAACGCGCTGATGCTGATCTGCTCTCCATCGCTGAGCACATGTCGCTTTGCGAGCGTGCCAAGCGTTTTCAGCGCATTGTGCATGATCAAGGCGGAGATCACCGCAGCGCACAGGGCGATGAGCCCGCGCAAAAGCTGTTGCAGGCCGTTTGAAAAAAACACGGGCAGCAGTGAAACCTCTGCGATAAACAGCAGCAGCAGCCGGTCGAAGCGTTCCATGCGCGCTCGCCAGCGCGACCACAGAAGATGCAGCAGATAATACAGCATGCACACCGCCGCCGCCGGAAAATTCAGCGGTCTTTGCAGCAGCAGGCATCCAAGAAGCGTCCCGAGCAGCGCGCAATGTATGTTCAAGCCCGACATGGAAACAGCCGCCAGATAGGCCGCCGCAAAGGGCGCCACCGTGTCGAGCAGACAGACGCGTCCGCACAGGGCGCCGCCAAGCAGGCTCAACAGACCTGTCCAGACGGCTCTCCTGCCGATCCGGCCGCAGACGCCCCTTCTCCTTTGCTGCGCTTCGCCCTCCATCCTTTGCCCTCCGGATACACAGTATACCGGCGTTACAGCGCGAAATTCTGCGCACAGCGTGACGGTATATATGCTTTCGTCCGCTCCTCTTTGACAATTTGCGGTCGAAGTCGACCGCATTCCTGTATAATTTCCTTCTGAACGGAATATCTTTTGGCGCAATCCGCCTGTCTCTTACACAGCTTGCGCGAATTTTCAGCACATGCTATAATGAATGGATTTTTCAGGAGGTGCTGCATGTTCAAGGCTAACGGGTATTACAGTCTCCTTGCCGGCAATTATCTCTTTTCGGAAGTGGCAAAGCGCACCGCCGCTTTTCAGACGGCTCATCCGGACGCTAAGCTGATTCGCATGGGCATTGGTGACGTCACGCGTCCGCTCGTTCCCGCGGTCATTTCCGCCATGCACCGCGCCGTCGACGATATGGCGCATGAGGAGACCTTCCATGGCTACGGGCCCGATTTTGGATACGATTTTCTGCGCGACGCGATTCTTAGCCGCGACTACACAGCCCGCGGCGTGGATCTGGATCGCGACGAGATCTTCGTTTCAGACGGCGCAAAATGCGACGTCGGCAATATTCAGGAGCTGTTCTCCGACGACTGCGTGGTAGCCGTCATGGATCCGGTATATCCCGTTTATGTGGATACCAACGTCATGTCCGGACGCGCAGGACGCTACCTGCCAGATAAGGGCGCCTATGAAAAGATCCTATATATGCCCTGTACCGCCGCAAATGGCTTCGTGCCGGAGCCGCCTGCGAAACGTGCGGACGTATTGTATCTTTGTTATCCGAACAATCCAACCGGCATGACGCTCTCAAAGGAACAGTTGGCGCGCTTTGTAAACTACGCGCGTCAAAACGGGGCCCTGATACTCTACGATTCCGCCTACGAGGCATATATTACCGAAAGCGGCGTGCCGCACAGCATCTACGAGGTGGAGGGTGCAAAGGAATGCGCCATAGAGTTTCGCTCCATGTCCAAAACAGCGGGCTTTACAGGCGTACGCTGCTCCTACACGGTCGTTCCGCATGAGCTGTGCATGCCAGACAGTCTGGGCAACCGCGTTTCACTCAACAGCATGTGGGCGCGGCGGCTTGCCACAAAGCTTAACGGCGTTTCCTACATCACGCAGCGCGGCGCGGAGGCGGCCTGCTCCGTCGAGGGACAGGATCAGATCATGGCCGTAGTCGCCGATTATATGGAAAACGCGCGCATCATCCGCGAGGGTCTCAACGCCGCGGGCTTTACCGTCTATGGCGGCGTAAACGCCCCTTATATCTGGTTTAAAACGCCAAACGGCGATTCATGGGCCTTCTTTGACGAGCTGTTGGAGCATTACCACATCATCGGAACGCCCGGCGCCGGTTTCGGCGCGGCGGGCGAAGGCTATCTGCGCATGACGGCCTTTGCCACACGGGAAAACACGCTGTGCGCTATGGAGCGCATTCTTAGAGGCTGATATGACAAAGATCATAGCGTTCGAAGGGATCGACGGAACGGGAAAAAGCGTGCAGATGGAGCGGCTGAAGGAGCGCCTGACGGGCTCCGGCCGCAGGGTTCTGTCGCTTTCCTTTCCAATATACAGCTCGTTCTTTGGAAACGAGGTGGGCCGCCTGCTCTCGGGCCGCGACGGAACGCGCGCAGATGAGGTGGACGGCCGCAGCATGGCCCTCTGGTTTGCGCTGGACCGATTTGAAGCCTTCCGTGATTTTGATTATTCCACCGCCGACGTGCTGCTGATCAACCGCTATGTACTCAGCAACGCCGTCTATCAAAGCATCCGCGACTGCGACCTTAAAGAGCCGGATCTTCTGGACTTTGTGCAAACGCTGGAGTATGATCATTTCGGTATTCCACGGCCCGACGCGCAGGTCATACTCGACATGTCCACCACGGATGCAGCGCAAAACGTGGACAAAAAGGGCTTTCGCGACTATGTAGGCGATGCGCGGGACGTATATGAAGCCATTCCTTCCATTCAAGAGCGCGCACGTTTGAAGTATCGGGAATACGCGAAGCGTTTGGACGGCGTATTTTTGGTACGCTGCATGGAGGGCAGCCGTCTCAAGTCCATCGACGAAATTGCAGACGACGTAACCGCTGCACTAAACGACATTTTGTAGGAGGTAATATACAGATGAGAAAAATCGGTATCCTAACCGGCGGCGGCGACTGCCCCGGCCTGAACGCGGTCATCCGCGGCGTTGTGGAAGAATGCGCGGCCAGCGGCATCGAGGTCTACGGCTTTTCCGCCGGTTGGCGTGGCGTGCTCAGCGGCGAGGGCCGCTGGCTCTCGCTGAAGGATGTGGAGGGCCTGCAGACCAAGGGCGGCACCATATTGGAAAGCTCGCGCACCAACGTAATGAAAGAGGAAAACGGCCCCGAAAAAGTGCGCACCACCCTGCAGGGCCTGCAGCTTGAGGGCCTTGTCGCCATCGGCGGCGACGATACGCTGGGCGTGGCCAACAAGCTCCAGAAAATGGGCATGAACATGATCGGCGTGCCAAAGACCATTGATAACGATCTCTCCTGTACCGACTATACCTTCGGCTTCGACACGGCTTCCAATATCGCCATGGACTGCATAGACAAGCTGCACACGACGGCCGCCTCGCACGCGCGCTGCATCGTCGTCGAGTGCATGGGCCGGCACACCGGCTGGATCGCCATACAGGCCGGCCTGGCCGCCGACGCGCACCTGATCCTGATACCGGAATTTCCCAAGACCTTCGACCAGATCATGCAGGTCGTGCGCGGACGCTATATTCGCGGCGAGCGTCACACGATTATTGCGTTGGCGGAAGGCTTTGAGCTTGGCGGCGAGCCCGAGCAGGATCTAGGCTTCGACGCCTTTGGCAACAAGCTGTTTCTTGAAAAAGAGCTGGCCAAGACGCTGGCCACCCGCATCGAAAAAGCCATGCGCGAGGATATGACGTTGGACGATAAGCGCAAGTATTTCGAATGCCGTTCTGTCATACTGGGACACATTCAGCGCGGCGGTTCCCCCTCCTGCTTCGACCGTGTTCTTGGCACCCGCCTCGGATTCAAGGCGGGCGAGTTGGTCGTCGCCGGCGATTACGGCAACATGGTTGCGCTGCAGGGCACCAAAATAGTCAAGGCCGATCTGGACAAGGCCGTTACGGAGCGTAAAGAGGTCGATTACGATCTCTATCATTCCGCAGAGCTGCTGTTCAAATAAGCTTATGCGGCCGGTCTTAAGGCTGAACCGGACATACGATGATAATCAAGGGCCGCGGCAATTTGCTTTGCCGCGGCCCGTGTCTGCCAGGAAATCTTTCGGCAGGCGTTATGTGCCGCAGACGGCGCCTGCCTTCGTTCCGTTTTGAGCGTCCTAACGGCTATTTCTTAATGATCGGCAGCCATATCTCACAGCGATAGTCTGGCGACTTTGGATCTCCCTCGGGATAGACCTCTATATCCGCCGCAGGCGCATATTCGTAGTCAGAGGAAGGCAGCCACTCGGATATGATGCGCTGCTGCATTTCCTGTATGGCGTCCGGCATAGATCCCACGGCTTCAAACACCGCGTAGGTCGCCTGCGGCATTATGTATTCCTCCATCCCCTCCGGTACGGGTGCGTCTGTGGCTGCTGCAATGAAATAGCCGGAATACTCGCCTCCGTCGCAGGTGGATATACCAAGTACGCCTTGAGGCGAATTCCCCTGCATCAGCGCGCACAGCTTTTTCATGCCGTTCTCCGCCATAACTCTGTCCCAGAATAACGGAACCTTCTCGAAGCAATCCTCCATCGTCATCGACTCCCTGGTCGCATATCCCACGATACGAAAGGATTCCTTGTTCACGATTCTAAATTCCATAGCCTTTTCTCCCTTGACCGACAGTGTAAAGGTGATGCGGGGAAACGCCGTCAGATGAACGCCTTTCTGCTTTGCGCCTGAGGGCGAAACGCCGTGTACGCTTTGAAATGCGCGATTGAAGGCCGTAGGCGAATCGTAGCCGTATTTGAGCGCCACATCAAGCACCTTAGCTCCATGCTCCATTAAATCAAACGCCGCCGCCGTCATCCTGCGCCTGCGGATATATTCGCTCACCGTAACACCCGTAACAAAAGCGAACATCCTGAGAAAATGGAATTCGGAGCAAGCCGCGATCCGCGCGGCTTTCGACGTTTCTATGCGGCCCGCAAGATTGCTTTCCATATAATCGATCGCCCTGTTCATGCCTTCGATCCATTCCATGTGCATTGCTCACCTTCCGAAGCGATTATAGCGCAGAATACTCCGAAACGCCTCTCCGCATCTATACGAGTTTTGCGAGATTCCTGCTCTTATTCGCCGCGCAGCCGGCGCACGCGATCCGCCACCGCCCGTCCGGTGGGCGTGGTGGCCAGCCCGCCCTTGGCCGTTTCGCGGTATTCCGGCCGGATATCACAGCCGACGGCATACATGGCGGCGACAACCTCGTCGAAGGGGATCAGGCTCGTAATGCCGGAAAGCGCCATGTCGGCGCAGAGCATAGCGTTGACCGCGCCCAGCGCGTTTCGCTTGATACAGGGGCATTCCACAAGCCCGGCCACGGGATCGCATATCAGTCCCATAACGTTTTTGATCGTCATGGCGGCAGCGTCAAGCGCCTGCACGGGCGCGCCGCCGCTGATCTCCACCAGCGCTGCCGCCGCCATGGCCGCGCCAACGCCGGTCTCCGCCTGGCAACCGCCGCCCGCGCCGGAGATCGTTGCATTCTTGGCAAACAGCAGTCCTACGGCTCCCGCCGTAAACAGGCCGCGTACAAGCTGCTCGTCCGACCAGTTTCTTTGATGCGCGCTCTCGATCAAAACGCCGGGCAATATGCCGGAGGCGCCTGCTGTCGGCGCCGCTACAATGCGGCCCATAGAGGCGTTCACTTCTACGACCGCCATGGCGCTTGCCGCGGCCCGGCAGGCAATGGTGCCGGAAAACGGATCAAATTTTGAATATTTATACAGCATCTCCGCCTCGCCGCCGGTCAGGCCGCTGACGGAGGCGTTGTGGCAGCGCAAGCCTTCTGCCACAGCGTCGCGCATCACGTTCAGGTTTTCGTGCATTTCGGCCAATATATCCTCGCGTGAGCGTTCGGAAAGCTTGACTTCGCGTTCGACCATGGCTTCCCAGATAGCGATACCGTTTTTCTGGCAATGGCTGCGCAGAGACTCTCCGTTTTGAAACGCCTGTGTCAGCATGACGCTCCTCCTTTACACAGCGAACAGCTTGGTCACGCCTTTGCAGCTGCTTTCCAGCTGCTCAAGCATTTCAGGCGTGATCGTCTGATCGGTTTCGATCGTCATATACGCGTCCTCTCCCTTGCCATGGCGAAACACGCGCATAAACGCAATATTGACGTCAAGACACGCCAATACGGCGGATACCTCGGCAATGACGCCCGGCTTATCGTCATGCTGAATCACCAGCGTAGGATACTCTCCGGAAAGCTCCACGTTCAGGCCGTTGATCTCCACAATGCGGATGGAGCCCCCGCCGATAGACTGGCCGACGACTTCGGTCGTCCGGCCGTGCGAGCCGGTGATCACGATGCGCGCCGTATTGGGATGGCGAACAGGTTCTTCCGAATAGGCTACGCTGATGGGTATGCAAAGCTTGCGCGCGATCTGATAAGCGTCCTTGATACGCGCGTCGTCCGGCTGCATCCCGAGAACGCCCGCGATCAACGCCTTATCCGTACCATGGCCTTTGCCGGTCTCTGCAAAGGAACCATAGAGCGTAAAGGCGGCTTCCGCCACATCCATTCCCGCAATATGCCGCGCAACATGCGCCATGCGCACCGCGCCCGCCGTGTGCGAGCTGGAAGGGCCGCTCATGCGCGGGCCCACGATATCGAATACGGAATAGCCTTCCATGCTTATCCCCCTTGTATATGAAATAACCGACGCAAACAGGACGTTCGCGCCGGCATATTCTTTTGTGCGGAATACAATGCCGCGCACCCGCTTCTTGACCAAACGCCTCCGGGCGATGCTCCGGCAGGCGGCTCCCTTCAGGTTACCCCGCGGCACACCGGTCCATCCGTTTAATGCTGCTTCCGTCAGGACCTGACATGGTTCGCGGCGGCCGGTTGCACGGGACCCGACTCTCAACGCTCCTTACCGGTATCCGGCCCCACAGGCGGCGGCCTCAAAGCGGGAATTCAGCCCTGCTGTAGCGGATTGCAGGTACAGGGCACCGCTAGCTCCCCGCTTAGCGCGGCTTCTATATTATATCATCGTTTTCCGAATATGCAACTTGGAAATTGCATACTCCGCAGCGGCGCGCACAGGCTCCCGCGGATCGTCGGCCAGCGCTTCTATCCGCGGCAATAAATCCGCGCGTCCTTCGTTAGCGGCCATGACCGCCGCATGCGCCACAAGGCGTCCGCCGGATTTCTGGTTGCGTCCGACGATGGCGAGTGCGCCGCTTATATCGTTTTTCAGCAAGCGCTCATATGTAAAAGCATCCGGCAAAGCGTCTGTCGCACCGATTCCCTCGTTATAGGGGCAGGCGTACTGGCAGCGCTCACAGCCCAGCATTTGATTCATCCGCTCCATGACGTATACCGGCATGGTTTCCTTTCCCATGTACGCGCGCAGACAGTAACGAAAATCAAAGCCATTATTTGTGATAGCGCCAGCAGGACATGCGGCCGCGCACGCGCCGCAATCCTCACACGCCCCTAACGGCGGCCGGTCATCGTAGGCAGGACGCTCCATGCAGGCGATCAGCGTTTGCACGGCAAAGCGCGTGCCGTATGGTATGATCGCCGTCAGACCGTTCTTTAAAGCAACGCCCGTTCCGCTTCTGAGCAGCAGCTCGCGCAGCGGCACATAGACGCGCTCAGCGCGCAGGCCGTTTTCAGACAGGCGCTCCAACAGGTCCCCGGACGCATGGTAGGCGGCGTTTGACGGCGCATAGTAGCTGCAGAGCGGCAGGCTGGCAGAGTAAGGCGTATATGGCCAGATCAACGTCAAAATCGCATTGGCCCATGGATAATCGCACGGCAGGTCATAGCTTAGGCTCCGGCCGCCGGTATGCAAAGCGCCGTGCAAAAGCCGGCGCTCATAGTACATAAATTTGTCCGGCCGGAGGATGCGGCATTCTAAAAAGCCGCATGTCAGCGCCAGGCTTTTGACGTCCTCGTTCAATGCTGCTGTATCATTTCCTTGGTCTTCATAAGCCGCGTCGTGCTGCTGCGGTCGTTTTCATCCAGCTTCATCTGGATCTGGCGGATCGTTTCCGTAAACTGCGGGATCATGACATACTCGAGCGCGTTAACGCGCCGGCGTGTTTTTTCGATCTCATCCGCCAGCCGAGAACAGGTTTTTTCGACCTCGGCAAGCTCCAAAAGCTTCGGCAGCACTTCGGAAAGCTGCTGAACCGCCACGTCCAGATCGGCGCTCGTGGACATAAACCCATAGGGATAGGCAAAGCCCTCCGCCACATCGATCGATAGCTCGGGCACATGAATGGACAGTACGTTCTGCGTGCGCGCGTTCACATCAGCCGCCCGTGCGGGCACCATCAGCGCTTCCTCTATCTCCGCTTCGCTCATGACCGCACGCGCCAGTACAAAGGCGCGCATGGCTGAGGAAAGCAGCTTTTCCGTTTCCTCACGCAGCTCACGGTTGCGGCGGGCGTAGAGTATAAAGCGCCGCACAAGCTCGTCGCGCTTATCCTTCATCATCTTGTGCCCGCGAATGGCGACCAACCGGCGTTTTTTGAGGTTGCTCAGCTCCATGCGGGTCGGCTTGACCTGTATCGCCGCCACGGCTTAAGCCTCCTTGTTGGGATAATACTTCTCGATATATTCGTCGCGAATACGTTTGAGCTCGGACTTTGGCAGAATGCCAAGCAGCTTCCAGCCAAGGTCAAGAGTCTCCTCGATGCTGCGGTTCGTATAGTAGCCCTGCGAGACATACTCCGCTTCAAAAGCGTCGGCAAACTTAGCGTAAAGCTTGTCCGCGTCTGAAAGCGCCGCGTCGCCCAGTATCACCGCCAGCTCCTTGGCGTCCTTTCCACGCGAATATGCGGAAAAAAGCTGGTTCATGGTGTCGGCATGATCCTCACGGGTCTTGCCCTTGCCAATGCCCTTATCCTTCAAACGCGAGAGCGAAGGCAGAACGTTAATGGGCGGCGTGATGCCCTTGCGGTGCAATTCGCGCGACAATATGATCTGGCCCTCAGTGATATAGCCCGTCAGATCAGGAATCGGGTGCGTAACATCGTCCTCCGGCATGGACAGTATCGGGATCATCGTAATGGAGCCCGCATTATCGCGGATACGGCCGGCGCGCTCATACATGGTGGCCAAATCGGTATACAGATAGCCGGGATAGCCACGGCGGCCGGGAACCTCCTTGCGGGCGGCGCTGACCTCACGCAGAGCCTCGGCATAGTTGGTAATATCCGTAATGATGACCAGAACGTGCATGCCAAGTTCGTAAGCCAGATATTCGGCTGCCGTGATCGCCATGCGCGGCGTCGCAATACGCTCGATGGCGGGATCGTTGGCCAGATTGATAAAGGTAACCGTGCGCTCAATGGCGCCCGTCCGGCGAAAATCGGAGGTGAAGAAGTCAGCCTCCTCGAAGGTAATGCCTACGGCCGCGAATACGACCGCGAATTTTTCGTCAGAGCCAAGCACCTTCGCCTGACGTGCAATTTGTGCCGCCAGATTGGCATGCGGCAGGCCGGAGCCCGAGAACACCGGCAGCTTCTGTCCGCGAACCAGCGTATTGAGTCCGTCGATGGCGGACACGCCGGTCTGTATGAACTCCGAAGGATAGTCGCGCGCCGTGGGATTCATGGGCGTGCCGTTGATATCCAGATGTTTGTCGGCAATCAGCGCCGGCCCATCGTCCATGGGCTTGCCCATGCCGTCAAATACGCGGCCAAGCATATCGGGGCTCACGTCCAGCTCGATGGAGCGGCCAAGAAAACGCGCCTTGGAATCGCTGATCCTAAGACCCTGCGAACCCTCAAACAATTGCAGCAGCGCCTTATCTCCGTCGATCTCCAGTACACGTCCGCGCCGTATGGAGCCGTCGGCCTGCTCAATCTCGACCAGCTCCTCGTATTTTACGCCGGAAACGTCCTCCACCAGCATCAGGGGGCCTACAACCTCCTTGATCGTACGGTATTCCTTACGCATTGGCTTCCCCTCCCTCGCTCAACGCGCGGATCTGCGCGTTCATTTCCTGCATGATCGTGTCGAACTGCATCTGGATCTCATCCTCCGGCACATATTTCATGCGGCCGATCTTTTCACGCACGGGCATATTGATCAGCTTGGCAAACGAAGCGTCCGCATCCAGCGCCGACAGGCACTTTTCATAATAGGTCAATATGGTCTTAATCATCAGATACTGCTTGTTCGGCGAGGAATAGGTATCTATCTCGTGGAAAGCGTTCTGATGCAGATAATCCTCGCGGATGGACCGCGTGCACTCAAGCGTCAGGCGATCCTTATAGCTGAGCGCGTCGATACCGACCAGGCGAACGATCTCGTCGAGTTCGTTTTCGATCTGCAGCAGCGACATCGTACGCTGCACAAGCGCCGACCATTCGGGCGAAACGTTTTCGTTGAACCAGTCCTCAAGACGATCCTGATACAGAGAATAGGACTGCAGCCAGTCGATCGCCGGAAAATGACGGGCATATGCCAGCTTGCTCGAAAGGCCCCAGTAGACCTTGACAATGCGCAGCGTCGCCTGTGAAACGGGTTCGGAGATATCGCCGCCCGGCGGGGAAACCGCGCCAATGGCGGAAACAGCGCCCATGCGGCCTTCGCTGCCGATAGCTTGTATAGAGCCTGCGCGCTCGTAGAATTCGGCCAGACGGCTCGAAAGATAGGCGGGGTAGCCTTCCTCGCCCGGCATCTCCTCAAGACGGCCGCTCATCTCGCGCAGCGCCTCCGCCCAACGGGAGGTGGAAT
>CAZCAV010000006.1:0-8688 GCA_964496795.1 uncultured Oscillospiraceae bacterium
GCAATAAACAGGACGCGCTCTATGAGCCGCTCTGCGCCTACCTTTCCACCGTTGTCGGCGGCCGGCTCGTCAAGCTCGACGTCAGCCGAGAGGAGACCTTTGTCTCCAACCGCGTGCGCCACGCCATCCGGAGCCACATCATCACCTATGCGCGGCCCGACGGCAGCTTTGCCGCCCGCAAGCTTGAGGTGTTCTCCGATCAGGGCGCCTACGCCTCACACGGTCACGGCATCGCGGCCAAGGGTATGGGCGCGTTTCCGCAGCTCTACCCCTGCAAAAACGTCGAGTGCGACGCCTACACGGTATTCACCAACAAGCCTGTATCGGGCGCCATGCGCGGCTATGGTATACCGCAGGCCATGTTCGCCGGCGAAAGCCATATCGACGACGTGGCCCGCGCGCTCCATATGGAACCGCTTGAGCTCAGGCGCAGGAATATGATGCCCGTTGGCTTTGTGGACGGTTTTTCCAAAAACGAGCTTTATGCCGACAGCTTCAATCAGTGCATCGACAAGGGCATGGCCTATATCGACTACGCGCATAAGCTTAAGGAATATGCGCAGGATACCGGCCCTGTGCGCCGCGGCGTAGGCATGTCGATCTTTTGGTACAACACGGCCGTTTGGCCCATCTCGCTCGAGAGCTCGTCATGCCGGATGGTGCTCAATCAGGACGGCTCATTGCAGGTCATGACCGGCGAGACCGAGATCGGTCAGGGCTGCGACACCGTTTTTGCGCAAATGACCGCCGACGCGGTGGGCATAGCCGTGGAGGACGTGCATGTCGTGTCCACGCAGGACACCGATATCTCTCCCTACGGCACGGGCGCCTACGCCTCGCGGCAAACCTATGTCGGCGGCTTTTCGATCTCCAAAACGGGCGCGCTGCTCAAGGAGCGCATCCTCGCTTATGCGCATGAGCTGACGCGCATGCCGGCGGCCCAGCTCGATATCGCAGGCGGCCGTATCGTTCGAAAGGCCGACGGCCGCGTGATGATGACGCTTTCCGAGCTTGCTACCACGGCCTTGTACAGCCTTGAGCACAGCGAGCACTTCTCTGCTGAAAGCACTGCGCAGATCAAATCCAACGCCTATTCCTTCGGCTGCTCGTTTGCGGAGGTCGAGGTCGATATTCCCATGTGCAAGGTCAGGCTTGTGAACCTCATCAACGTTCATGACTGCGGCCGGCTGATCAATCCCGATCTGGCCGCCGCACAGGTGCACGGCGGCATGAGCATGGCGGCGGGCTACGCGCTCTCCGAGCAGCTGCTCTTTGATCCCAAGACCGGACGGCCGCTCAACAATAATCTGCTTGATTACAAGCTCTCTACTACCATGGATCATCCGCATCTGGAGGCCGAGTTCGTTGAAAACTATGAACCGACAAGCCCCTTTGGCACCAAGGCCCTCGGCGAACCGCCTGCCTGCCCGGGCACGCCCGCCATCCGCAACGCGATCCTGAATGCGACCGGCGTGGCCTTCAATGAGATCCCGATCAATCCGCTCAGGCTCTTTGCGGGATTCAAGGCACAGGGCCTGATCTGAGGAGGAAAGCTATGTACGATATCCAAGCCATCTATGAAGCCGCATCCGTGCCGAACGCGGTCGAACTCCTGTTGGCGCATCCAAGCGCCAGAATCATCGCGGGCGGCAGCGACGTGCTCGTTCAGCTGCGCGAGGGAAAGCTTGCCGGCAGCGAGCTTGTAAGCATATTCGGCCTTGACGAGCTCCGGGGCGTCTCCTTCGAGCCGGACGGCGCCATCCGCATCGGTTCCCTGACCAGCTTTTCGCATATTACCAGAGACCCGATCATCCAGCGCTGCATCCCCGTGCTCGGCGAGGCCGTCGACCAGGTCGGCGGGCCGCAGATACGCAATATCGGCACCATCGGCGGCAATACCTGCAACGGCGTTACCAGCGCGGATTCAGCCTCCACGCTCTTTGCCTGGGACGCGGTGATCGAGCTTACCGGCCCCGAAGGCATCCGGCGTCTGCCGATACGGGAATTCTACATCAAGGCGGGCGTAGTCGATCTCAGAACGGGTGAGCTCCAAACCGGCATACTGATCCCTAAAGCCGCCTATGAGGGCTACCACGGCCACTACATCAAGTACGCCATGCGAAGCGCTATGGATATCGCGACCCTGGGCTGCTCCGTAAACGTTAAGCTTTCGGCAGACAAATGCAGCATCGACGACGCGCGCATCGCCTATGGCGTGGCGGGCCCCATACCGCTGCGCGCCGCCGGCGCGGAAAGCTTTGTCAAGGGAAAGTCCACGTCTGCGGAGACCGCCGACGCCTTTGCCGACGCCATAGAGGCCGATGTGCATCCGCGCGACAGTTGGCGCGCAGGCAAGGATTTCCGGCTGCATATTGCCAGGGAGATGGCCCGTCGCGCGCTCATGGAGTCCATTCGTCTTGCGGGAGGTGTGAATTGATGTCCGATATCCAAAGAAAGCGGATCCGCTGTACCATCAACGGTAAATCGGTGGATACCGTCGTCGATGTGCGCGCATCTCTGACCGATCTGCTGCGCAACGATTTTCGTCTGACCTCCGTAAAAAAAGGCTGCGAGGTCGGTGAATGCGGCGCATGCAACGTCATCATCGACGGCGAATGCTTCAACTCCTGCATTTATCTGGCGATCTGGGCCGACGGCAAGAGCATCCGCACGCTCGAAAGCCTGCTTGGGCCCGGCGGCGAGCTCTCCGATATTCAGCAGGCCTTTGTAGACGAGGCCGCGGTGCAATGCGGCTTCTGTACGCCCGGTTTTATTATGAGCGCGGTCGAAATACTCGAAAGCGGTCGGGAATACAGCCGTGACGAGCTGAGGAAGCTCCTCTCCGGTCATCTCTGCCGCTGCACGGGTTATGAAAACATATTGAACGCTGTGGAAAAGACTATGAGAAAGAGGCTTGCCGAAGGCTGAGCGCGTCTTTGCTGCCCTATTCCGTCAGCGCAGGCTTCGTCCGATCGGGCGAAGCCTGCGCCTGTTTTATGGCCGGCGTCCTTTTTCCTGAAAGCAGTTTGCGATAAAGCCCTCGCGCGCCTTGTCAAGCGGCTTTCTGAAATGCTATAATGATGCGAATTACTGCTGTTGGAGGTTAAGGATGAGCGAACTAAAGCGCACGCCGCTGCATGAGCTGCATGTTCAGGCAGGGGCCGACATGGTGGATTTCGGCGGTTGGGACATGCCGATGCAATACAAGGGCGGCATCGTGGAGGAGCATCAATATACGCGGGCGCACTGCGGAATTTTTGACGTGTCGCATATGGGCCGCTTTGTCATAGAAGGGCCGGACATGCTGCCGTTTTTGCAGCATGTGCTCTCCAGCAACGTGCAGGCGCTGGACCTCAATCAGGCGCAGTACGCCATTATCCCCGATTTTGACGGCGGCGCGATAGACGACGCCTATCTCTACCGTTTCACCGGGGAGCGCTATATGCTCGTGGTCAACGCGGCCAACGCTGAAAAGGACTGGAAGCATCTCGAGAAACAGGCCGCCGCCTATCGGGTCTCCATGACCGACCGCACGGCGGAGGTGGCGCTCATCTCCGTGCAGGGGCCGGACAGCAAGAGTATCCTGTCCTCCATGAGCGACAATCCGGCGCTCACCGAGCCCATGAAGAACGCGCTCAATTCGATCACGCTGGACGGCATTAAGCTCCACATTGCCAAGACCGGCTACACCGGCGAACCCGTAGGCTACGAGCTGTTTGTTATGGCGCAGGACGCGGCGCATATCTGGGACGCGCTCATCCAGCGAGGCGCGCATCCCGTCGGCCTCGGCGCGCGCGATACGCTGCGTCTTGAGGCGGGGTTGCCTCTCTACGGTCATGAGCTCGGTCTCGACAGGGACGGCAGCGTCATACCGATCTTTGCCGTGCCGCTAGCCAAATTTGCCGTCAGCTTTTCCCCGCTCAAGGGCGATTTTATCGGAAGGAAGCCGCTGGAAGCTCAGTTTGCGGCCTTCTGCCGTATACAGAACCGCGACTTTTCCGATATTGCGGCGCTTCCGCGCGTCATTAAGCCAGTGGCTTTGCTCGAACGCGGCGTCGCGCGGCAGGGAGCGGCCGTATATAAAGACGACCTGGAAATCGGCTATGTGACCAGCGGCACCATGGTGCCCTATTATAAGACCGAGGGCGAAGGTCTGGCCACCGTCATAAAAGAGGAAAAGGGCCTCCGCTCCATAGCGTTGGCCTATCTCGACGCAAGCGTGCTCCGAGACGACGAGGTGGAAGTCGATATCCGCGGCCGAAAAACCAAGGCCCTCGTCGTTCCATACCATATGCGCGGCGACGCCCCGCCCTTTGCGCGTCCGATCCTCGCGGGCTATGTCGAGCCCGAAGAGCCCGAGGCCGGCGACGACTATCTCAATGAGGCGCTGACGCTGATTTCCAAGACACAGGAGAATTATCTCTGGCGGCAGCAGGCCTGCATCAACCTCATTCCCTCCGAGATGAGCGCCTCGCGCGCCGTGCGGCTTCTATGCGCCTCCGACCCAAGCTTCCGGTATGCCGAGCACAAGAAGGTCAAGAGCTTTTACGATCACGATATCTTCTATTATCAGGGCACCAAATTCATCGACGAGGTGGAGCGTCTGCTGGTAGCGGAGATGAAAAAGTATCTAGGCTGCGCCGAAGCGGAAACGCGCGTTCTCAGCGGCCAGATGTCCAACACGGCTGTGTTTTCCGCGCTGATGGACTTTAAGAACCGCTTAAACCGCAAGCGCGACCCTCAGCGTCTTGGTTATGTGATGAACAATCACATTATCAAGGGCGGGCACCTTTCCGCACAGCCTATGGGCGCTCTGCACGACTATATCGCCGTCGATCCGCTCACCGAGCGCGCAGCGATCGTGAACTTCCCCGTCTGCGCGGATAACGTCTACAAGATCGACGTGCCGGAAACTCAAAAGCTCATCGAGCAGTACCGGCCCGAATTCATCATATTCGGCAAGTCCATGGTGCTGCACCGCGAGCCCGTGGCGGCCATACGGCAGTTTGTGGACAGTATTGGGCTCGAGACCACCATCATGTACGATATGGCGCATGTGCTGGGCCTGATCGGCGATCATTTTCAAAAGCCCTTCGAGGAGGGCGCGGAGATCGTCACCGGCTCCACGCACAAGACCTTCTTCGGACCGCAGCGCGGCGTTATCGGCGTCAACTATCATGAGGGCGAGCTCAAATACGAGCTTTGGGAGACCATTGAAAACCGCGTGTTCCCCGGCAGCGTATCGAACCATCATCTTGGCACACAGCTTGGCCTTTTGATGGCCGCCTATGAGATGAACGCCTTCAAGGACGCTTATCAAAGCGCCGTCGTCAAAAACGCCAAAAGCTTTGCTCGATCCTGCCGTGAGGCCGGCCTCGACGTGGCTGGCGATCCGGCGATCTCCTATACCGAAACGCATCAGGTCATCGTGCGCGTGGGCTATGGCGCAGGCGCGGATATCGCCGAAAAGCTGGAAGAGAACGGCATTATCGTCAACTATCAGGCTACGCCTGAGGAGGAAGGCTTCACCGCCTCCGGCGCCCTCAGAATGGGCGTCTCCGAAATGACCCGCTTTGGCTTTGACGAGGCAGCGTTCAGCAGGCTTGCAGAGCTCATGGCGGACGTTATACTGCGCGGCAAAAATGTCGCCGCCGAGGTTCGGAAGCTTCGTTCCCAGTATACCGAAATGCTTTACTGCTTCTCAGACGAGCAGGTCACAAGGGCGCTCGACACGCTCTGCCAAAAAGAAGGACTATAAGAAAGTGAGGAATGAATCATGAACACGCCCAAGGAACTTCTTTACACCGCCGAACATGAGTGGCTCCGCTTTATGGATGAAACCAGCGCCGAAGTGGGGATTACGGATTTTGCGCAGAATGCGCTGGGCGACATCGTGTATGTCAATTTGCCTGCCGCCGGCGACAGCGTCACCGCGGGCGAATCCTTTGCCGAGATCGAATCCGTCAAAGCTGTTTCCGAGGTGTTCTGTCCTGTAACGGGCACCGTATCCGCCGTCAACGAGGCGCTGCTTGAGACGCCGGAAACGCTCAACGCCGACCCATACGGCGCATGGCTCGTCATGGTCAAAGGCATTGCCGATAAATCCGAGCTCCTGGACGCCGCGGCCTACGAAGCGCTCTGCAATAAGGAGGCGTAAGGCCTTGGGCAGCTTTATACCCATTTCCTCCGATGAACGGCAAGCCATGCTTGCCGCTGTCGGCGTGAAGGATACGGACGCGCTCTTTTCCGAGCTTCCGGACACGCTCCGGCTGGATCGCCTGCCGATTCCGGACGGCCTGTCGGAACTGGAGGTGAATGCGCGCGTTTCATCCATGGCGAAAAAGAACCGTGTGTTTTCCGCGATATTCCGCGGCGCTGGCGCCTACGATCACTACATTCCGGCCATCGTGGACGACGCAGCAAGAAACAACGCCTTTCTCACTGCCTACACGCCCTATCAGGCAGAGATCAGCCAGGGCGTGCTGCAATCCATATTTGAGTACCAGTCCATGATCTGCGCGCTGACCGGCATGGACACGGCCAACGCCTCGGTATATGACGGCGCGACCGCGGCCGCCGAGGCCACGGCCATGTGCAGAGAGCGCGCGCGGCAGGACGTCTATGTATCCGCCGCCGTCCATCCCATGGCGCTTGAGACCATCCGTACCTATTGCTTCGGCGCCGGCACAGAGCTTCATGTGCTTCCGCTTCTAAACGGTGTGACCGATCCGGCCGCGCTTGAAAGGCTGGACGCCGCCGCTGCCTGCGTCTATATCCAGCAGCCGAACTGGTTCGGTCTTATCGAGGATACGGAAACGCTGTGCAGGATCACGCATGAAAAAGGCGCGAAGTTCATTATTGGCGTGCAGCCCATCGCCGCGGCGCTTCTACGCACGCCCGCCGAGACAGGTGCGGATATCGCCGTGGGCGAAGGTCAGCCTCTGGGTCTCCCGCTGAGCTTTGGCGGCCCGTATCTGGGCTTCATGGCGGCTACGCAGCGCATGATGCGCAAGCTTCCCGGCCGTATCGTGGGCGAAACCGTGGACGCGGCGGGCGAACGCGCATTCGTGCTGACGCTTCAGGCGCGCGAGCAGCATATCCGGCGGGAAAAGGCCTCTTCCAATATCTGTTCGAATCAGGCGCTCTGCGCTCTTCGGGCCGGCGTTTATATGGCGGCTATGGGCCCGGCAGGCATGCGCGAGGCGGCCGGACTTTGCTATGATAAGGCGCATTATCTGGCGTATGAGCTCCAAAAAGTCGGCTTGCCGCTTCGGTATGCCGGCCCGTTCTTCCAGGAGTTTGTGACGGAATGTCCCATCGACGTGAGCATACTCCTCAAGGCGCTGGAAAAGCAGGATATCCTGGGCGGCCTGCCGGTAGAGAATAACGGCATTCTCTGGTGCGCAACGGAGAAGAACACAAAGGCACAGATGGACGCGTTGATAAAGGTGGTGAGCGCGCTATGAAAACCCTGATAGAAAAAAGCAAAGCGGGCCACCGTTCCACTCTGCTGCCCGCAAGCGACGTGCCCGCCGCAGCAATGAGCGAAGCGCTCATGCGCCATACGGATCTGCCTCTGCCGGAGCTTTCCGAGGTCGAACTTGTGCGCCACTATACGCAGCTTTCCAAGCGGGTATTCGGCGTGGACGACGGCTTTTATCCGCTCGGCTCCTGCACCATGAAATATAATCCGCGCATCAACGAACGACTGGCCGCTTTGCCGGGCTTTACCGGCATACATCCTCTCCAGCCCCCCGAAACGGCCGCAGGCTGTCTTGAGGTGCTGCACGAAACCAAAAATCTGCTTTGCGCGATCACCGGCATGGACGGCATGACTCTCCAGCCGGCGGCCGGCGCGCACGGTGAATTCACGGGGCTGCTGCTCATCAAGGCCTACCACACAGCACGCCGGGACGCGGCGCGTACAAAGATCATTGTGCCCGACACCGCGCACGGCACCAATCCTGCCTCCGCTTCCATGGCGGGCTTCACAATCGTCAATATCGAGTCCAACGCGCGCGGCCGCGTCGATCTTGATGCGCTCAGGGCTGCGATCGGGCCTGACACCGCCGGCCTGATGCTCACAAACCCGAACACGCTGGGCCTGTTTGAGACGGACATACTGCAGATCACGAGTATCGTCCACGAAGCGGGCGGGCTCTGTTACTACGACGGCGCCAATCTCAACGCGATCGTAGGCATGGCGCGTCCCGGCGACATGGGCTTCGACGTCATTCACCTGAATCTGCACAAGACCTTCTCCACGCCGCACGGCGGCGGCGGCCCCGGCAGCGGGCCGGTCGGCTGCAAGCAGGCGCTCGTCCCCTTCCTCCCTCTCGACGAGCCTGAAGAGGCCCCGCGAAAGGACAGCATCGGCCGCGTTAAGAGCTTCTACGGTAACTTTGGCGTGATCGTTAAGGCGCTTTCGTATATCCTCATGCTGGGCGCAGACGGACTTAAGCAGGCGGCGGAGCAGGCCGTTCTAAACGCCAACTACCTCAAAACGCTTTTGGAGAAAAACTATACGCCGGCCTACGCGGGCGGCTGCATGCACGAATTTGTGCTGACGCTCGAGGCGCTCAAGAGAGAGCACGGCGTCACCGCGCTCGACGTCGCCAAGGCGCTTCTCGACGCGGGCATTCACCCGCCGACCATGTACTTCCCGCTCATCGTGCATGAGGCGCTGAT
>CAZCAV010000006.1:8698-60731 GCA_964496795.1 uncultured Oscillospiraceae bacterium
AGACCGAGAGCCGCGATACCCTGGACGAAGCCGCGCGCATATTTCTCTCCGTGCTTGAGCAGGCGCAAAATGATCCGGATTCGCTGCACGACGCGCCTCAAAAGGCGCCCATCCGCCGTCCCGACGAGGTACAGGCGGCGCGCTGCCCCAAGCTAAGGTGGTAATTATTCGGCAACTGCCAGAAACTGCGGAGGAGCTGCCCAAAACGGGCGGCTCCTCCGCATAAAGGACCCGTATGGAATCACAAACCGGAATCAACAAAAAGTCTTTGCTCATCGGCGCGCTGTCCTACATCATGTGGGGCTTTCTCGCGCTCTACTGGCGGCTGCTCGACGGCTGGAATCCCCTGGTCATTCTCGGCTGCCGCATACTGTTTTCTGCGCTGTTCATGTTGGCGCTGCTTGCCTGCATGCGCAGGCTGAAGGAAGTCTTTTTGACCTTCCGCGACTGGAGTAAGATGAAGTACCTGCTGCCCGCCGCCTTTGTTATCACCATCAACTGGGGCGTATATATCTGGGCCGTGAACAGCGGGCGCATACTTGACGCAAGCCTTGGTTATTATATGAATCCGCTGGTGGTATTTGCGCTAGGGCTCATCGTGTTCCGTGAAAAGGTCCGCCTGCTGTCGTGGATCGCGCTTGCGCTCGCGGCGGTGGGCGTCATACTCTCCACCGCGCTGTTCGGCGTGTTCCCCTATGCGGCGCTCGCGCTCGCGCTGTCCTTTGCCGTATACGGACTTATCAAAAAATTTGCGCATATTGACGGGCTTATCAGCATCACGGTGGAAACGCTGATCATCGCGCCCTTCGCCCTGCTGTTTTTGCTTATATCTCCGGTCTCCCGCGCATCTGTCGCCGCCGTTACGCCTCTATTTGCAGCGCTTCTCATGGGTACGGGCGCTGTCACCGCCGTGCCGCTCGTGCTGTACACCCGCGGCGTCAACGGGCTTCCCTTCACTACCATGGGCTTTTTGCAGTTCATCAGTCCTACGATACAGTTTTTTATCGGCTTATTCGTATATGGAGAGCAGCTGACGGTCGGCAGACTCGTCGCTTTCGCCTTTATTTGGGCGGGGTTGATCGTGTATATGTTCGGCCTGATCCGCCACGAGCGGGCCGGCGCAGCCGTTTAGGGCTTCATGTAGTCCAGTATCAGGATGCGATCCTCGCCCAGCATATCCTTTTCCAGCGTACAGCTTGCTTCGTTGAGCCTGTGAATACTCAGATCCGCAGACTGCTCCAGAAAGGGCTCCAGCCCGTCTATGGAGAAGGACAGCGCCTCGGTCTTATAGTGCATCGGGATCAGCACGTGCGGATCAATGGTGTCAAACACCTGCCTCGCCGCGCGCGCATCGATCGTATACCTGCCGCCGATGGGCGTAAGCAGCACGTCCACCCTTCCGATGGCCCTGATGTCGTCCGCGCTCAGCGCGTGTCCCAGATCACCCAGATGCAGCAGCCTTAATCCGCCCATCTCGAATAAAAACAACAGGTTTCCGCCGCGTTCGCTTCCCTGGGTTTCATCATGCCAGGTCGGTATTCCCGTGATGTTCAGGTTTTCAAAGCGCCTCTCTCCCGCCAGCCGGATGATCACCGGCATGCCCTTGACCACGCTCACGCAGTCGTGATCATGATGCCCGTGACTTACTGTAACTACGTCCGCGTCAATATCGTGCAATTGATAGCCGGTTTCCGGATCGCACGGATCGGTCAGCACGCGCGGCGCATCCTCGGCCGTCAAAAGAAAACAGGAATGCCCGTACCAGGTAATTTGCATAGAATCAGCCCCTCCCTTGCGTTATGGAATCATACAGTATACGCGCCGCAGCGTCCGCTACGCCTCCGCATGCCCTGGTGAGCGCAGCGCGCTCTGCCGGCGGCACATGCAGCGTCATAGCGCTGAGAGCCGTCTTCGCGCGGAAAAGGGCCGCTCCGCTCTCCGTGCAGCAAAGTGTCAAAAGCCAGGCGCGCTGCACATGCGCGTCCGCCGGACAGCCGTCGCCGCCCGCACGCGCCATCGCGATCATTTGGTTGAGCGCATGGCAGTCCCCGTCGCCAACAGGCGCCGGCAGCGACCGGCGCACATGCCAAACGGCGGCCGTATAGAACGCGTCGGACAGCGTGAACAGCAGCCAGCCGTTCCTTGCTTTTACGTTTGACACCGGCAGGACGTCCAGCACGGGCGCAATATCACCGTTTTGCAGCATCGCCGCCGCAATTCCTGCGTCCGCCCTATCCAGAAGCGGGCAGGCGGCCGCCGCTTCGCGCGCGGGAATGTGCAGGCGCACACGCTCTTTCTCGAGCCCCGCGGCCCGTGCCACTGCTTCGCATAGCGACGCATCCAGTTGCCGCAGTATTTCATTCATGAAATCAGTGTACCGAAACAATGCGTCACACGTCAATCATCATCATGGAAAAATGGTGAAAAAAACGTGCTCAGGCGTCCATCTGTGTTATACTGTTACAGAAACGGAGGTGGTCAGGTTCATGGAGCATCCGCTCAAATGCAGCGTCATGGTGCGCATCTATGGACAGGAAAAATGCTTCGGGCCCGGCGTCGCCGAGCTTCTGGAGCGTGTAGAGCGCACGCATTCCCTCCGTCAAGCCACCATGCAAATGAACATGGCCTATTCCAAGGCCTGGCGTATGCTGAAAGTCGCCGAGCAAAACCTTGGTTTTCCCCTTCTTATATCCACCACGGGCGGTAAAGGCGGCGGCGGTGCGGAGCTTACGGACGAGGGTCGGCGCTTTCTGGCCTCTTTTCGCGCGTTTGAACGCGCTGTCTGCGGCTATGCGGACGAAGCCTTTCTGGAATTTATCGGTTAAAGGAGAGTTTTTATGCAGTTTTTCAAAGTTCACGGCCTTGGCAACGATTTCATACTGTTTGACGGGCGCGCACTGACCGGTATCGACTGGAATGCCGCCGCGATCCCGCTTTGCGACCGCCGCACCGGCATAGGCGCGGACGGCCTGCTGATTGTACTGGACAGCGATACGGCGGACGTTCGTATGCGCATTATCAATTCAGACGGCAGCGAGGCCGAGATGTGCGGCAACGGCATCCGTTGCTTTGCCAAATATGCCTACGAGGAGGGCCTCGTATCCTCGGTTGACATGAGCATAGAAACGCTTGCAGGCGTCATGCGGCCCCACATCCTGTTGGTCAACAACGCCGTTTACAGCGTGCGCGTGGATATGGGCGAACCCTTCCTTGATTGCCGCGACATTCCCGTTCTCGGCGAGGGACGCTGCATCGATCGGGAGCTGACAGTGCTCAATCAAACGCTCAGCGTGACCAGCGTGCTCGTCGGCGTGCCGCATGCCATCGTGTTTGTGGATGACCTTGCCAAAACAGATATTGCCGCTCTTGGCGACGCCATAGAGCATGCGCCGCTGTTTCCCAAGCGCACGAACGTCAATTTTGTGCGCGTTCTGGACGATCAGACGGTGGAAATGCGCACTTGGGAACGTGGCTGCGGCCGCACGCTCTGCTGCGGCACCGGCGCGTCAAGCACAGCCGTCGCATGCGCCCTCAACCGCAGGACCGGACGCAGCGTGGACGTCCGCGTCGAGCTTGGCACGCTGCACATCGACTGGGCCGCCGACAACCACGTTTATATGAGCGGGCCGGCGGAAACAGTGTTTTCCGGCGAGATCGAACTGCCGCAGAAATAAGCCTGCCGCTCATTGACCAAGATTTGATAAGCGCAAGGGTCGCCCTGTCGAAAAGCAGGGCGGCACGTGTCTGGGGCTGTAGCAAAACAACCGAAGACGAAGCTGGAGCCAATGCGTTGGCAAAGCAGCGACAAAGGCTCCGTTTTCTGGTTCAATACCGATCGTTGGGGTAGAACCGCTTTTATTGCTTTATCGCATGAAAGCGTCTATACTATTTACGAGGTGTCAGACATGGAAATTTTTCGATCCCGCGTGCGCTCAAACGAAATTGACGCGTTGTTCGACGCACTGCTGCTGCTGCGTGAGCGCGATGAATGCTATCGCTTCTTCGAGGATATCTGTACCATATCGGAGCTGAAATCCATCGCCCAGCGCTGGGACGTCGCGCGCTTGCTTGATCAAGGCGAGACCTATCAGGAGATCGCACGCACGCACAGCGCGTCAAGCGCGACCATCAGCCGTGTCAACCGCTGTCTGGCTTATGGCGCCGGCGGCTACCGGTTGGTATTGGATCGAATGCACGAAGCAGAGGATGAATAGCTTATGTCGATGGATGGTATCAGTCTGTATGTGACGGTGCAGGAGCTGCAGCTGCTCATAGCCGGCAAGATCGACAAGGTGCAACAGCCGGAAAAGGATATGCTGCTCTTTACCGTCCGTGCCGGCGGATCAACGTATAGACTTCTATGCTGTTCGCACGCGGAAAACGGCCGTGTACAATTGACCAGGAAAAGCTACGAAAATCCGGATTCTGCACCGGCCTTCTGTATGCTTTTAAGGCGCCGTCTGGTTGGCGGCCGCATCGTCGCTATACGGCAGCATGACGGTTTGGAGCGCGTGCTCTGTATCGACGTCGCTACGCGCGATGAAATGATGGACGATGTGACGATGTCCTTTGTGATAGAGCTTATGGGCAAGCACGCCAATATGCTGCTGCTTGACGGCAGCGGCGT
The DNA here is from genome assembly GCA_964496795.1 of uncultured Oscillospiraceae bacterium. Taxonomy (GTDB): domain Bacteria; phylum Bacillota; class Clostridia; order Christensenellales; family CAG-138; genus CAZCAV01. The sequence continues at coordinate 13,326 of CAZCAV010000006.1, forward strand.
GATTGTCGATTGCACGCGCCGCATCAGCGTATCTGACTCCGCCGCCCGCGTTCTGTTGCCGGGTTTTCCCTATGAACCGGCGCCCTTGCAAGACAAACGCAATATTTTTGGCGCGAAAGCGGACGAATTAATGGAGGTATTCTCACAGCCCGACCCCGCGCGCGCGCTTTGCTCCGGCTATGCGGGAATCTCCAGACAGAGCGCCAACGCCATGATTTCCGCAGCCCCTGAGGCAAGCGCATTCCAGAAGCTGATGGCCGGCCTGGCCGCCGGCGGCTGTGAGCCCTCATTAACCGGGCAGGGCGTTCTCCCCTTTCACCCCTTAGACAGCTATACGCCTTATTCCAGCATGTCGGAGGCATACGACGCATATTATGCGGCGCGAGACCGTCAGGCACGCATGCAGCGGCATTCTTCAGCGCTTCGCCGAGTCAGCGAGCAGGCGCTTAAGCGCGCTAGAAACCGGCAGAGCGTCTACTTTGACGCGCTTACGGGGGAGGCGGCCGGCAATAGAAACCGTCAGTGCGGCGAATGGATATTGCAGAACCTCGGCGATATTCGCCCAGGTGATACGCGCGTCGTCGTTATGAACTATGAAACGGACCCGCCCTCACGCGAGGTCGTCGAGTTGGAAGCGCGGCTATCGGCCAAGGAAAATGCACAGCGCTACTTCAAATTATACAAAAAGTCAAAGGCTGCGCGAGCCTATGCGCTCCAGCAAATGGATGCGGTGCATACAGAAATTGACTATCTGGAAGGCCAGCTTCAAAATATTGCCAACGCCGACACGATTGCCGAGCTTGATGAAATCCGCGATGAACTGATACGAGAGCGCTATATCCATCCGGATAAAAAGCCGGCAAAAAAACCGGCGCGGACGGTTTCCCTGCCGCTCAGCTTTCGATCCTCTGAAGGTATTCTTATCCGCGTGGGAAAGAATAATCGTCAAAACGACGCATTGACGCTCAAAGACGCGCGTGCCGGCAACTATTTCCTGCACGCCAAAAGTATTCCCGGCTCACACGTTATTATTGACTATGATGGTGCGCCGCCCGCTCAAACGCTGCGCGAAGCGGCGATGCTGGCCGCCTATTTCAGCGGCGCACGCAGCTCCGCCTCCGTGCCGGTGGACTATACCGAACGCCGTTTTGTCAAGAAGCCCTCCGGCGCGCGGCCCGGACTTGTAGTATATTCGACCAATCAAACGATCTATGTTACGCCAAGCGACTCACTGGTGGAGCGTCTTCGCGTATAGAAGAATAATGCGCAATCTTTGGGCATAGTCATCCAGAGAAGGGTGGTATGCCGCTATGCGAATTCTCATCATTATGCTTTCCGCCATGTTTTTGCTTGGCTGCGGGAGCCGCGCAGCGTTTTGTGAGCATGCAGAGGAAGCCTCCATGCAGCTTGCTCCGGAGTTTACGCTCTATATTGTTAACACGGACGGCCAAATAACTACGCTCAGCTGTCGCATTCCGCAGGAAGCGGGCATTGAGCAATGCCTTGCCGAACGTTTTCTAGCAGAGAATGAAGAAATGCTTGGCGCTGTGCCGTCGGTCGAAGTCAGGCTTGACGGTGCGCTGGCATGGATAGATATTGCGGGAATGCCGTCGCTTAAGGACGCCGCGCAGGAGGCGGCGTTTCTGGAAGCAATGGCGGAAACCATGGCGCAGCTTCCGGCTGTCCGGCAGGTCAAATATACGTTCGACGGCGAGGCGCTTGCCGAGCTTCCTCATGGAACGCGCTGCTTTACGGAATTTCCGATGGACGTAAGCGAATGAATCTGTTACACTGGCACCATGAAGCTATTGATTGCAAGCAATAATGCCAATAAGGCGCGTGAAATACGTCAGATCCTTGGCGTGCGGTTTCAGGATATCGTTACTCTCAAGGAGGCGGGCCTGGATATCGACGTACTTGAAGATGGCGCCAGCTTTATAGAAAACGCCATAAAAAAAGCAGAAACGATAAATAATGCCGTTTCAGGCTTCGACGCCGTACTGGCGGATGACAGCGGGCTGTGCGTGGACGCATTGGACGGAGCGCCAGGCGTTTTCAGCGCGCGCTTTGCCGGCGAGGGCCATAATGATGCGAAAAACAACGCTAAACTCATGGCGGATATGAGGAACGTTCCGGACGGCTTGCGCGGCTGCCGCTTTGTCAGCGCCGTAGCGCTTGCGCGAACCGGACGCAGTACCTTGACGGCCTCCGGCTCGGTGGAAGGCAATCTGCTGCATGCCGCACGGGGTGAAAATGGTTTTGGATATGATCCCTATTTTTATTATGAGCCGTTTCATCGGTCCTTTGCTGAGCTGAGTTCTGAAGAAAAAAACGCCGTGAGCCATCGGCGCCGCGCGCTTGAAGCTCTGGAAGCGCTGCTAAAGGAGGAACGGTGACGCGTATCGCCGTGTTTTCCGACACGCATGGCGATCTGTTACGGTTGGACGCCGCCATGGCGCTGGCCGGGCCGCTGAACGCTTTCCTGCATTTGGGCGATTATGCGGTCGACGCTCTGCGCATCGCCGAGAGAACCGGCCTGCCTTATTACGCTGTGCAGGGCAACTGCGACATGGCCTCCGGATTCCCTTCGGAGCAAACGGTCGCTTTCGAGAAAGCCACTTTATTGATCACGCATGGCCATCGGTATCCGGGCATCTACGAGCTTGCCTGTCGTGCCGAGTCGCTGCACTGTGCGGCCGCTCTGTTTGGGCATACGCACAAGCCCCTGCTGCAGAACAGCGGCGCTGTAATCCTCATCAATCCGGGCAGTCTTTCACGCCCTCGGTTTGGCTCGCAGCCGTCCTTCTGCGTACTGGAAATCGAAAAAAACGCGGTTCATATAAAAATGCTGCCGCTCTGATTAAACGGGCAGCTCCTCCTCCCCTTCGGCGGAGATCTCGCTCGAATACCGCAAAAATTCCGGCATTTCCTCTACCGAATGAATCCCAAACTGCCGCAAAAAGCGGTCTGTCGTTCCAAATAACTGCGGCTTGCCGACGACATCCTTGCGCCCCACGGAAACGATCAGGCCAAGCTTTTGAAGCTGAGAAACGGCATACTCGCAGCGAACGCCGCGGATACGCTCAATATCGGCGCGCGTAACCGGCTGCCGGTAAGCGACGATAGCCAGTGTTTCCAAAAGAGATTGGGAAACATTTTTAGTCTCATCCGGTTGGATCAGCGATTCGACGGCAGTCACATAATCAGCGTTGCTGCCAAGCTGTGCGGTTTCGCCCGTGACCAAAAGCTGTATGCCGCGTCCCTCCTCGCGATACTGCGTTTCCATGTCCGAAAGCAGGCGCGCGGTATCCGCATCGGAAAGCCCGAGCACGCGGGCGATTTCAGCTATGGGAACCGGATCGCCCGATACAAAGAGCAGGCATTCCACCGTGTTGAAAAGCTTGGTTTTATCATCCATAAGGCACCTCAGTCCGTAGTTTCGTCCATGTAGTCAAAATCCTCGTCACCATCGAGCATCAGCCTGTCCGCCGCGATGCGGATCGGCGCAAAGGGCGCCTTCTGGCGGAGAATGATCTCGCCGTGCAATATCATTTCGAGCAACGCCATAAATGTAACGATCATTTCCATTTTGTCCGCGTCTGCATCAAACAGCTCCTCAAAGCTCAACTGCGGCCGTGCAAGCAGTATATCGCGGATCTTTCTCATTTGACTGCGCACGGTGTAATGATCCGGACTGACATGATGAGAACGCGGCGTTTCCGGCGTTTCCTGCTTGCGGCCAAGCAGCTCCAGAAAAGCGGCATACATGCCGTCCATGGTCGCTCCGTCGAGAGCGATCTCTTTGGGAGGCAGCGGCACGTCCTCAGGCAGACGTGTAAACGAGCGCTTGGCCGCGTCAAACAGGGACTGAAGATTGGCGCTCGCTTCCTTGAATGCCTTATACTCGCGAAGCTGACGTATCAAAAGGACTTCCGGATCCTCTTCCTCTTCGTCCTCTCTGGGCGGACGCGGAAGAAGCTGTCGTGATTTGATGTACAGAAGCGTTGCGGCCATGGCCAGAAATTCGCTGGCCGTGTCCATATCCAGTTCGTCCACGCCGCGCATATACTCCATGTACTGCGCCGTAATCTCGGATATGAAGATATCCTTGATATCCAGCTCAGCCTTTTCGATCAGATGCAAAAGCAGATCAAGCGGACCTTCAAATTGCTGCAAACGAACGCTGTAAGTCATCAAACGTCCTCAAAACAATCCAGTAAACCATACGGCCAGCGTCCACAGCCCTCTGAAGATCACGTTCACTACGGTAGAAAGCACGTTGCCAACGACGCCAAACAGCAGCAGCGCGAGCAATATATAGGTTCCGTACCGGCGCATGAACATAATGAAACGCGGCGCTTTGCGAATGAACAGTATCTCCAGTATGTGCGAGCCGTCCAGGGGATAGATCGGAATGATATTGAACAGCATCAGCGAAAGATTGATGAATACTATGTACTCAAAGATAGAGCAAAAGGCCGTATTCGTTCGAAGGCTGCCGAACAGTCGCAGAAGAATAACATAGAGAAACATAAATACGAACGCCGTAATGAAGTTTGCAATGATGCCTGCCAGAGACACGATGACGTCGTCCCGTTTGAAATTCTTAAAGTTGCGCGGATTGACCGGAACGGGCTTCGCCCAGCCAAAATTGACAAGCAGGAGGCAAATAAAGCCGAAAAGGTCGATGTGGGCCAGCGGGTTAAGCGTCATACGGCCCATATTCTTCGCCGTAGGGTCGCCAAGCTTATAGGCGGCAAAGGCATGCGCCCATTCGTGTATGGTCAGGCCGATCAATATGGCCGGCAGCACATACAAATAACTCATCAGTTGGGATGGATTAGCTATCAACTCTCGTATTCGTAAAATCAAATCTCTGCTCCTCTTTTCCGTGGTACCCATTATACGGGAATTCTTTCAAGCTTGCAACTCATGATAAATAACCAATATACGCCAGCATGATGCGCTTTAACAGATCTTTGACGCCGTATGCTGCGGCCGGCTCCGAAGCATACAGCGGAAGACTGGCGATCGCCTCGCCGCTGCCGTCAAGAAAATCAACGCTGCCAAGCACAGTTGTCGCGTCAAACGGCGCCTCCAGGTATTCCGGCGCGTTCACCTGCTCCGTCAAAGCGCCCGCCTGTGCGTCTACAACCTCATCGATGCGTTCGCGGGCAATCAGGTTTACTTTTTTGATATTCCCGTTGCGCACCGGAAGCTCGGTAACAAACGCCTCATCCTGCTGCGCGAGCGTAACAAGCCGGAAATTTGCAAAGCCGAAATCCAGCATCTCCACCGCTGCCGCAGCGCGTACAGCGGCGCTTTCCGCACCAATAACGACGGCGATCAGCGCCGTGCCGCCACGGCTTGCGGAGAATACGCCGCAGTAGCCGTCCGTCTGCGAGGAACCGGTCAGCAGGCCCGTACAGCCCGCATAGTTGTTCAAGAGCCGGTTGGCGTTTACCAGCTCCGTCATGCGGCCGTCCGCGTGCGTAATGCTGTCAAAATACAGCAAACAATACTTTGAAAACGACACGCTGGCGCAGGCCGCGCTTCCCAGCATCGCCATATCTGAGGCGGAAAACTCTGCGAGGCTTCCCAGAGAATCCGCGACCTCCTTTTGAATCCCCATCTGTTCAAGCGTTATGTTTACGTTTCCGCAAAATACGCTCTCCGATCCGTAAGCCGCCTCTCCCAGCGCCGTGATCGCATCGCCTGCGGAAATCATCACGGCCGCCTTCAAAAGCTCCGACGCGCTGATCTCCTCCGCGTTCTCCAGGAAAGCCGTCGGCCCTGTAACGGCGGCCGCCCGTTCAGATACTCTGATGGCGGCGTCCGGTGCGAGCGAACCCTCGTCCACGGTCTGCGTCAAGGTAAGCAGCGAGGGCAGCTTGGAAAGTCCTGCCACGGGAAAAGCCTTGTCGGCGTTCAGTTCCCAAAGGCGCTTTCCGGTTTGCACCTCGATCAGCAGCGCGGCCTTCACGTTTTCCTGCTGACTCATGGACGTCTGCGCCGCGTCTGTGCGCAGCGGCAGCAGCAAAGCGCAGTCGCAAGGATCGCAGAAAAGATTCGCTTCATAACAAAACCCCCGTTTCAAAACAATTCTATGCCGAAACGGGGGCTGTTCATGCGAAAAGGGAAGAAATCAGAGCAGCTCACGCACAATTCCGTCAATAAGGGCCGTAAAACGCTCCCTCGCCAATCCGGCCGTCTGCTGTACTTCCTCGTGCGTTAGTCGTTGATCGAGAATGCCGGCCGCCATGTTCGTGATAAGCGAAATGCCCAGCACACGCATGCCGCAATGCGCGGCAGCGATGGCCTCCGGCACGGTCGACATGCCTACCGCCGATGCACCAAGTACGCGCGCCATGCGAATTTCGGCAGGCGTTTCAAAGCACGGGCCGGAGAACATCATGTACACGCCCTCCTGAAGCGCTATTCCATCCCTGCGCGCAAAGGCCTGCACCTGATTGCGCAGGACACGGTCATACACGTTGCTTTGATCCGGAAAGCGAGGTCCGTATTCATCATTGTTCGGGCCAATAAGCGGATTACCGCCCGAAAAGTTGATATGGTCGGAGATCAGCATGATATCGCCGGGCGTAAAGCGCATGTCGACTCCGCCGGCGGCATTGGTCAGCAGCAAATGCGTTACGCCAAGCTGCTTCATGGCGCGCACGCCTATGGTCAGACGGCTTTGCGGATGTCCTTCGTAGTAATGAAAGCGTCCCTGCATGGCGATTATGCGCTTTCCGAAGCGATCTCCAATGGCGAAGCGGCCCGCATGCCCCGCCACAGAGGATACGGGAAAGCCGTCAATGTCCGCATAGTTGACGTAATGTACGTTCTCGAACGTATCGGCATATCCACCAAGGCCCGAGCCCAGTATCATACCAATGCGGCAGTTCTCGCCGCAGTAGACGCCGCATTGTGCGGCGGCGTTTTGAATTCCGGTGTCGACCATTTTATGCCTCCGTAATCTCGCTCAAAAACGATTTTCCAACCGGCCAGACCGTGCCGGCAAGGTATTCAAATATCGTAGCGCCAATATCCGCAAAGCTTTCTCTGGTCCCCAGATTCGTGCCCTTTACCACATGCTTGCCGGCAACCAACAGAGGGATATACTCCCGGGAATGATCGGTGCTTGGATCCGTAGGATCGCAGCCGTGATCCGCCGTGATCATCATCAGATCGCCCTCTTGCAGAGCCGACAGTAATTCGGGAAGCTTTCGGTCAAAGGCCTCAAGCGCTTCCGCATAGCCTTCCACATTGTTTCTGTGGCCGTACAGCATGTCAAAGTCCACAAGATTCGTAAATATCAGACCGTAAAAATCGCTTTTCATCAGGCGGAGCGTGGCCGCAATGCCATCCGGATTATTCTTGGTATGATCCACAAGGCTCAGACCTCTGTGACAAAAGATATCTTCGATTTTTCCGACGCCCGCCGTATCGACGTTATGCTGTAAGAGGCCGTCGAGTATCGTATCCGAAAATGGCGGAAGTGCGTAATCGCGGCGGTTCTCGGTGCGCGTATACCGTCCATCTCCGCCGACAAACGGGCGGGCGATAACGCGGCCGACCAGATAGTCTCCCGTCAGCATTTCGCGCGCGATCCCGCAGATATGATAGAGCTCGGCAAGCGGGATCACCTGCTCGTGTGCGGCAATCTGGAACACGCTGTCTGCGGAGGTATATACGATGGGGCTGCCGGTCCGCATATGCTCATCTCCAAGGAGCTGTATGATCTCCGTGCCGCTTGCTACGCAGTTGCCCAGAGTCCTGCGGCCAATCCTGCTTTCAAACGCCTCAATAAACGCTTCCGGAAAGCCGTTTGGATAGGTTTTGAAGGGCTTGTCCAGCGGCAGACCGGCCATTTCCCAGTGTCCGCAGGTCGTATCCTTGGCGCGCGTCAACTCCGCGCAGCGGCCATAGCAGCCATCGGCTTCGGCGCCGGCGTCCGGCAAGCGGCTGTCCTCGATCTTTGCCAGACCCAGCCTCGTCATGTTTGGAAGCGATAAGCTGCCGCGCGACCGATAGATATTACCCAGAGTATGTGCGCCCAGATCGCCAAAATCCGCCGCATCCGGCATAGCGCCTATGCCCACGCTGTCAAGCACGATCAAAATAACTCGTTTTTCCATAGTGCACCTCCGCCGTTAGTGTAGCACCTTAGCGAAGTCCGCGTCAACGCGGCAAAAGGCGCTGCGTCCATGACGTCAGAAGCAGCTGCGCCAGCGACGCCAGTATAAGATATACTGTGGAAGGGATCAAAAGCCGTTCCGCTGCCTGATAAACGTCGTTTCGATTGCCGTCCCTGCGGCAATCCAGACTTAAAACAGCAAGCGCTCCCTGCGCCATGCTTATCGGCAGATAGACCGGCAGCAGGGCCAAAAGATCGGCAAGCTTTAAAATTCCAGCCGCCATTCCGCTGCGTGCGCCGCAAAGCAGCAGGGCCAGTCCCCAAAGCGGCAGGGCGCGACGCTCGCAGGCGCAAAGCACCATGATGAAAATATACAAAAATGCAGGACCGACAGCCAGCAGCAGTACGCCAAGCAATGCCCGTGCATCCGTCAGCGCGCCCGCATCCGCCGCCTGAGTCCACAGCGGCTCGCATAGTTCGCCGGACAATGAAAAGCCAAAGCAGCCTCCCATGCCATAGAGCGCTATATAGCATATAGCGCCCGCGCTGTTTCTTTGAAGTAAAGCTCTGGTATTCCAGAGTCCGTTTTCAGGCCACCGCATAGGATATACTATGTGACCGGGGTTAAGGACATGCTATGAACGATTGACGTATGACAGCGCCCGTTCAGCCATCATCGCAATGAACTCATAATTGCTCGGTTTGCCGCGATAATCGTTGACCGTATAGCCAAAGTATTCGTGCAACGTTTCAATATTGCCGCGCGTCCAGCCAATTTCTATGGCGTTTCGGATGGCGTGCTCCACAAGCGACGGTTTGGTATGGAAACTTTCTGCTACGCGCGGATAGATATCGGTGGTGATATTCAGCATATACGGTCTTTCCATTTCAGCGTAAATGAGAATAGCCTCCCGAAGATAATAGTAGCCCTTGAGATGCGCCGGAACGCCGATTGCGCGGATACCGGAGGAAATCTGTGCAGTCAGAAGACTGCGTCTGTCGGCGTCGCGCCTGAGTATTTTGTCGTCCGAATGGATAAGCTGCAATACGCGCAAAAGCACCAGCTCATAGTCCAACGGCTTGGTAAAGCAATATAGAACACGGTTTTGTACCATGGAAAGAAGACGGTCGTCTGTAAAGGCGGACATCAAGAAGGTGAGCGGCCGGCGCGTGCCGCTGATGCGGTCAATATAGTCCAGAACATCCAGTCCGTCCTTTTGAGGCAGAAGCATGTCCATGATCAGAACGTGAACGTCCTTACTCAGTATTGTTTCAATAGCGTCCTGCCCCGTGGAAACGGCCGGCAGAAGCCGCACATCCTCCAATTGCGAAAACGCATTCATAAGGCCGACACAGTCCGCAGACGAGTTTACGGCGATCAAAAGATTCTTTCTCACAATGTCCCCCCCCTGCCAACATTTTTTATGCCGCCGTTTGGTCCTCGCGGATTTGGCGCAGCATCCATTCGGCATAAATACAGTATCCGCGCGTAGGATCGTTAACAAACACATGCGTAACGATCCCGAGAAGCTTGCCGTCCTGTATTACCGGACAGCCGCTCATTCCCTGAACGATACCGCCGATCGCCTTCAGAAGCTTTTCATCGGTAATGCGAATGACCATGCCCTTGGACGCCGCGTCGCTCTGCGCGTTTACGCGGACAATTTCGCAGGCAAAGCGTTCCGCTCCCTCTGATGAGATCGTGGCCACAAGCTGAGCCGAGCCTTCATGCGCCTCATGTGCATAGCCCATGGGAAGCATTTCTGCGGGCGCAAGCGCATCCAAATCGCTGATCTCGCCGTAAATACCGTATTCCGTATTCTTTTTAATGCGGCCCAGAGGCTTATCATAGATGGAAAACACGCCGATCAGCTCTCCGGGGCTCCCCTCCTCGCCCTTACGAACGTCTACGATGTCCGTATTGAATATGCGGCCGTCACGAACCGGCAGCAGGGATTGCGTATCTACGTCTGAGACAGGATGTCCCAGCGCTGCAAACCATCCGGTTTCCATATCCACAAAGGACAGCGTACCAACGCCCGCCGTACTGTCGCGCGCCCAAATGCCAAGCTTCCAGGCGCCTGTCGCCGCATCCTTGACAAGTTGGGCATGAATGACGGCGTTCTCCGAGTCGCGAACGATATGCAGCTCCAGCTCGCCCTTGGAATTCTCGCAGATGGACGACAGGTGAGCCGAATCCTTGACCGTCTCCCCGTTTGCCGTCAAAACGATGTCTCCCGCCTTAAGGCCGGCCGCCGCTCCGGGGCTGAGCGCGCCGTTTTCTGTTTCCACCGCGCCAAGGCCGACGACCAGAACTCCTTCCGTCCGGATGGTGATGCCAAGCGCCTGGCCGCCCGCAGCCAGGTACTCCGCCTCGCTGTGCAGCACCTGCACGGTCTTGACCGGAATCCGGCCGAGCAAATAATAGGTGTAAGCGTAGTCGCCAAGCGTCGTTAGCCTCTCATCGCTGGTGGAAGCGACCTCAACGCTCTCGTTGGCGTACACAAGCTTACCGGAGGCTTTTTCAAGCGCGGAATCAGCGTCCGAGGAATCCTCCACTACGCGAATGACCACAGGCAGCGCACGCAAAGCCCGCATGGACGGTAAGTAATTCCAGACGCCAATGGCAAGCGACGCTGCTATACCAAACGCGCGCACCAATACGCGCATGCCGGATGTTTTCAAAGCCGATACCCCCGCAAACAAATCTGACCGCGGATGCGGACAAATCTAGCTTGCGCGTGTAAAGCTGCTTTTTATTCCCTGTGCTTTGCGTCAAATCCGCTGGCGGACTGCAAAAGAGATTGCGCGTGCGCCAAGGCCAGGGAATCGTCCGAGCCGGCGCCCATGATCCGCGCAATTTCTTTGGCGCGCTCGTCATCAGACAAAAGCTTTGCGGCCGAACGGGTGCCTGACTCGGTGGTTTCCTTATACACCAGATACTGCCTTTGAGCATGGGCGGCAATCTGCGGCAGGTGCGTGATGCAGAGTATCTGATGCGACGAGGCAAGCTGACGCATTTTTTCCGCCACCGAAGTTCCGATCTTGCCGCTGATGCCGCTGTCGATTTCATCAAAAACCATGGTGGGTATACCGTCGAGGTCCGCCAGTACGGACTTAAAGGCCAGCATGATGCGTGAAATCTCGCCGCCGGAAGCCACCTTGGCCAGCGGCTTTACAGGCTCGCCCTTATTGGTGGAAAGCATAAACTCAATGTCGTCCAGACCCTCCGAAGACGGCAATTCGCCTGCAAGACGTTCAAAGCGAACCTCAAATTCCGCATGCGGCATTCCCAGATCGCTCAGCTCCGGCAGCAGCCTGCTGCGCAGCGCCTCAGCCGTGGATTTTCTAAGGGTGCTGAGACGCTCCGCTTTTTCCATATAGCTGTGCTGCGCCGCGGAATAGCTGCGTTTCAGCGCATCGCGCCGCTCCTCGCTCGTGGACAGCAGCTCATACTCCTCGGATATTTTATCACGATATCGAAGGATGTCGGAAACGCTGTCGCCATATTTGCGCTTCATGGAAGAAATGGTTTCCAGCCGCCATTCCAATTGATTGAGCGCATCCGGCTCGAAGGAAAAGCTGTCCTTCTGATCGCGCAGTCCATAGGACGCCTCCTCTATGGCGTAATAGGCCTCCTGCAGGGCGTCGTGCAAGGCGGCGTAATCGCCGTGAAAGCCTGCGATCCCCTCCAGACTGCGCAGCGCCTGTGAAAGCAGCGGCAGTACGCCCGTTTCCCCGGAAATAATCTCAGAGCTTTCCACAAGCGATTCCATGATCGCCTGCGCGTTCTGAAGAACGCCGCGTCGTTCCAAAAGCGCGGCCTCCTCCTCCTCGCTCAAGCCTGCCTTGTCGATCTCGGCAAGTTGATAGCTGATCAGATCGCAGCGGCGTTCGCGTTCATGCTCGTCGATTTCGGCGGAACGCAGCTTTTTTCCTGCCTCATAGGCCACAGCATAATCTGCGGACAGCTCGCTGCGCAGGCGAGCCAGCTCATCGCCGCCAAGGCTGTCCAGCATGCGCAGATGCAGCTTGGGATTCAGCAGCGCCTGATGCTCGTGCTGACCGTGTATATCCACGAGCGCGTCGCCGATCAGCTTCAGCATGCTTGCCGGAATCAAGGTTCCGTTGACACGGCATACAGACTTGCCGGTTTCGGAAAACTCGCGATACAGCACAAGCGTACCATCATCCGGCAGCAGTTCGTTGTCCTTCAGCACCGTGCAGACCGGCTCTCCTGAACGCAATGAGAATACAGCCTCCACGCTCGCCTTTTGAGCGCCGGATTTTATGAGATCGCGGTTGGCACGCTCGCCTAAAACAAAGCTCAGGGATTCAACAATGATGGATTTTCCCGCTCCGGTTTCACCTGTCAGAACGGAAAATCCATCATAAAACGTAATACCCTGTTTTTCAATGAGCGCAACATTGCTGACGGATAGGCTTTGCAGCAAAGTGAAGCCCTCCTACTTTATCATTTTCTGGAATTTTTTGATGACGTCGCTTACGGGCTTGCCCTCACGCACCAAGACAAAAACGGAGTTGTCACCCGCCAAGGTACCGACGATCTCGGGCCATTTCATGGAGTCGATCGCTTCGCCCGCGGCGTTGGCCGTGCCGGACAATGTCTTTATGACGACAATATTGCCAGACGAGGTGACAGAAAGCACACAGTTGCTGAACATACGGATAAAGCGCTCCTGCATGTCGGCTTCCGCCTTTTCAACGGTAGCATAGCGATACCGTCCTTCCGGCGTCAATACCTTGATGAGACGCAGCTCCTTGATATCGCGCGAAACGGTGGCCTGCGTAACCGAAAAACCGTGATCGCACAGTATGCTGGCCAATTCCTCCTGCGTCTCGACGTTCTGCGCAGCAATCAGCTTGGAAATCATATCGTGCCTTTTTGCCTTCATGTTCTACCTCTCTCCATTCGAGCTTCTCAGGACAGTTTCGTTTTGATTAAATCAAATATATTTTTTTGACCAAAGCGAATGAATCTGGCTTTACGGTCAGTGTGCGTAATCACGACGCGATCGTCCGGCCCGATATTCACCAAATGAATGCCGTCCGCCGATACCAATCCGTCGCGCGCGACCCGCAGCTCAAGCCGCGCATCGGGCGAAGTCACAAAGGGACGCATATGCAGCGTGTGCGAGCACACCGGCGTTACGAGGATGGCTTCAAGCCCCGGCGCCACCACCGGCCCTCCTGCGGATAAAGAATATGCAGTCGAACCGGTTGGGGTTGCAATGACAATACCATCACAATATACAGTGCCTATGTGCATATTATTGAGCACGAGCTCTATCTGGGCAACACCGGATAACGTACGTTTGAACACCATAAAATCATTCAGACACAACAATTCTGTTTGATCGTTGATGCGGCAGGCGAGCATCATCCGGTCCTCTACCGTGAAATCCCCCTGTATCAAACGCGTTAACGAGTGTGAAAATTCATCAGCCGTGACCTCGCTCAAAAAGCCGATCCGTCCAAGGTTGACGCCAAGGATCGGGAGGTTGACGGCCGAAACGGCGCTCGCATATCTGAGAAGCGTACCGTCTCCGCCAATGACTGCCAGAATATCCGGCCGCTGCGGATCCGCCATGACCGACTGTGCATCGCCATACGTCGTGCAGCTTACGCCTGCGGCTCTTGCCTCGGCCAGAAGTCGTTCCAACGCATCCAACGGGCCGTTTTTGCCTGAATAAGCGGCAAAGCCCAGTCTCATGCTATCGTCCACCAGTTCATAATGTGTTCACATTATACAGCACGCTTCATAAACATGCAAGTGAAAATGTATAAAAAGTTTATTGGATTCGTTGAATATGCGTTTTGTGAACAAATGCGCCCACATCGATATCCGATTGGAAAGCATGCTCGTCACAGGAAAGCCAGAGCAGAAACTCCATATTCCCCTTCGGGCCGGTAATTGGCGAGCAGTCAAGGGCGCGCACGGAATAGCCTATCGAATAGGCAAAGTCCATTATGTCTCTGCAAACCCGCGCATGGACGGCCTCGTCGCGCACCACGCCATGCTTGCCGACCTCTGATCGTCCGGCTTCAAACTGCGGCTTGATCAGCGCCACGACCTCGCCGCCTGTCGCCAGACAGCGTCTAAGCGGCGGAAGTATCAGGCGAAGCGAAATAAAGGATACGTCGATCGAAGCGAACGACGGCGGTGTTTCAAACCAGTCCGGCTCCATAAAGCGGGCATTTTTCCGCTCCATAACAACGACGCGCACATCATTTCTGAGTTTCCAGTCCAATTGGCCATAGCCAACGTCGACAGCATATACGCGCCGCGCGCCATGCTGAAGCATGCAGTCCGTAAATCCGCCCGTGGAAGCGCCAATATCGGCGGCCGTGCGTCCTTCTAGCGTGATAGGAAAAGCCTCCAGCGCCCTTTCAAGCTTGAGCCCTCCGCGGCTTACGAACGGAAGCGTTCCGCCTGTCAGTTCAATATGGGCGTTCTCCTGCACGGGAAATCCGGCCTTGGCGGCCGTTATGCCGTCCACGCGAACTTCGCCGGCCATGATCAGCGCGCGCGCTTGCTCGCGGCTTTTGACATACGCATTCTGAACCAGATAATTGTCCAGCCGTTCCTTCAATTTTCACCCCGCATTGCGCCAAGAAGCGCCTCGGCAGTCAGGCCGCAAAGCGCACGCTGCTGCAAGACCGTGGCATGCTGCACGGGTTCCTCGGGAACATGCAGGCGTCTTACCTCCAGACCCGGCAATCTCAGCGTCACCGCCGCGCCAAAGGCGTCTATCCCGTCCTCTATGACGACGACCCGATGCGCGCGCTGCTGGATTTGCAGAAGCATATCGTCGTCCATTGGTTTAAGGCAGCGCGCGTTGATTAACCCTGCCCCCATGTCTCTGGCCGGCTTGAGCGCCAGCTCGACCATATTGCCAACGGCAATTACCGTGCATTCTGAAATCGGAAGCATTTCCTCCCATTTTCCCTTTTGTACGGGGAGCTCGGAAACAGCGCTCATCAGTGCGCCGCGATTATAGCGTATGGCGCAGGGCTCCTGACTGTCTATGGCCAGGGCCAGCATATGCCTCAGCTCCTGCTGCGTTGCGGGCGCATAAACGGTCATATAGGGAAGCGTAAGCAGATAGGCAATATCGTACACGCCCTGATGCGTTACGCCGTCCGCGCCGACAAGGCCGGCACGATCCACCGCCAAAACGACCGGCAGCCGCTGCAGACAGATATCATGCAGAAGCTGATCATAACCTCTTTGCAAAAACGTAGAGTAAATGGCCACCACGGGGCGCATCCCCTCCGCGGCCATGCCGGCAGCCATAGTCAGCGCATGCTCCTCGGCGATCCCCACATCAAAAAATCGCTCGGGAAACTCCTTTGAAAAATCGTTCAGGCCGGTTCCGCTCGGCATGGCGGCAGTAACGGCGACGATGCGTTCATCCCGGCGCGCAAGCTGCACAAGAGCGTCTCCGAACGCCTTTGAATTGTCCCTGAGCCCATCGTGCTCCACGCAGCCGGTGCCTATGGAAAACGGCGCAATACCATGAAACTTCTCCGGATCGTTTTCCGAGAAGTGATAGCCCTTCCCCTTCTTTGTCACCGTATGCACGATCACGGGAATACGCATATCGCGCGCACGCGTCATCACATGTATCAGTTTTTCCACATCGTGTCCGTCAATAGGGCCAAGGTAGACAAAGCCCATCTCCTCAAACAGCAGATGCGGAAGGAGAAAATTTTTAATGCGATTCTTGAAGTTTTCCATGTGGGCCGACAGCCAACGGCCGATCCTGCCCGCGTCAAGAAAATGAACCAGCCAACGCTTGAAGCTGACATAGCCCTTGCTGATGCGCATGTTGTTGAGCTGCCGATGGAGCATGCCGACATTTTGCGAGATCGACATATCGTTATCGTTAACGATCACCACAAGCGGAACCTCCGCCTGGCCCGCGTCGTTCAGCGCTTCGAAAGCCATGCCGCCCGTGAGCGCGCCGTCGCCGATCAAAGCGACCGCTGCGCCATGCTCGCCGCGCAGCTTCATGGCCCGCGCCATGCCGAGCGCCGCAGAAATCGAAGTTGTAGCATGGCCGACAGAGAATAAGTCATATTCGCTTTCATCGCGCAAAGGAAAGCCTGAAATCCCTCCCTGCTGCCGCAAGGTGGAAAAAGCTTCACGGCGTCCGGTAAGAATTTTATGCGCGTAAGCCTGATGGCCGACGTCAAATATGAGCTTGTCCTTGGGGCAGTCAAACACCCTGTGCATAGCCATGATCAGCTCGACTGCGCCAAGGCTGGAGGCCAGATGCCCGCCCGTCAGCGCAACGCTCTCCACCATGAAGCGGCGAATCTCATCGGCAAGCGGGATCAGCTTGTCTCCGGACAGCTTCTTATAATCATCCAGTGAATGAATCGTATCTAAAATCGGGTATTCCGACATGCCTTATATAAGCCTCCCTTGCAAAGCGCCCATATCATAGCACAAGTTGTTCTGCTGTTCAAGCGCAGCGGTGCAGAGTATAACGGATCAAGGCAGAAAAGAACAATGCGCGCGCTCCAAAGGAGCTTAATGCGTTATCGGCCAACAGGGCCTGCCGCCCGGCTTCTTTCGACGCTCCTTCCAGTCCGTAAAGCGTCACAAACGTCAGCTTTCCGTCCCGTTCGTCCTTGCCCACAGATTTTCCAAGAACTGCGGCTTCGCCGGTTACATCCAATATATCGTCCGTAATCTGAAACAACAATCCATACGCTTCGGAGAATTCCGTCAGCGCCTTCAGTTCGCCATCCGTTCCTTTTGCGCAGGCAGCGCCGGTCAGCACAGACGCCTTGATCAAGGCGCCCGTTTTTAAATGATGGGTCATATACAGACTCTCTTTCGTCGTACATCCTGATAAATCCAGGCTCTGTCCGGCCACCATATCGAAGGCGCCTTTTGCGGCGATGCAAAGCGCCTCGTCACCGCATTGTTCCGCAAGAGTCTCAAAAGCGAGCGAAAGCAGTCCATCGCCGGCCAGAATGGCATTGGCCTCGCCGAAAGCGACGTGATTGCTTGGCTTCCCGCGGCGCATGTCGTCATCATCCATCGCGGGAAGATCATCATGTATCAGCGAATAGGTGTGAATCATTTCAAGCGCGCATGCCGCATTAAGCGCTTTTGTTTGATCGCCCGAGAGCATGCGGCAGCTTTCCATGCAGAGCGACGGCCTAAGGCGCTTGCCGCCTGCAAACAGACTGTACGACATGCTCTCCCGCAGCATAGCCGGCATATGCCGGGCATTCAAAAGCTCCTCAAGATGCTTCTGAACGTGCAGCGCATTTTCGCGAAAGCGCAGATCCAGATCCCCATCCGTCATGCCTGCTCATCTCCGCCCAACGTAATGATCTTTTTTTCATAGGCGTCCAAACGGTCGTTGCAAAGCTTTACCAGCTTCATGCACTCCTCGTAACGCCGTATCATCTCTTCAAGCGTGCCTTCTCCGCTCTCAAGCATTGCCGTCTGCTCTTCAAGCGTTTTCAGGGCTTCTTCGAACTGTATGGCTTTCTCCATGCTGTGAATCATCCTTTCCGGCCACATGCGTAATCCTGGCACGGGCCTCGCCGTCATACAAGCGCATACCGACGTCCATGCCGGCATGCAGTTTCTCCGTGTGGATAATCGTCCTGCCAGCCGTATCGGTAATCAGCGCATAGCCGCGCCGAAGCACAGATTGCGGGTTCATCGCGTCAAGGCGGGCAGCGTATTCAGCAATGCGGCGCCGTATGGCGTCAACCGTGCCGGCCGCAGACAAAACAGCGCGTTCGCGAAGCGCATCCACGGACTGCCGGCAGGCAGACAGACGATTCTCTGTCTGCAAAAAAGCACGGGAACGCATCAAATATTCTATACGGCTGCGACGCGCCTGAAGATCATGCGTAAGGGCTTTCATCAGACGTCTGCGAATTGCCGCAAGAGTATCTGCGCAGACGTCATATTCGGGCACCGCCAGTTCAGCCGCTGCCGATGGCGTTGGCGCGCGCAGATCCGCCACAAAGTCGGCGATGGTATAGTCCGTTTCATGACCAACGGCGCTGATAACCGGTATCTCGCTGCGGTAAATGGCGTCCGCGACCACCGGTTCGTTAAAGGCCCACAGATCCTCAAGGCTTCCGCCGCCGCGTCCTACAATCAGCACGTCCGCGCGCTCATCCTCGCAAAGCCGCCGTATCGCATGCGCAATTTCCGTCCCCGCGCCCTCGCCCTGTACGGCGCAGGGTGACAGAATCGCCGGCATATTGGGAAAACGTCTGTCAATAATTTGCAGAATATCCCGAATCGCAGCGCCGGTAGCGCTGGTAACTACGCCAACGCAGCGCGGCAGCAGCGGTATGGGCCTCTTGCGCGCAGCGTCAAAATATCCGGCCTTTTCAAGGCGCTCCTTAAGCTCGACAAACCGTTGATACAGCGCGCCGTCGCCGCAAGGCTCCATGGTGCGCGCATAGAGCTGAAACGCTCCGTCGCGTGCGTACAGCGATGCAGAACCGGACAGTATGACCAGCATGCCGTCCCTTGGCTGAAAGCCAAGACGCATGGCCTGCTGACGGAACATAACGCAGCGAACAAGCGCATGATCGTCCTTAATGGAAAAATACAGATGGCCCGAGCTATGCCGCTTAAAGCCGCTGATTTCACCGCGCACACGAAGCTCTGACAGGCGAACGTCGCTTGAGAGCAAAGCAGAGACATATTCGTTCAGTCCTGTGACGCTCCACACTGCGTTTGCGTTCATAAGCTGCCGCTCCCCCCTTCCATTCCCAATAATGCCACGCCGACAGCATTGTCTCCGGAAAGGCCGCAAGCGGAGGCGTACAGGCTGGCGCTTGTACGTTTAGCCAAAAGGGATCGTAGCAGCAAGCTGCCCGAAACGCCGCCGCAAAGCAGTACGCGCTCCGCACCGGCGTGATCGATCAGCTTTCCCACGGTGCGGGCCATGCAGTCATACACGGCAAAGGCGATCTCCTCCGGCGCCCCGCCGCCGATGATTAAGCGTTGTGCCTGTGATTCCGGTCCGGAAAAAGAACAGCTTGTCCCCCGCACGGAAGCCGCAATCTTCAGGGCCCGCCGCTCGGCCTGACCTGCCAAAAGCTCGAGCTGCGCCCCTGCGGGAAAGGAAAGGCCCAGACGCACGCCTACACGATCCACAAATTGTCCGATATGCAAATCATCGCTGCCGCCGATGCGGCTGACACTCTTAATACAGCCGTTTTGCATGGATACTCTGAGAAGGTCGGTGGTGCCGCCGGAAAGATGGAGCGCCAGAAAGGAATCCGTATCCAGTAAACATTCGTTTCCTATCAGCGCCGCACGGATATGCCCGCGCTGATGGCTTGTTTTTAGAAGTGGAATTCCAAGCGCTCCGGCCATGGAAGCGGCCGATGCAACGCCCGCCAGAAAAACCGGCATATAGGATCCCGCTGCGTCCAAGGGTCTCGCGCTGACCGTCACGGCCTGCGCAGCACCCGCGTCAATGGAGGCAAACAGTTCTTTTGCCACTGCTTCGAGATTGCGCACATGCAGAAACACGCCGTCCGCCTGCCTGAGTCCGCGCTCGCCGAAAGCGACAGGCAGCATCGTCTTTTTTTGAAAAACGATGCCGTCCTCATTTACGCATGCAGCAGACGTTGCATAGCAGCTTGTATCCAGACCGATATACAGCGGCTTCATTCTATTTTTCGTCCAGGGATTTTACCGCGGAGCCAAGGATTCCGTTGACAAAAGCATACGAACGCTCTCCGCCAAAGCGCTTGGCAAGCTCCACTGCCTCGTCAATTGCCGCGCCCGTCGGCACATCCTCACGGTAGAGTATTTCATACAGCGCGACGCGAAGGATGCACAGATCCACGCGCGCGATGCGCTCGTTCGACCATCCGATGGCGTACTGCGCGATCAGCCCGTCCAGCTCTGCGCAGGTGGTCTCTACGCCTGCGGCGATCTCCTCGGCGTAGAGCGCCTCCTCGGCAGTCGGCGGCTCGTCAGCGCCGGATTCCTCGGCAATGTCCGCCGGCGTGCCAGCGCCCCCCATGAGTCTGGAATACGCCAGCTTCATGGCAATTTCCCGCGCACTGGATCGACTCATGATTTTTTACGCGTGAAGAGTCTGGCAAAAAACGCTTTCAGACCGTCCACGCCATTCTGATCCAGCAGGAGCCCGATAAAAAAGCATACGGCGATCAGCACGATCAGCAGAAGCGTACGCCAAAATCCAAGCGTCATAAACAGTACCGCCAGTACGACGCCGATTACGGCAAATATGACGGCAAATTTATGCGCCTGAAAAAACTCGCGAAACTTATCCATGTACGGCTCCTTATTCCACGCGGCCGGCATTCGGGCTCTGTACCGTATTCTCCACCAAAATGCTGACTTCGGTTACGTTCACGCCCGTTAAGGATTCGATATACTCCTTAAGAGATTTTTGCAGTTCGTCGGTCAGCTTAACAACGTCCGTATCCGGCAGCACCGAAAGCTTTAGATTGATGGCCACGCCGTTTTCCACCGCGCGCAGGGTCGAAGCGCAGTCCCGCACCTTGCTCTGCTGGCGGCAGTGCTTCTGCACCATCGTGTCGATAGCGGTGAGCGAGATATAGGTGCCGCCAATATCGCTCTGGCGAATGACCGTCGTTGCCGATTGGGGCGCCTTATGATCGCGTCCGCAGAATACAAGTTTGAGCGAGATCAAAAGCAGCACAAGGCCGCATGCAGCCAGAATCAGCGCATTGTGAAGGTTCGCATAGAACAGCGAAACAAATCCGGTCGCCATAGATTCCGGAATCAGGCGTGCAGCTACGCCAAAGAGCACAAAGGCGCTTACAATCGCCACGATCAGCAACAGCGCCAGAAGAATCCGATCAAACGCTTTGAGTTTCATACGTTAAAAACGCTCCTTATCTTGTGTAAGAGGCGGAGGTTCGCTCCGCCTGTATGCCTTGACTGCCCGATGATGTTATTTGACGCGAGGCGCCGGTTCGGGAAGCTTCTCCTTTTCCTTTTCAGCCTCTTCCAGTTCCTTGTCTTTCTCGCGCTGTTCGCGGCGTTTTTCTGCGCGCGTCGGCTCAGTCTGTTCAAACACCACGGATTGTACAAATACGTTGATCTCTACAACGCGCAGGCCCGTCATGGTCTCCACCGCCGTTTTTACAGCTTTCTGAATCTCGCTGCAAACCTCGCGAATACGGAAGCCGTACTTGATCTGTACGGAAATATCGATGGCCGCTTCTTCCTGTCCGACTTCGACCTTGACGCCCTTGGTCAGGCTCTTTTTCCCAAGCTTTTCGGTAAAGCCCTCAACCACGCCGCCGCTCATGCCGGCAACGCCGTTTACATCTGTCGCAGCCAAAGAAGCGATGGTTGCAACAACATCGTCCGCAAAAATGATGCGGCCGCCCTCTTGCTTTGAAATTTCGGCGCCGACTTGTTCTTTTTCAGACATACGCGCACCTCCTAGTTAACTTTGACGTTATTATATCAATTTTTGCGGCCAATGTAAATACTCACTGCGCGGTGGAAACCTTTACGTTCTCCGCCGACTCGCCGGTTTCGCGCAATATTATGTCCAAAACCTGCGCCACCTGCTCATCCGAAAGGCTTTCTGCGGACAGAATAACGTTCACCGACCCTGAATGTATAGTGACGGCGGCGTCTGCAAAGCCCTTGGCTTTCAGCAGACTTTCAATCGTCATTTCCTTTTCCATGCCGTCCACTATGACCAGCTTCTGCTGCTGTGCCTCTTTAAGCGTATCGACGTCCGCGCCCTGTTCGATGATGGTATCCAGATACTCGATTTCCTTTGCGCGCGTGCTTTCCCTGTCGGCCCTGAAAGCTTCAAAGAAGCTGGCCTGCGCCGTGCTGACCGTTACGGTCTGCGCGCTTTCATTGGCGTTTGCGCTGACCTGCTGAGCGCCGTCATCCGCTTCCTTGGCGCGATTGACCAGATAGTTTGCCACAATTGCTCCCACAAGCAGCAGGGATATGCCTGCCAGCGTAAGAGCCTTCTTATTCAAACCTGCCTTCATGCGACCTGTGCTTCTCATGCAAAAACCTCCTCACTCATAACCCGTTGCGGATAATTCGAATACCTCTATCTGCGACAACGGAATATCCAGTACCGCCTGCACCGCACGCTGCAAATCCAGCTTTACGGAGATATCGGCAGCGCCCTCCGCTACTACGATGACGCCGCGCACCACCGGAAGTCTCTCCATCAGTACGATAGGCGTATCGCCGTTTTCCCCCTTTACGGTCGCCGGCTCCATGGACTCCGTGGTCTGACTGGATGCGCTGGCCTTGCCGTTATCAGTAGTTTCGGACGCGTTGCTGTTGGTGCTGGTGGACATTGCCGTTACCAGTTCGGCGCCAGTTTCATATGTGACCATCACCTCCACGCGTCCGGCTCCCCGTATGCAGGACAGAACCGAGGCAAGCTTATTCTCCAGATCCTGCTCTGTCATGACGGCTTCTGCACCGGCATACGACTCAGCGCTATCAGCGCTTGTTTCTGAGCGGTTGCGCCTTAATCCGCTGGCATACAGCAGCAATACCGTAAGAATCACCGCGCCATACAGTATCAGTTCCAGCTTCTTGCCGCCCTTTACTTTCTCCAGCAGCCCGCCTATCCAGCCGGCGCCTCTCTCCTTACCCGCTTCCCTTAGCATGTCTATACCCCGTTTCCTGTAAATATGCCCGCAATTTGTTCGATCATGGCCGCCAGAAACAGTATGCCCGTACCGGCTTCCAGCGCTGATCTGGCAGATCCTTTTGGCAGCAGATACTCCGCCGCCATCATGACGCAGGCCAGCGCGCAGACCGTTATGGAAAAAGAAACCAGTGATGAAGCAAAGCGCATCATAGATACCCCGCGTTCCCCAGCCCTGTGATCAAGCCCAGCGTGACAATAAACATCAACAGCACCGCCGTACAAGCCGACAGCAACGAACCGATCATGGCTGCGCCCGCCTTCATCATGGCCGCATGCTGTGCGCCTGCCCGAGGCTGCGCTATGGCTGCGGACAGACGCAGTATCCACTGATATGCCAGAAGCCGCAGCATCGGCACCGCAACAACGCTGACAGAGAGCAGGATAGCTGTCACGCCAAGCGCATTCTTGACCAATGCCGCACAGCCAAGCATCGTATCAAACGAGCCCGATACCAGCGAGCCGAACATCGGCACCATACTGCCCGCCGTATAGCGTGCGGCGCGCACCGTCACGCCGTCATAGGCGGCCGCCGTCATGCCTCGTATACTGGTAACGGCGATATATACAGTCGTCAGAGCGCCAATCGTCCATTTTGAAAGCCCCTGCATGAAGCCCGAAAGCTCGCTGATGCGCATGCGCTCCGAAAGGCGGTCCACAATGCCCAGCACGCCGCCGCAAAGCGCAAGTGGAACGATCACACGCTCAACAACGCCCGTTACCGTCGTACAAAGCAGACTCATCGCCGGCTGAAACACACCCGCGCTGGCCGTTCCTCCTACGGCCGCGAGCAGCGTCATAAGAACCGGCGTCGCCAATTCCATAAACGAACCAAGCGATGCGATACACTGCAGCGTGTCATAAGCCAATACCGAAAAGGCCGTCAATACGATCAGCAGCAGCGCGCTGCGGCAGACCATGCCGGAGATATCGACCGCCTGGATTTGTTTGTCTCCAGAGAGCGCCATACATGCGCCGCCAAGCACAGATACGCCAAGCAGCAGCGAAAAGAAGCCTGCTGCGCTCTTCAATTCCTTCAAAAACAGACCCGAAATCGAATCCAGGGTCGCATCTCCACCCAGTAAAGCCAAGCCAAGGTCTCCGGTTTGCGCAATGCTTTGAACCGCCTCACGAATATTCGTGCTGTTCCAAAGCTCACGCACTCCGTTTGGCAGATTGTCCAGCTCTTCCTCCCATTCGCTCCAGTCGATATCGCTAAGCCATAGCTCGACGCCCTCCTCTATGGACAGATCGTTTTCCTGCTCCGGCTCTTCCGCGCTTGCCAAAACGGGAAAGCTCAACGTCAAAAGCAAAACGCATACGAAGAGTCCCAGCCTCACTGTGCAAGCGCGCCGAGAAGCTCCGAAGCGGTTCCGAGCGCGCTCACCAGAGACGGCAGCGCCGCGCCAAGGATCAAAATGCGGCCGCACATCTCTACCTTGGTCGCAATGGCGCTTTCGCCCGCATCGGCGCAGATCCGGGCGCCAAGCTGCGTTAGATACGCAATGCCCACGATCTTCAGCAAGACTCCCAGCACCTCCGCGTTTACGGAATACTGAGCCGCCAGAGCCTCGAGGCTCTCTATGACGCCCGTTAAATCCGCCATCAGATAGGCAAGCGCTATCAGTCCGGTCACAACCGCTGTTAACAAAGCCATTTCGGGGCGGTACGGACGTATGACCATGGCAAATGAAACGCCTACGACGGCAATGGCAAACACCTGCAGAATTTTCATGCCGCCACCTAATACAGCTTAAACACTTCGCGTACGCTTGCAAACAGCTCCTCCACCATGTTCAGCATCATCATCAGACCAATAATCAAGCCGGCGATTGCCGCAATCGTCGCCATCTCATCTCTGCCGCTCTGCTTCAGCAGCTGCGTCACCACTGCCGCCAGTATACCGACGCCCGCGATGCGAAACAGCATCTCCACATCCATACGACGCCACCTACCACATCAGAATTCCAAGTCCCAGTCCCATCATCAGGCCCAGCACCCGGTATACGCGCGCCTTTTGTATGTACAGACTGCGCGCGTCCTCGATCAGCGTCGAGAGCTCCTCAAGCGTTACCCTGCCGCTTGCACTCTGCGAGCGGCGGTCCGTTTTTCCCAGAGTGGCGGAAAAAGCGTCAAGCAGCGCGCGATCATGCTGCGTCAAGGTGTGAAGCGGTCCGCCGGATCGGACATTTCGTTCAAAGGCGGCTTTCCACGCGCTTTCGGCATTCTCTCCCGCTTCAAGACGTTCCGAAAGATCCGTCCAGAATTCTGTTTTGGCTCGAGCGGCAAATTCGGCGGCGATCTGTGCCAGAGGACGGTTGGTGTTCTCCGTAGCGTTCATCATGAAATGAATGCCGACCTTAAAATCCTGTAAAGCTTCAAGACGGCTTTTCAGACGATCGGCAAGCCTTAACCCCGCAAAGGAGCAGCCGCAGACACAGGCCGTCAATATCAGGATGCGCTGCATGTGCGCTCCTGTGCCGGCAGATTACTCAATGCCGTGTCGTAAGCCGCCGCCAACCGCCCGTGATCCTTTGAAAGCAGCAGATACCGTTCAAATACTTCCTCCCGCAGCAAGCGCCGCATGCTTGGACGCGCCATCAGGGTGTACGCGTCCGCGGCGTGCGCGCTGGCAATCACCGTAACGCCGCAGCTGTGCGCTTCCAGCGCGGCGTCCGCCTCCTCAGGCGAGCTGAGCTCGTCTGTGATGATAACGTCCGGCGCCATGTTGGTGATCATCATCCGCATTCCCTCTCCTTTCGGCAGTCCGGACAGCACGTCCGTGCGCGGTCCAAGATCAAGCTGCATAAGCCCGCCTACGCTGCCCGCGATCTCATAGCGCGTGTCTACTACGCCGACCCGACAGGCCCGAATACCGCCGAGGCCCATCGACGCCTGTCTTGCAATGTCGCGCAGCATCGTAGTCTTTCCGTATCCCGGCGGCGAAATAATCAGCGCCGCACGCAGACGCCCCTTCTCAACCAGATAGGAAAGCGCCGTGTCGGCAGCGCCGGCCACGGCCTGAGCGATCCTGAAATTGAAACCGGAAACATCTCCGGAAAGAAATCCGCCGTCCGTCGCGCTCATGCTTCCGCTCAGACCGACCCTGCAGCCGCCGGGCAGCGTTACAAAGCCGCGTTTGAGCTCCCGTTCCCACGCATACAGCGATTGTGCGCATATCTTCTGCAATATCTCCGCGCAATCCTCTCTCGTCACCGCCGCCGCACCGCCCTCGCGGCGCAATATCCGTTCTCCCCCAGAAAATATAAGTTGGATCGGCTGGCCCGCGCGAATGCGTAATTCTTCCACAGGCATCCTGTCGTCCACCTTTTCCAGAAGCTTTAGAACGCCGTCCGTTACATACGGAGCAACGCACGATTTCCAGCCGCCCGCTTTCATAAACATTATCCTCCGTCGATTTATGCTATGAACCGCATTCCCTTTTATGACTGTATATTGGTATACAAAAAGCTTGTATTCCAACCAAATTCGCGCTAAACTAAATCAAAGGCAGTGAAGTATGACAAATATTTATGAAAATAAAGATTATGCGTCTCTTTCCGACAAGGTGTACGATCACCTGAGAAACGGGATTATTGAAGGGCGCTATAAGACCGGAGAGTGCCTCGTTGAAATGAAAATTGCCGAGGAGCTTCAGGTCAGCCGCACGCCTGTTCGGGAGGCGCTTAAGCAGCTTGAGCTGGAGGATCTCGTGGTATCTCAGCCCAATCGCGGCGTTATTGTCAAGGGCTTCACCCGCGAAGATTATCGTGACGTATTTACCATCCGCCATCTTCTCGAGGGTCTGGCCGCCTACTGGGCGGCAGAGCGCATCAGTCAGGAGCAGCTTGACCGTCTTGGCGAGCTGGTGGAGCTTATGGATCTCTACACCCGCAAAAAGGACGCCGATCATCTGGTACGCCTTGATACCATGTTTCATGAGATCATATACGAGGCCTCCAACAGCCGTACGCTCAAGCATGTGCTGGCGTCGCTGCACCACAACACGCATCTGGCGCGTCAAAGCTCCCTGACCGTACCGGATCGGGCGCCAAAATCCCTTGAAGAGCATAAGAAAATTTACGCCGCCATAGAAGCGCACGACGCCGACGCGGCCAAGGCCTGTATGGAACAGCATATCTTAATCGCTTCGGACTATAACCAGACGACCTGACGTGGAGGAACAGCTTATGCAGATCTGCTGCACCGAGGAACGGCAACCAAGCAACGCCCCGGGGCTATTTTTGCTTACACGCTGCGAAGACGCGCTGCCTGAGCTGATACGGGAATACGGCGGCAGGGTGCAGCTCATCTACCTTGACCCGCCGTTTGGCACCGGCGATACCTTTCACATCCGACTCGGCAATCAGAAGCATTGCGTTGAAGCGCCGCTGTTTACCGACGCTCTGGAGCCCGCCGCCTATCTCGACTGGATGCGTGTCGTCTTGACTGGCTGTCACCAGCTTTTATGCGACTCCGGCAGCCTGTATCTGCACATCGATTATCGTATGAGCGCGCCTCTTAGGCTGATGCTGGACGAAATCTTTGACGCAAAAAACTTTATGAATGAGATCGTCTGGTGTTATAAGTCCGGCGGCCGCAGTACGAAGTATTTTCCCAGAAAGCACGATACTATCCTGTTTTATCGCAGATCTCCCCGTGTATATTTCAACATTCATGCCGTTGGAAAGCCCCGCGGGCCGGAAAAGCGCAATCATATGAAGCGGTTTGTGGATGAGGAAGGCCGCGTTTGTTTCTCCATACGCTCCGGTGGAAAGACCTATACCTATTGTGAGGACATGCCCGTCTATCCCAGCGACGTATGGAACGATATAGAGCATTTGCAGCAAAAGGACTCCGAACGCCTTGGCTATGCCACTCAGAAGCCGGAGGCCCTGCTTGAACGCATTATTCTCGCTTCCTCCCGCGCCGGCGATCTTGTCATGGATCTGTTTTCGGGCAGCGGAACAACCGCCGCCGTCGCAAACCGTCTGCAGCGCGGCTTCGTTGTAACGGATGTTTCCCCCTTTGCGCTCAGCGCGCTGAGAACGCGCATTCTGGCAGCCGCCGAACGGCCGACGCTGTTTGCCGGCGGTCAGGGGCAGGAAATCATATTTCGCTATCCGGCGGAGGACAATCCGCAGGCCGCCGTCGAGCTTTTACCCGCCTCCGGCAGCCGGTTGATCCTGAGCAGCGCGCACTTTGATCCGGACTGTCCGCTGATCTACCTGGCGCTTGGGCGGGCACGGGACGGCATATTTTATCCAACCGTCGTCCACGACAGACCAAGGCTTCCGGTTACGCTGAACTGCGACGGCGCCAACGGCCGCGTGCTGCACATTGTGGACTGTATGGGAAGGCAGGCGTTTCTGGCGTTATGAATATGGACTGGATAGATACATATGCGCTTGAAAAGCCCGGCGTGAAAAAAAGCTTTAAGCCGGAGTGGAATATGCAGCTATATCGCGTCGGCGGAAAAATATTCCTGGAATTCGGCGGCGATAAAAGCGGCATACCCATCTATACCATGAAGCTTGAGCCGATGCTTTCCGAGCTGCTGCGAGCACAGTACCCGGGAAAAATCGTCCCCGGCTATTATTCCAATAAGCTGCACTGGAGCTCGCTCTACTTGGACGCCGGCGTTCCAGACAGCACGGTGCGCGCCATGATCGACAACGCCTATTCGATCGTATTCTCCGCGCTTTCAAAGAAGCTCCAAAAAGAAATCCGCGAGACTTTTCCCGCGGATATGTGCTAAGGCTTTCAGCCGTTTTACAGATAATTCAGCATGGAGCCCGTGATCATGTTGATCAGGGCCAGACAGGATAAAAAGCAAATCCGTCTGTCCCAGTTTTTCATATGATTTTCCGGAGACAGCGTGGAGAAAGCCAGCAGTATGAATATCATATAGGGAAGCGTGTACCGATATTGCACGCCGCCTATTTCGTTTGCGCCCACCGGAGTCCAGGACAGATACAGACCGATATTGCACATAAGCATCATGGCCGCGGCGGCTAAAATCCAGTAAGCGTTAAACGATCGCCTCTGCGTGAGTGAAAGCGGGTACTTATCCGTCGCCCGCGCCGCAGCGATGAACGGCAGAAAGCGCAGCGGTAAAGCCACGAAAGAAAAGGCCGGAACCTCCGAGAATGATACCAGATAGAGGCGCGTTACAAGATTCTGCATGAAATCCCGCACCGCCATGGTGATAAACTCTCCCTTGTTCTCCAGTATCCAGGCAAGCTGCGCATGCGTATCAACGCCCTGTACCACCGATGCGCCGGCGTCAACGCTTCCGGAAAAGGCGAGAAGAGCCCAGACCTGCCACACGCCGATCAGCAGCGTCATACCGCCCAGCATGAGCAGCACGGATTTGAAATTTTTCAGTCCCCGTTTGGCCGCGAACAATATCAGCGGCAGCAGCAGGCAATAGCCAAAATACTTTGTGGACAGTATAAACGCCGCTGAAGTCAACAATAGCACAATATCGCGCGCAGAAATGCGCTTAGCGGATCCGTCAAGGCAGTAGTTGAGCGAAATGGAAACATACAGCAGCGAAAACGCGATCAGCGGCGCGTCAATATTGATGGTCGCGCCTGCGTACAAGCAGCAGGGCAGCACAGCTATCAGAAAGAACAGCGAACGATAATGCTTTGCCGAGCGTATGGCCAGCCAGGCCACCGCGACATAGGCGGCATAATTTGTCAGGCGGCCAAGCAGCACAGTGGCCAGCAGCGGCAAGCGAAACAGCCGCGCGGCGCCTATACCCACGGCGCTGAAGATGTAATCAAGCGGCAAATAAGAAGCGGTCCTGATACGCGGCGAAAACACGACCTCATAGTCACAGGTCAGCCAGGCACCGGAATCCTGCCACAGGTTCAAGAGATTCCAGTATTCAGGCTTTGTGACGAATCGGCTGTCCGAAAGAATATCATAGCCAAGCGTTCCATCCTGATAGTAATGGAACAGATGGCCTTCGCTGAGATTGAATGCGCGTGCAAAATGGTATTCCTCATCCACAACACAGGTAAAGGGCGCGATCACTATGAAGAACAGGCCCATCAGGCAGGCGATGAGCAGGAAATCTCTTGCGCTCGTGCCCTGAATCATCAGTATGCACACAAGCGAGCAAGCAAACAGGAGCGCGACCAGCGCGATCAGCGCGGGCGTTTGGAATAATTCGGGATGCAATACAGCCAAAGCCGCTAAGAACAGCAGCCAGATAAGCAGCATCCATTTGCGATCCCAAACGCGCGCGGTAAATCTGTGCAGCATGTTGATCCTCCAGCGCCGTTACGGCATGAAATCCAGTATGGAGCCCATGACCATATTGATAAGCGACAATCCTGTCAAATAACATACGCGCAGCTCCCAGTTCTTCATATGGTTTTCGGGCGACAGCGTAGAAAACGCCAACAATATGAAGATCATATATGGCAGCGTATAGCGGAAATGCACTCCAAGAATTTCTTCGGCTCCGACGGGATTCCAGGCAAAGTATACCGCAACATTGCATAAAAGCATCATGGCGGCGGCGGCCAGCAGCCAGTAGGCGTTAAAAGCGCGGCGCTGCCGGAGCTTGAGCGGATACTTGTCCTTCGCGCGCGCAGCCGCGATAAAGGGTAAAAAGCGCAGCGGCAGGGAAATGAAAGCAAATACCGGCTCCTCTGAATAAGAATAGGCGTATAGCCTCTGGAAAAGATTCTGCGTAAAATCACGCACGATCAACGTGGCAAACTGGCCCTTGTTTTCAAGCGCCCAGGCCAACTGTCCGCGCATGCTGACGTCCCCCAGCGCAGCGCCCTCGTCTATACTGCCCGAAAACCTCATCAATGCCCAGATCTGCCAGGCGCCGATCAGCAGAATCACGCCGCCCAGCATGAGCAGCACCGCTTTATAATTCTCCAGCCTTCGTTTGGCCGCAAACAGTATCAGCGGCAGCAGTAAGCAATAGCCAAAATATTTTGTGGACAGTACAAACGCCGCGGAAACAAGCAGCCAGACTATATCGCGCGCCGTAACGCGCCGGTTTGACTCGTCAAGGCAGTAGTTGAGCGTTATCGACGCATACAGCAGCGAAAAGGCGATCAGCGGCGCGTCAATGCTGATGGTCGCACCGGCATAGAAGCAGCACGGCAGCGTTGCGACCAGAAAGAATAACGAACGGTAATACTTGGCCGAGCGTATAGCGAGCCAGGCGACCGCAACATATGCGGCATAGTTGGTCAGGCGGCCAAGCAAAACTGTGACCAGCAGCGGCAGCCTAAGCAGGCGGCCAAAGCCAACGCCAATGGCGCTGAAAACATAGTCGAGAGGCAGATAGGAGGAGGAACGCGTGCGCGCCACAAACTCCAGTCCATCCACCCGTGTAAGCCAAAGCTCCTTGTTCTGCCAGACGTTCAGCAGGTTCCACTCGCCGGCTTTGCCGTACAGCTCATAGCCCTCGGGCAGAGCCAGACCCAGCGAACCGTTCTCCCAATAGGCAAACAGGCGCCCGCCTGAGAGGCCAAAGGCGCGCGAAAAATGATAGTCCTCATCAATAATGCAGGGAAATGGAGCGATGATAATGAAAAACAGGCCCATAAGTCCTGCGAGCAATAAAAAATCTTTAGCAGACATGCCCTGAATCCGCATCACACAGATGAATGAGCAGACGCAGATAACCAGCCAGAGCAGTATCAGGCCGGTGTTTTCAAACAGCTCGCGATGGCTCACAAGCGTCAAAGCCCAGAACAGCAGCCAGATAAGAAGCATCCATTTGCGATCCCGCACGCGCGCGGCAAGATTCATGAGCATATTCATCCCCCCATCACCGAATATCGCTGCTGATATTATGACGGATTTTGGCAGCCGCGTCAATCGTTCGCGCCTGCCCGACGCGGGAGAATGGAATGCACATGCCGGCCGGACGCCCGTACGAATTAAATTGCCGCCCACATTACTGTGAGCGGCTTTCGCTAAACTGCATATGCGGCGGCTTCCGGGCCGCGCGCTGTCTCTCTGACAGAGAAGACAGATCTATTGTTTTACCTCGTCGGACATCGTGTTTTCAACGCCCGCTTCCTCCACCTGTGCTATGGCTCCGCGCGCGAACACCAGCTTGACCTTGTCGGGCCCGACAAGCAAAACGACGACGTCGTCGCGAATGGAGCTGATGGTTCCGTAGATTCCGCCGATGGTACGGACGCGATCGCCTTGCTTGAGGGTGGCGAGCATGTCCTTGACCTTCTTGTCGCGGCGTCGCTGCGGTATGATCATGATAGCGAACATGGCCACCAGCAGGACAATCAGAAAAATCCAGCTGCCGCCAAAACCCGAACTGCTGGCAGCGTCCGTGCTGCTTGACGCAGCGCTGCCCAAACTACTGAGTGAACATCCTTGAGGCATATTACACACATTACCTTTCCTATGATTCTCTCTATATTATAGTAATGCAGTGGATTCCGTCAAGAACTTTTAAAAAACCCGGCGACGGTAATCGCTTGGACGGCCGCCGCCAGGTCTGCGCTACTTTCTCATCATTTCGCCCATATCGCAAAACGTTCTGCGCGTTTGACGAACAAATCGCCGTCCGTCGCGCATCATGCGCTTTGGCACGTCCGGATAACACGAATTGACGATGGCCAGCGTCAGCGCAGCGCCCGCGAGGACGCCGAGCCCCATGTCGATGGTTCGCATGTATTCTCACCTCGCATTCTATATTGCGCTACGAGGTATAGTATCCGTCCGTGAAGCCGCAATTATGCTTGTTTTTTCTTGTAATAATCGTCAATGGCAGCCTTGACGGCCTCCTCGGCCAAAACGCTGCAATGGATCTTCTGCGGAGGCAGACCCTCAAGCGCTTCCACCACCGCGCTGTTGGTCAGCTCCAGCGCCTCGGAAACCTTCTTTCCTTTGATCATCTCCGTCGCCATAGACGACGTCGCTACAGCGGCGCCGCAGCCGAAAGTCTTGAACTTGACGTCCTCTATCACGTCGTCGTCGCTGATCTTCAGGGAAATCTGCATGATATCGCCGCATTTGGCGTTGCCGACCGTACCGACGCCGCTGGCATTTTCTATTTCGCCCACATTGCGCGGATGCTGAAAATGATCCATGACCTTCTGCGTATACATATTACTTATCTCCTTTATAAAGCGGCGACATATCGCGCAAACGCTGCACGATCTGAGGCAGCAGTTCCAGTACATAATCGATCTCCTGTTCGGTGGTAAACTCCGACAAGGTCATGCGCAGCGAGCCGTGCGCAATTTCATGCGGCAGCCCCATCGCCAGCAGCACATGCGAAGGATCCAGAGAGCCGGAGGTGCAGGCGGAACCGCTGGAAGCCGCAATGCCGTTGATATCGAGCAGCAGCAGCATGGACTCGCCTTCGATGTAGCGTATGCTGAAATTCACGTTATTGGGCAGCCGTTCCTGAGGATGGCCGTTTAGCCTGACCTCGGGGATCGCGGTTTGGACGCCGTGAATCAGTTTGTCGCGCAGGAAGGTCTCATGCCTGGTGTTCTCCTCCATATGCTGAACCGAATGCTCCAGCGCAAGGCCCATACCCACCATGCCAGGCACGTTCTCGGTGCCGGCACGCCGCTTCTTCTCCTGTCCACCGCCAATAATCAAGGGCGAAACACGCACGCCCGTTCGGATATACGCCGCGCCGATGCCCTTGGGGCCATGGAACTTATGCGCGGACATGGACAACAGATCGATGTGCATGGCGTCGACATCGATCGGGACATGTCCGACAGCCTGCACGGCGTCCGTGTGAAACAGAACGTTCCTCTTACGGCATACCGCGCCAAGCGCGCATACCGGCATGATCGTGCCCACCTCGTTGTTGGCAAACATGATGCTGACCAGCACCGTATCCGGACGGATCGCTTCATCAAGCGTTTCAGGGCTCACGCGGCCGTACTCATCGACAGGCAGCACGGTCAGATCGATCAGCCCTTCCTTTTCCATAGCTTCAAGCGTATAGAGCACAGCGTGGTGCTCCACAGCGGAGGTGATCACATGGCGGCCTTTCTTTGCATAAGCCTTGACAACGCCGCGCAAAATCATGTTGTCGCTTTCTGAACCGCCGCCCGTAAACACGATCTCACCGGGCTTGGCGCCTATCGCTGCGGCGATGCGGTCACGCGCCTCGTCCACAAGCCTGCCAGCGTCCTGCGCATAACCGTGCAAGCTGGAAGGATTGCCATAAACGGTGCTGAATACCGGGATCATGGCCTCCACGACCTCTGGACGCACCATAGTTGTCGCGGCATTATCAAGATAAACTTTTTGCATTTTCCAATCGCCTCTTTTGCTGAATATAATCTTCGGATAAATCGCGGATCGTAGTGCTCTTCAGCACCTC
This sequence comes from uncultured Oscillospiraceae bacterium, assembly GCA_964496795.1. Classification (GTDB taxonomy): domain Bacteria; phylum Bacillota; class Clostridia; order Christensenellales; family CAG-138; genus CAZCAV01. The sequence goes on from CAZCAV010000006.1 coordinate 47,545, forward strand.
GTCGATACGCGCCTGCAGCTTTAAAAACAGGGGCCGCGCCGAACAGATGCAGGCGCTTTCACAGTCATGCGTCTCTGTGCCGACGCAGTCGGTAAGCGACATGGAGCCTTCCAGTATACACAGCACATCCCGCACGGATACTTCCTCCGGCGGTCGTGAAAGCGTATAACCGCCCTGAGCGCCCCGCACCGTATCGACCACGCCGCTCTTTCTGAGGCTGCGCAGCAATTGCTCCAGATAGGCCTCCGATATGCCCTGCTGAGCGGCAAGATACGGCAGTGAAACCGGCCCTTCGCCATAGCAAACGGCAAGATCAACGACCGCTTTCAGCCCATACCGGCTTCTGGTTGACAGCTTCATGGTTTCAATCCCGAGTAAATAACTCGCCTTTCGTGGTTATCTTACCACCTGTTTTGCATCCTGTCAATTCATTTTATACGCGAAGATATTTCCCAGAGATACAGCGACGCCACGCTGGCCAGCGGCGAATAGGCGGCGCGCAGGCGGTCGAGCAGTCCGGCGTCCGGTGTTTCGACATCATACAGTATGGATACGCCGCGCCGTATGCCAAAGTCACGCGTACTGAAAACATTTTTGCGGCACAGTGAAAATATCAAAAGCATCTCTGCCGTCCAAACGCCAACGCCCGGCAAGGCGGATAAGCGATCGACGACCTCTCCGTCCGGCATACTGCGCAAAGCCTCCAGATCCAGCGCACCGCTTTCAACGGCACGGGCGGCAGATAGTATATAGCCGCTTTTCCGGCCGCCTAATCCGCAGCCGCGCAGAGTATCCTCGCCGGCGGAAAGTATACCTGAGGGCGTAAGACTGTCCAACCGATCCAGAAGACGTTCCCAGACGGTTTGCTGCGCTTTCATTGATATCTGCTGGCCGGCGATGCTGTTGACCAGCGCTTCAAACATATCCGGCATGATCATGCGTTCAATTCTGCCAAACCTCTGAATCGCACACGCCATAGCCGTATCGCGTTCCGACAAGTATTGCAGATCGTCGTCCGTGTAAGGAAAAAACGTCTGGTTCATGCCTCGCGCTCCAGCGTAAGCAGATACCGCTTTGTGCATAAACCTCCTGCATAGCCGGTCAACGAACCGTCTTTTCCCACAACGCGGTGGCAGGGAATCAAAATAGGGATGGGATTTTGATGGCAAGCCATTCCCACCGCACGCGCGCCGCGTGGGCTGCCGATTTCGGCGGCGATCTTGGCATAGCAGCGGGTCTCCCCATAAGGAATCTTCATAAGCGCCGACCATACGCGCTGTTGAAAGGCCGTGCCCTGCGGCCGTAATGGCAGCGAGAACGCCCTGCGTTTTCCCGTAAAATACGCGTCCAGCTCCTCTGCCGCCCTTTCAAGCAAGGCGGTAGACGGCGTATGCTGGCCGCAGTCGGAAAAGCGGATCTCAAAAAGCGCGCCGTCGCGCTCCACAATCGTCAACGGTCCCACAGGCGTATTCAGAAAAAAGCTCGTATCCATACGTTCACCTCACGAGACTATCATAGCAAAAGCTGTCGAAGCATGCTATAATTTTAATAAATCATTTGTCGTATAGGAGGTATCGCTGTGGAGAATCAGATTGAAGAGGCAATCGTCGTTCTGGAAAATGCGGACGATAACAAGGAGTTTGATACTCTTGATTATGTCAAGGAATTGTTTTTACATGCTGTTGAGCAGCAGAAATCCGAAAAGAAACGCCTGCGCACAGCGCGCATCACGATGATATTGATCGCCTGCATGCTCGCAGTATTCGTCGCAGCGGCGCTTGTGCTCGTTCCCCCGGTAACCCGGGCCATCACCGAAGCGCAGTCCGTTCTGGAAAAGGTCAACGCGTTGGATCTGGCCACGCTTTCCGAGGATGTGAACGGCTTTATTGAGCAGGCGAACAGTTCCTTGCAGTCCGTTGGCGATGCTGCCGAGCAGCTTCAGTCGCTGGACATCGACACGATGAACGAAGCCATTGGTTCCCTGTCAACCACCGTAGAATCCTTTTCAAAGATCGACATCGATACCCTGAACGAAGCGATCAATAATCTGAACGAAACCGTTACCCCGTTTGCAAAGTTTTTCGAGAAATTCAAATAAAATATCAATGGATCAAACGGGCCGCCCCGATATTCGGGGCGGCCCGCTAGGCCGTCAAAAAACCCTGTTTTTTGACGGGTAAACCGCTTTTTGCCTGCGCCATGAATGGTGCGGCCGGCAAAAAGCACAGGGAAACCGCCCATACATGGGCGATCCGTTCCGGCGGATGAACCGCCGGAGCCGGAACAACTTTAAGGGGCTGCGGCCCCTTAACAACCCTAAAGGGCTTTTTGACAGACTGACGGGCCGCCCTGATATTCAGGGCGGCCCGCTGCGTTTAGCAAAAAGTAAGCACCTATTGCTCGCTCGGAGCCGAGGCCTTGGCCGCTTTCTTTCTGCGTGCGAAATCGAACAGCCAGCCGATGAAGAGCACGATGGCAAGGAAAATCAGGTAGCCAATGATCTGCTGATAGCCCTTGCCCACGCAGCAGCAGTACACCATGAATACACAGCAGATTACGCCAAGAGCAGGAAGAACAAAACGCTTAAAGAATTTGAAATCCTTGCTCTTGACCATCAGCGCAATAAACATGGGAATATACATGGCGTAGAGGTTGACAATGGAGATCTCATCGGGCTCCCAGCCAAGCCAAAGGCTGTTATGCACGCCGCCAAAGAAGTCCGGCCCCTTCATCCACATGATGACGGTCCAGCCATACCAGAAGCCGGCCAGTATGAGGCCGATCATGCTGGATTTCATGGCGAAGTTGTTCTGATGATCGAGATCGCCATAGAACTCCGGACGCGGGCCCATATCGCGCGCGGCAACGGAATACATGCCACGGCAGGAGCCCATGATCAGTCCGTTCATGGTTCCGAGGCAGGAAATAGCGATAAACACATACACGATGGTGCCCACGAAGCTGCCAAAGATATTGCCAAACGCAATGCCGGGCAGCGTCTCGCCGAGCGGCCAGGTGCCAATGATGGTGTCTACGCTGCCGACGGAGCTCATGGAAAAGATGTACAGGCAATAGACGACCGTGCAGAACAGAGCGCCAATGATGAGCGCCAAAGGCAGATTCCGCTTCGCATTCTTAAGCTCCGCGTTTATGGAGGTGGCAATGATCCACCCTTCATAGGCAAAAGCAAAGGCGACCACACCGGCGAATATCCCGCCGCCGCTGGCCGTGGCTTGCGTCACGGTATTCAGCACTTCCAGCGTCGTTCCGTTGCAGAGGCCGACGATGGTGCCGATAATGCCCATTAAGACGATCGGAATAAGCTTAATAACGGTCATTGACACCTGAAGCTTACCCGCAAGCTTCGGGCTGATGGCATTGATGCCGTAGCCAATCATCAGATAGGCAGCGCCAAGGCCGATGGCTTCGATGGCTATGGTTCCGGTGGAGAAATCAAGCGCTTGTACGCCAAATAGCGGGCAGGTAAACACCGCGGCGAAGAATGCCAGGATAGCGGCCAGAGACGGATAGTAGATGGTCGTCATGAACCAGCCAACATAGTAAGCGTATTTGGAACCGAGCGCCACTTCGGCGTAATCGACGACGCCGTTCACCTTTTCATATTTAGAGCCAAGCTCTGCAAACACCAAAGAGCAGATTATGCAGATGACGCCGACGATACCGACCACCAGTATGGCGGTCCACATGTTCCCGCCCGCGAGGCTGAGGATCTTGCCTCCTTTGATGAATACGCCGGACCCGATTACGATGCCGATGACCATTGCGATGGCGGTCGGCAGACCGAATCGTTTGTCCATTGTGTTTCTGGGTTTCATTTCCATTGTTGTGTTACTCCTTCCCTCCCGCTGATATGTTAACTATCTTTATACATTATGCAAACAATTTTGTCAACACAAAATATATAATAATAAAGATATATCTTCGTACATTGACGCAGTTGCCGCATACATTTACAATATATGTAACCAATATGCCGGTTTGAAAGGAAGATGCGGAATGATCTCCTGTGACAATTCCCTGTTCGCGCTCGATACCGCCAGCACCTCCTACTTTTTGCGCATCACGCCGCACGGCCATCCGGAGCATATCTATTACGGGCCTCGGCTGCCGCATGACGCCATGGATTCGCTGACGCATAAGCGCAGCGCTGTCACCGGCTCAACAGTGGATTATGAAGAGCATGCCGACGATAACTATTCGCTGGATTGTCTGTGTCTGGAATGGTCCGGCGTCGGCCGCGGCGACTACCGGATGCCGCCCGCCGAGCTTCGCATGCCGGACGGCAGCTTTTGCTCTGATTTTGTTTTCACGGCATACCGCATCGTGGAAGGCTGCGTGCCCATGGCAGAGCTTCCCTCCGCTTATGATGAGAGCAATCGCGCGCAAACGCTTATCCTGAGTCTCGCCGACGAAAGCAACCGCATGGAACTCGAGCTAAGCTACACTGTCTTTGAGGATACGGACGTGATCACCCGCCGCGCCATACTGTCCAACCATAGCGGCGCCGACTGTGAAATAAGGCGGCTTATGAGCCTGAATCTGGATATGGAAAACCGCGGATTTTCCATGATTACCTTCGATGGAAACTGGATCAAAGAAACGCATCGTCATGACCGCAAGCTGCAATACGGCATATTTGTCAACAGCTCGACCACAGGCTCTTCCAGCAGCCGGCATAATCCGGGTTTTCTGCTGGCTGAAGAAAATGCCTCCGAGGAGCATGGCAGCGTATACGGCTTCAACCTGATATACAGCGGCAATCATTACGGCGCCGTGGAGCTTGCCTTCAACGATCTTGTACGCGTGCAGCTTGGCGTCAATCCGCAATGCTTTTCCTGGACGTTGGCGCCGGGCGAATGTTTTGAAACGCCTGAGGCCGTCATGACATACAGTCCTGACGGATTCAACGGTATGAGCGCGCATTTCCATGACTTTATCAATACGCACATCGTACGCGGCGATTGGAAAAACCGCGAACGTCCTGTGCTGCTCAACAACTGGGAAGCATGCTTTTTCCGATTCAATGAAGGGAAACTCCTCCGGCTTGCGCGGCAGGCGAAGCGTCTGGGAATAGAGCTGTTTGTTCTGGATGACGGTTGGTTTGGCGCGCGCAATAACGATTCGGCCGGTCTGGGCGATTACAGCATAAATAGAAACAAGCTGCCCGGGGGGCTTGGCCGTTTTTCCCGCAGGCTTCATCGGATGGGACTTCGGTTTGGTCTGTGGTTCGAGCCTGAAATGGTGAACCCTGACAGCGATCTGTTTCGCCTTCATCCTGAATATGCCGTAACCACGCCGAAGAAAACGCCCTGTATGGGTCGGAATCAGCTGGTGCTGGATCTTTGCAATCCCGACGTGCGGAATTATATTGTGGAAAATGTTACGCGCATTCTGGATGAAAATAACATCTCCTATGTGAAGTGGGATATGAACCGACATATCAGCGACGCCTTTTCTCCTCTGCTTGCCAATCAGGGCGAGTTTTGCCACCGCTATGTACTGGGACTGTATGACGTCCTGCGCCGCATTTTCTATGCGCGCCCGCATATTCTTTTTGAATCCTGTTCCAGCGGCGGAAACCGGTTTGACGCGGGAATGCTCTGCTTTTGCCAGCAGGTATGGACTTCGGACGACACGGACCCGATCGAACGCTTGGATATTCAGGCCGGCGTTTCCTATCTATATCCTCTCTCGACCATAGGAGCGCACGTTTCCTCCGCTCCGCATCAGCAAACGCTGCGAAATACGCCCCTGTCCACGCGGTTCAACGTCGCAGCCTTTGGCTGCCTTGGCTACGAACTGGATCTGAAATACCTCTCGCACATGGAGCGCAGGGAAATCCGCGAGCAGATCGCTTTTTATAAGGCTCACCGCCGTACGCTCCAGTACGGCCGGTTTTACCGTCTTTCTACCTATAAGGAAAATCAGCGTGTTTGGCAGTGCGCGCAGAACGACGAATCGATCGCCGGTTTTTTTCAGACTCTGTCGCGCGCAGGCGAGAGCAACGACATACTGCCGCTTCGGGGGTTGTCCCCCAGAGGCCGTTATGAGCTTGTCGCGCGTCCACAACGCGTAATGATTGAACGGTTTGGCGGACTGGTCAAGCACATTATGCCCATAGAACTGGACCCGCGCGGCTTTATACTGCGCAATCTGAATAAGCTCTATGCGCTGACAGACTGCATAGAGCGCTATACGGCCGGCGGTGCGCAGCTTATGTGCGGCGTGCATCTGAACAATCAGTTCATCGGCAGCGGCTACAACTCCGGCATTCGCATGCTTGGCGATTACGGCTCCAGTCTGTACTGGATACGGCGGCTGTCCGTTTGACTTTCATATGGCATTTTGTTATGATACGCCTATTCCGACTGTAAAGGAGACACCGATCATGCCTGAAAGAAATATTCTTTTGAGCGCGGATACGCCCTGCGACATAGGGCCGGAGCTCATTGAGCGCTACGCCGTTTCACTGTATCCTCTGCATATCCTGCTAAATGGCAAGCAATATACGGACAATGTCGACATCACCAGCGAGGATGTGTTTGCAAACTGGAAAGCGCATAACGAGCTTCCGCGCACAGCCGCTATCAATCCCGAGGAATACACGGCATATTTCTCCAAATGGATCGATCAGGGCTATGACATACTTCACATATCGCTTGGCTCCGGACTGTCCTCGTCCTATCAGAATGCCGCCATCGCCACAGAGGGCTTCGACGAGGGTCGTATATTTGTCATAGACTCCTGCTGTCTCTCCACCGGCTTCGGTTTGCTGGTCTGCGAGGCCGGCGAGCGGATCAAAAAGGGCTTAGACCTTAAAACCATCTATGAGGAAGTCGGAGCTCTGTCCTCACTGACGCGCGCAAGCTTTGTACTGGATACGCTTGAATTCCTGCACGCGGGCGGCCGCTGCTCCAGTCTGGCGCATCTTGGAGCGAGCATGCTCCAGCTTAAGCCCAGCATCATCGTGCGCAACGAGCTGCACGGCAGCATGACCGTTGGCAAGAAGTACATGGGCCGGCTCGACCGTGCTATGCTGAAATATGTCGAAGATCAGCTTGCCGGACGCAGCGATATCGTGTTGGATCGCGTATTTATCACGGACTCTGGTATCGACGACGAAATACGGCAGGCCGTACACAAGCGCGTTCTTGAGCTTCAGCCATTTCAGGAGGTTTTTCACACGCGCGCGAGCGTCACCATCAGTTCGCACTGCGGGCCTAACTGCCTTGGCGTATTGTTTCTGACAAAGGCTGCGGAATAAGATCTGGCCCATGCCAGATACAACGATGGCTCCGGCAAGTCCGCCGGAGCCATTATGCTTTTTCGATTCTGTTATTCTGCTATTGCGCCAGCTCCCTGCCCATCAGAACGCCCATGACGGAAGCCATCATCAAGCCGCGCGTCCAGCCCGAGGAATCGCCCAGGCAGTGCAGTCCGTGTATGCTTGTATTAAAATGGGCGTCCATCCTGACACGGTTGCTGTAAAACTTCAATTCCGGCGAATACAGCAGCGTTTCGTTGGAGGCAAAGCCGGGCACGACCTGATCGACCGCCTGAATAAAACCGATGATATTTGTCATGGAACGATACGGCATGGCGGCGGTAATATCGCCGGCAACCGCATCCGGAAGCGTCGGGCGCACGTTTGATTGCGCCAGTTCCTTATCCCAGGTGCGCTTACCGTCCAGTATATCGCCATATCGCTGCACCAGAATGTGTCCGGCGCCAAGCATATTGGTCAACTCGCCAATCTTCTGCGCATAGGCGATCGGCTGATTGAAGGGCACGCTGAAATTATGCGAGCACAAAATCGCCAGATTTGTATTGTCGCTTTTCAGCTCCTTGTAGGAATGGCCGTTGACCACGGCCAGATCGTTGTCGTAATTCTCCTGACTGACAAAGCCGCCGGGATTCTGGCAGAAGGTGCGCACCTTGTTCTTGAACGGCAGCGGGTAGCCGATGAGCTTTGATTCATAGAGCACCTCGCTGACCTGTTCCATGACCTCGTTGCGCACCTCAACGCGCACGCCGATGTCCACAGTCCCCGGCTGATGTGCGATTCCGTGTTCGCTGCAAACCTTTTCCAGCCAATCAGCTCCGCGCCTTCCGGTGGCGACAATGACGCTGTCTGCGAAAACTTCGCGGTTTTCCTTTCCGTTTGTCAGCGCCACGCCCTTGCAGACATCGCCCTCAAGCAACAAATCCAGGCATTCCCAACCGAACATCATCTCCACGCCGTTGTGCAGTAAATACTGCTCTATGGCATAGTAGAGGCTCTGCGCCTTCTCCGTGCCGAGATGCCGTATGGGGCAATCCACAAGCTTAAGACCTGCACGTATGGCGCGCTTGCGGATCTCCTTGACCGCATCCTCATCGCTTATGCCCTCGATGTGCGCATCGGCCCCGAATTCCAGATAGATATGATCGGTATAATCGATCGTCTGCTGCGCTTTTTCCTCCCCAACGAGACTGGGCAGATCGCCGCCCACTTCGCAGCTGAGCGACAGCTTGCCGTCCGAAAACGCGCCTGCGCCGGAAAAGCCGGTCGTGATGTGGCAAAACGGCTTGCAGCCAACGCATCGTCCCGTTTTGCTCTTTGGGCAGCTTCTCTTTTCCACAGGCTGTCCCTTTTCAACCAGCAAAATCTTTTTTTTGCTTCCAAGCCGAAGCAGCTCCAGCGCTGTAAATATACCGGCGGGGCCGGCGCCAATAATCAGGACGTCCGCTTTCATCCTATTTCACCGGCAGCGCTTCTATGGCGTCCATCATCGCATCGAGCCAGCCATCCTTTGACAGCTCGATCAGGCCGGCGTCGCAGGAGGCCGCCAGCTTTGCGTCAATGGGTAACTGCGCCGTAGTCTGAATGCCATGGGCGGCAGCCGTTTCCGATACGCGGCTTTCCCCAAAGGGCAGTATGCGGCGGCCGCAATCCGGGCAATTCAGATAGCTCATGTTCTCGACCAACCCGATCACGGGAATCTCCATCATGGACGCCATATTGACCGCTTTCTCTACGATCATGCCCACAAGGGCCTGCGGGCTCGTAACAATAATGGCGCCGTCCACGGGAATGGATTGAAACACAGTCAACGGAACGTCTCCGGTGCCAGGCGGCATGTCGATAAGCAGCACGTCCAGTTCGCCCCATATGACGTCAGTCCAGAACTGCTTGACCGTTCCGGCGATTATCGGTCCGCGCCAGACCACCGGCGCAGTTTCATTCTCTAGAAGAAGGTTCAGGGACATTACCTGAATGCCGGTCTTGGTCTCAACGGGGAAAATGCCGTTTTCGCTTCCCTCTGCTTTTTGGGTTAAGCCGAAGGCTTTGGGTATGGAAGGGCCGGTTACATCCGCATCCAGTATGCCAGTTTTAAGCCCGCGCCGTCTGGCCGTTACAGCCAGCAGCGATGTCACAAGAGACTTCCCCACGCCGCCTTTTCCGCTGACAACGGCAATCACTTTCTTGATCTGCGACAGCGCGTGCGGCGCCTCCAAAAAGCTGTTTTTATCACGGCTTTCACAGTTCTCCGCACAGGAAGAACAATCATGGCTGCAGTTTTCGCTCATATGTTTACTCCTTTTACAAACTACCGGAACAAGTATACCCAATTATTCCGGATTGTCAATTTAGTTGAGTCGGGATCTCTTTGCACCGGCCTCATGTCAGCAGGGTATCTCCCCCACCCCGCCAAGCACCAACCGCGGTCGGTACGGGAAACGGCGCATCTCCTCCTCATCCGTCACGCCCGAGAGAACAAGCACCGTGTCCAGACCGGTCTCCACGCCCGCAACAATATCCGTATCCATGCGATCGCCTATCATGACCGCTTCATCAGAATGAACGCCCAGCATTCTAAGGCCCGTGCGCATCATCAAGGGATTTGGCTTACCAATATAATAGGCCGTTTTACCGGTCGCCAGTTCTATCGGCGAAATCAAAGCGCGGCAGGCGGGTATGATCCCATGCTCCGACGGTCCGGTCATATCCGAGTTGGTGCCAATCAATTTGGCGCCGCCGCGAACAAGCGAAACCGCCTTGCAGACGCTTTCATAGTTATAATTGGACGTTTCTCCCACGATCACATAGTCCGGATCAATGCTGTTTGTCGTTACGCCTGCGTCATAGAGCGCATTGAACAGTCCGGGCGCGCCGATAATATAGGCGCTGCAGCCAGGCGACTGAGCGGCAACAAATTGCGCCGTTGCCAACGCGCTCGTATAAAAGTGGCTCTCGTCAACATCCAGCCCCATGCGCGCAAGCTTCTGCTGAAGTTCTTTCGGCGCACGGCCGCTGGCATTGGTCAAGAATAAAAACCGCTTATCCTCGCGATACAGCCACTCCACAAATTCCCTGACGCCTGGCAGCAGTCTGTCGCCGTGATAAATCACGCCGTCCATATCGCAAATAAAGCCTTTTTTCTCTCTTAATATCTGCATACATTCTCCCTGTTCATATCTTATATTTATAGCATAATGCAATCCATCCTGCCTGTCAATCTCAGCTGACGTTCCGAAATCCCATGCCGGGCTGTAATCCTACCTTGAGGAACACCGCCGTGAGTATTGGTATTTCATCATGACCGGCGAGGCATGAGCGGCGGTTTCTTGGAGCAGCCAGCAAGGGCTCTCCGACCGGAGGGCTTTTGCTATATCAAGGGTGTGCATCTTTTCACGATGTCTCTGCGGAAAATGCCGCCGAGGAAACAAATGCACGAAGCCCTGTGCAAAGGCGGTTTGACTGTGTGCACAAACCACGCAAGGTTTCATATTTTCGGGAAAAGCAGGCTGTTTTCACCGGCGTTTTGGGCGTAAAAAATGAAAAGCCCCTGTTTCCAAGGACTTTTCATTGTATCAAAACTTACGTTTTGATTTGGCGGAGAAAGTAACCATTTTCAATAAATCTATCACTAAAAAATAACTCAGCGCACAGACGATTTCACTCACCCTCAGCCGACAATTTTATAGAGAATATCGCACAATCGGGCCGTTTGCAATAGCAAGCGGCTCTTTTCATATCTAAAAATAGTAAGGAGGATCATCACCATGACCAAAGTAATCGCCCTCGCCAACCAAAAAGGAGGCGTGGGTAAAACGACAACAGCCGTAAATCTCGGCATCGGGCTTGCGCGGCAAGGCAAGAAGGTGCTGCTCATCGACGCGGACGCGCAGGGCAATTTGACGGATTCGCTCGGGTGGAACGAGCCGGACAAGCTCCCCGTCACACTGGCCACCATCATGACAAAGGTTATCATGGAGGAACCAATCGACCCGGACGAAGGCATTTTGCACCATGCGGAGGGCGTTGACCTCGTGCCCGCAAACATCGAGCTTTCCGCTATGGAAGTATCGCTTGTAAACACCATGAGCCGCGAAATCGTACTGCGAAACTATCTCAAAGAGGTCAAGCAGAAGTACGATTATGTTCTCATCGACTGTATGCCGAGTTTAGGTATGATAACCGTCAACGCGCTTGCGGCGGCGGACAGCGTAATCATTCCCGTGCAGAGCCACTATCTTCCCGCAAAGGGTATGAGCCAGCTTTTGCAGACCATCAATCGCGTGAAAAAGAACATCAATCCAAGTTTGAAAATCGATGGCGCGCTTGTCACGATGGTGGATAACCGCACGAACTTTGCAAAGGAGATCGCCGCACTGTTGCGACAAAACTACGGGGACAAGCTCCGCGTGTTCAAAACGGAAATACCGCTTGCCATTAAAGCGGCGGAAACGAGCGCCGAGGGCAAGAGCATCTATACCCATGACGCGCACGGTAAAGCGGCAGCAGCATACGAAGCACTGACAAAGGAGGTTTTAAGCGATGGCAGACAACAGGAGAAACATAAAGCTGACTTCGCTCGATGACCTGTTCTCTACAGAGGAAAGTCGCGCCGAAGCGGAAAAAGAGCGTGTACAGGACATTCCTCTAACGGAGATCGACGCTTTTCCAGACCATCCATTTCATGTGGACATGGACGACGCTATGAGCGAGATGGTGGAAAGCGTCAAACACTTTGGCGTATTGTCGCCCGCCGTTGCGCGGCAAAAGGAGGATGGGCGGTATGAGCTTATCAGCGGACACAGGCGTAAAAAGGCGTGTGAGCTTGCGGGAATAGAGCGTATGCCCGTTATCGTCCGCAACATGGATAGAGATGAAGCCATCATCTTTATGGTGGATTCAAACCTCCAACGAGAGCGTCTATTACCGTAAAAACAGCGGAAAAGACGGTCAAGACCGCACAGCAGACCGCAAAGGTTGCGGAGAAAACCGCGCAGGCGACCGCCAAAGCCGCGCAAGCGGCGGCGAAGGCTGCACAGGCGGCGGCAAAAGCTGCGGCAGCGGCTGCAAAGGCGGCGGCGAAAGCTGTTGTTGCGGCTGTGAAGTGGATCATAGCAGCGGTCAAGGCGCTTATCGCGGCGATTGCGGCGGGCGGTTGGGTAGCCATCGTCATCATTGTTGTTGTAGTGCTTGTGATTGCTCTGCTTGCGGTGTTTGGCGTGTTTTCCTCCAACGAATCGGCAGACGGCGGCAAGCCCATGACGGAAGCCATCAAGAGTATCAACGCCGAGTTCAAAAACGATATGGAAAACCGCATTGCCGAGCTTTCCGCGCAGGAGGTGGACGTTATTGAGATCATATATGAGGGAGATATGGAGAGCGCGGACAGCACCGTGCCAAATTGGGCGGACGTGGTGGGCGTATATGCCATCAAGGAGGGAGCGGACGCGGAAAACCCCGCCGATGTGACCGTGGTGACGCCGGAGAATATCGAACGGCTTGATAAGGTATTCCACGATATGAACACCATGTCCTACCGCACGGAAACGGAAACCGAAACGATCACCGTCACCGACGAGTACGGCGCAATCGTCCTTGATAAGAAAGGCAATCCCGTTACCGAGAGCAAGACCACCCTGTATATCTACGTCAATGTATCGAGCATGGACTACCGCGACGGCGCAGAACTATACCGCTTCAACGCCGACCAAAACGAAATGCTCACCGAGTTGATGCTCCCCGATTACTACCCGCTCTTTGCCGAGCTTCTTGGCGATACCGTGGGCGACGGCGGCGAGTACGGCCTTGGCCTTGACATTAACCCCGACCTTCCGCCGAATGAATTAGGCGCGCAGATCGTAGCGGCGGCGAAAAAGTACATCGGGCG
>CAZCAV010000006.1:60741-66689 GCA_964496795.1 uncultured Oscillospiraceae bacterium
GCTATTCTAGCATGGATTGCTCCGGTCTTGTGCGCGCCGCGTACCGCGATTGCGGCTTATCCTCCATGAACGGGCTGACCTCTACGGGCATGGCGCAAAAGTGTCGGGACATGGGCGTTCTGTTCACCGACCCATCGCAGCTTCAGGCAGGCGACCTTATCTTCTTTGCCAGAAAAGACGCTTCCCGTGGCGAGGGCTATTGCACCGACCATAAGCGTTGCGGAAATGGCAAATGCAAACGCTGGATGCAGATACACCATGTCGCCATCTACATCAACGGCGAGTTTCTCATTGACAGCACAGGCGGCAACAACTCCGTGCAGATTCGTAAACATTGGGGCAAAAGCGGCTCTGAATGGGAATGGGTTTGCTTCGGCAGACCGACTTCGTAATACATGGAAAGGAACGAACGAAAATGAAGAACTTTACAAAGCTACAGATCACGGCGCTTGCCGTATTGTCCACCATCGTTGTGGCGCTTGCTATTGCTGCATTTGCAACGGCGAACAGCCTTTCAAGCGAGCCTTTGACAGCGAATACTTCCACGATTCCAACGACAACACCGGAGATCGTGAAGATAGAGCTTGCGGGAGCTACGGATGTGCCCGCGTCTATTCCTGCACCGACGCCAACACAGGAATCAACGGAAACGCCTGCCGTTACGAAAACGCCCTCCCAAACACGGGAGGGCGACGGTCTGTTTACGCTTAATATTCTTGGTGACGAAATCTCCGTAGCCTATGGCGTGGAAGAAAGCACATTGGAAAAGACTCCCGGTTGGCTCACTTCCTCCGTCCTCCCGGGGCAGGACGGCATGTGCGTAGTCTATGGCCACCGCAATCGCAATCACTTAAAGATACTGGAAAAGGTGCAGCGTGGCGACGCCATCACTGTCACTATGGACGGCGCAACATATACCTACACCGTTTCCGACGTGACAATCTATGAAAGCACCTCCGATTTGCGGCTGCCTACCGTGGACGGCAAGACGCTTGTGCTTGTGACGTGCTATCCGTTCCAGTACAGCGGTCACGCACCGGGGAAATGTGTAGTGTTATCCAGAATTTTAGCTGAATGATTTTCGGCAACCACTATCGAACTAATGCTTTTTGTAGCTGCTACGAATATATTGAAATAATACGGATATTCGTATATAATATAATAAGTAAAATCATGTTTGCAGGTGACGTTTTATGAATGGCATACACGGTTACATCTCAATTCGTGAGGCTTCATACAAATGGGGTGTTTCGGAACGGCGAATCAATCAATATTGCGCAGAGAGTCGTATTCCCGGGCTAACTCGCTTTGGCCGCTCGTGGGCTATCCCGGCAGATGCGATAAAACCGCAAGACCCGCGAAAAGATAAAAGCAAAGCTAAGCTAAGAGGTGAATAAGCATGATCGAGAAGAAAAAATTGCTTCCGACAAGCGTCCTTTGGGAGCAGATTTTTAAGGCTTCATCTGTCGATGAATTTTACAGTCAACACGAAAATGAAATCGGGTTGCCATCGTTTTCAGAATACATATCGTCCTTATGCAAACAACGCAACGAAGTACCGGAACGTATCATCAAAAGAGCAAATATTGAGCGCGCATTCGGTCATGCGATCTTTCGCGGCGACCGTAATCCTTCGCGCAATACCGTATTACAGATTGCATTTGGTTTTGACGCTGATGTTGATCTGACGCAATCTCTGTTGAAACACGCAGGTCACAGCGCGCTCTATCCGCGAGTACAGCGGGACGCCGTTATCAGCTATTGCCTTTTTCATCACATGAGCTTTATGGATACCCAACACATCCTCTTGGAACTGAATTTACCGTTGATGGGAGGGGCAATAAAATGAGCGATATAACAAGCGCAATCAAAGAGCTTTCCGCCGCCATCGCAGAAACCGACCTGCCCGGCAGTTTCCTTGACAGCTATGACCTGCTTGAGTGTCTGTCCCACAGCCACGGGACGGAAACCTACCTTGTGCAGAAAAAAGGCACCGAGGCGCTATGCATAGCAAAGTGTTACGATAAGAAAATATACAAGTCTGTCAAGGAAAGCTGCATACTGAAGGCGCTTTCTCAAAAAGGGCTTCCTGCCTTTATGGATGAGTACCAAAATGACGTTGTTGTTTGTATTGTCCGAGAGTACATTGAGGGAACGCCTCTTGACAAATACTTGGACAGACAGAAATTGACGCAGGCACAGGTCGTTACACTTTGCGTGAAGCTTTGCGATATTCTGATATACCTGCACGGACTTGACCCTTCCGTTATCCACCGTGATATCAAGCCGCAGAACATTATCGTTAAAGAAAGCGGAGAAATATCCCTTATTGATTTTGATATTGCGCGCACATACGATACCGAGGCGAAAACCGACACACAATTCATCGGTACAAAAATTTACGCACCACCAGAGCAATACGGCTTTTCGCAGACCGACTGCCGCACAGATATCTATTCCTTAGGCGTTCTGCTCTGCTATATGCTGACTGGTGATACAGACGTAAAAAAAGCGAAAATAAAGAACAAAAGACTTGCTGCTGTTGTGCGCCGCTGCGCCGCCTTCTCTCCAGAGGAACGCTTCGCAGACGTTGCCGCTGTGAAAAGAGCGCTGCTCAATACGAGCGGACGTAATAAGAAGCGTGCTGCGCGTCTTTTCGGAATAGCGCTCCTCGTTCTGGCTACGCTTTGCGCAGGCTTTTCCGTAGGGAGATACACTGATCTTTTCCAGTCTCGCCCTACCATGGGAGACGTACATTTTGCAGAACCGCTGATAGAACAGGCTGTGCGTGTTCAGCTTGGAAAGGACGCGATCGAAGCCATTACTGCCGAGGACTTACTTGCCGTCCGTGAGATATACATATTTGGAAATGAGGTATCCAAAACGGATGAACAGTTCTCCGAAGGGCTTGGCGGACGGCTGCGCGATACGCCGCGCGGCGATATTATGACGCTTGAAGACGTTAAGCTACTCCCCAACCTTGAAGTTCTGTATGTCAACTACCAGACGCTTGCCGACATATCGCCGGTGTCTGAGCTTAAATACCTCACCACCGTATCCCTGCGCAGCACCTATGTTGAGGATATCACAGCTCTGTCGGGCATGGAAAGCTTAACCGCCGTATGCCTGTTTGATACCCGTATTTCAGATATGTCTCCTCTCGGCTCGTGTCCCGCGCTGTTCTCGCTCGACGTCGGCAATACGCCGCTTGTCTCTTTGGATGCACTGCCTGACATTCCTGACTTGAAATTCCTTTCCCTGAGGCAGACGCAGTTTCCGTCGCTTGACGGGATAAAAAGATATACGCTTTTGGAAAAGCTCGATCTGTGCCGGTCGGAGTTTACGGATTTGTCGCCGCTTCTGTCCCTTCCTAGCCTTCAGGAGATCAACATTGACGAAGCCATGCGCGGCGCAGCGCAGGCGCTTTATGACCCGCCGTTTGAAATTAAATATGAATAGACACAAAATGTTAAAAGGTGAGCTGGAAGTTCACCTTTTTGCGTTTTGGCTTTGATACATTAATAATAAGTATATTCATAGCATTGAGAGGAGAAACAGTATGAAACGAATCGTTGCAACTATGCTCATCTTGGCGCTTGTCGTTTCTCTTGCGGCCTGCGCAGGCAAGCCTCTCGAAGCAGCCAAGCCTCTTGTGCATGACAATCCTGTCGAAGAGTATGCTGCGCTTATAAAGGCCGGAAATACAAACGGTATATCTGTACTTGTCAAAGATCTCGCCGCTGCAGGCGATTATACGAGCTTGGCGTACATTGTTAGCGAGGAAGCTGCATCCTCACGTTTGTTGATGGACTTTACAGAGCTCTATACGATGTTTGCCGGAAAAGAGGATATGCTCGATTTGGATGTCTGGACGACCTACTACCTTGCATATTCAAAAGGCCGTAATAGCGAGTGGGAGCAGGAGCTGAAAATGATCTCCTCTTATCATTCGGTTGTGCGGCAATATTACAAAGATGATTGGCAAGTGTTAAAATATGTTTTTGAAAATGCAGACCGCAGCTACTCCGATAATGAGGGCGCGCAGTTTGAACAATGCGGATCCGCGCCGAACGGCAAAGCGCTTATCTACTTTTCCTATGGTCAAAACGGTTACTGGAAGCTGGGTGCGTCAGCCGCACTGCCTGATGAGTACATCCCAGCATCATTGGACGAGGTGGAATATATAATCCTAATGGAAGAAACCAATACGCCTGATGGTTCCTATGCCAACGGTGCCACAGCATATCGCTGCGACTACGTCGTCAGTCTGATACATTGCCCGGACGGCCAAGTGCTCGGCAAATCGTATCCAATAGAGGGCGAGAGACCACCGCAAGTAATCAACGAAAATCAGCCCGGTGGGACAGGCGATCCGCCAAGCCCGGAAAAAATAGCTACAGAGATCTGCTTGGCGCTCTCATGGATCACGCGATCTGAGTAAAATCTTAATATATTGGAATAATTGAGAGGAGAAAACAGTATGAAACGAATCGTTGCAATTATGCTCATTTTTGCACTTATCGCATCGCTTGCTGCCTGTGCAACCAAACCCGAAGAATCGCCGGAACCAACGCAGCCGCAGGAAACCGCCGCGCCGGAAACGACGCCGGAGCCTACGCCAGAACCAACGCCGGAGCGAGAACCCTATTCGCCCATGGACATATTTGACGCGGAGTTTAATCCCTTCGGCATGGACAGTCCAACCACTGTTTTTGAAGCGTCCTTCAATAAGGGCACAGACAAAATGGAGGGCAAGGCTCAGTTTGTGCTTTCCATGACCGGCAGCGGAAATATGTTCGCCGTTGTTGCCTACCAAGCGGACGTAGCCGGGCTTGGGCTTGACGACAGTGGGAAGTTTGAACTATTGGATGAGTATGTTGCAAATGACGGTTTTTTGGAGTTCACCGGCAAGGACGGACGTATCGTTACCATGCGTCGGGCCGACCCGAACGACGACCGCTATGAATATGTGAAATCGGACGGCAGCCACGGCATCTCGGGCGCGGGCTGCGTCATCGAGCTGACATATTATATTCCCGATGCCGATATTGAAAAGTATACACAGCTTGTGCGGGATAATTACAGTGTGGACGCGCTCGATCCCATTGCAAACTACTTTGATAAGAATACCGATTTTACCGAGTGCGGCATAAGTGTCAATGTATATAAGGATGAAGCCCGCGCCTACACCGTATATTATCTTCCCGACGTCAAGACCGTGATGCAGGATATGCAGGCAAGCGGCGACGCTCCATGGTGGGAGTGGAACGGCATGACACAGACAGCCTTTATGTATGATAATGTTGAAAGCAAGCTGACCTTCGACACTGAGGGCGGAGCCATAACCGTTGAGCAGCTGCATGAGAAAATAAGCGTAACGCCTGCCGCTGAGGGCTCGCTTGCCGCGATGGGCTTCGACTTTGGCGAGGAGGGCTTCATGGGGGTATATGAAGAACATGAGCCGCATTATTCATCGATAGCTGTACACCGACCTGAGTGGGGAGAGTTTAACGAGTGGGATATCGAGCTTTCCGATTATGATGTAAACGGATATGCTCTGCTGATGTGGTATAATGCGGATGCAGAAAAATGGCATGTAGCGTTGGAAAAGGACGGCGAAAGCTGCGCCTATGAATACTACCCCGACGATAAGTTCAACGAATGCAGTCCCGACCCCGATACCGTGAGGGAGATGTTCAACGACGCTCTGGGTACGCAGGGAGACAATTTTTACGAAGCATCGCTCGCCCATTTCGAGCAGTATGCCCAGGAACGCTTCGGCATGAGCGTCGAGGAGCTTTACAACGCACCAAAGCAGTAGATACTATTGAAATACCATAGGAGAAAATAGTTGAATGGAGGCAGAACAATGGGTTCTTTGCCCAAACTGCAAATGAGCCATTCCCAATAAAATAGACAGAAAAAAGGTCTCAAAAGCAGAATGAATC
>CAZCAV010000007.1:0-62783 GCA_964496795.1 uncultured Oscillospiraceae bacterium
TCCTTTCCATTATAACGAATGCTTTTTTGTCCATCAATTCGGGAATAGGGGCAGTCGGCAATCAGGACCTTTTTAAACAGACCGATGGAAAAGATATAGAGTCCGCGGGCCAGATTATCTGTATTCAGCGTCAGATTGGCAGAGTCCTGAAACTGAGGGATCATCTGTTGATGCAGCACGATGGGGCCGGCGACAAGCTGCGGAAAGAAGGAGACAAAACAGGCATAATCCCAAAAGGAATACGAGCCGGTTTGACCACGATAAGAGTCTATCACAAAGGACAGCTGCTGGAACGTAAAAAAGCTGATGCCCAGAGGCAAAACAAGGTTCAGCAGCGTAAAGTTGGCCGAAAACAGAGCGTTGACGTTTTCTAAAAAGAAGTCAAAATACTTATAATAAAATAACAGACCAAGATTGGCCAAAATGGCGATTGCCAGAATCAGCTTTTTCCATGCACTGCGAAACTGCCTTTGTAAAAGCATGGAAAACAAATAATTGCCCAGAATGCTGCCGCATATGATGAAGAGGTACCAGGGGTTGAAATAACCGTAAAATATCAGGGAGGCGGCGACCAACTCGACCTTCTGCCAAGTATAGAGTCGGTACTTGCCCAACAGGAAATAAAAAAAGAGCGTCAGCGGCAAAAAAAGAAATATAAATATATATGAATTAAACAGCATGTAAGCACCTTGGATTTTTGTATTATTGTATCTCCGGCGTATGCTGACTGTCAAGCCGAAGATAAACTGAAACGCCCGCATCCGACAGGATGCGGGCGACTCAGTTCCCGTGCCGTGTTTTCATTTCAGTCTCAGACGATATAGTCGGCGTATACGATGGACAGCGGATCGCGCCGGCTCTCATCCAGTTCCATATCCCGCTGCACCATGGCCATGTGGCTCAGTACGCGGCGGCTGTGGCAAACTTTCTCAAGATAACGTGCAAACATTGTTTTCATCCTCCTTATATGTTTTCAATTCTGATACGCATCTCAGCGCCGTACCAGGGCGATATGAGCCGTGGCGGGCTGATTGTTGCAGAACATCTCCAAAAAACGTTTCAACATCATTCTGACCTCCTTGTTCTGTAGCTTTCATGCCGGCGGCCGTCCAATCTCTGCGCACGGCTTGATTTCTTTTTCCATATATATTATAATACTGCCAAGTTAATAACACAAGTTCATGTTATTAATCATTAACATGAATAAACATAATGAATATCAGGAGAGCCGATATGAACGTTTCCAAGTATGAGGCATTTCTCAAGGTGGTGGAACTCAAGAGCCTGACGCGTGCGGCGGAAGCGCTCGGCTATACTCAATCGGGCGTAACGCACATGATGGACGCGCTGGAAAACGAGCTTGGGCTTACGCTTTTGCAGCGCGGGCGCAGCGGCGCGGGCCTGACGAGCGACGGCGCGGAGCTTGCGCCCTATGTACGGGCGGTCTGCGACCGCGAGAGGGTGCTGCGCAACAAGGCCTCGGAGCTCAAGGGCCTGGTGTCGGGCACGCTGCGCGTGGGAACGTTTACCAGCATATCGGTGCAATGGTTTCCGAGCATACTGCGCTCGTTTCGCGGGGCCTATCCGGATATTCGTGTGGAGATGTGGAATGACAGCGACTTAAAGCTTGAGGAGCTGCTCATGCACGGAACGATCGACTGCGCGTTTGTGGAGATTCCCACGCTGAATCCCTTTGATGTGGAGTGGCTCGCGCGCGACCCGATCTATGCCATCGTTCCGGAAGAGCATCCGCTGGCGGCGCGGGGCGACGTGGGCATGGAGGATCTGGCCGATTACCCCTTTATCTGGGAATCAGAGGATGCAGCCTATTCAGAATCCTGGTCGCGCCGATTTGTCCCCAAAAAGCAGCCGGAGATGTCTACGACGGACGATTACGCCATCATGGCGATGGTGGAAAACGGGCTGGGCGTGAGCGTTCTGCCGGAGCTGGTGATGGCGCACAGCGATCGCCGCATCGTTCGCAAGGAGCTGCGGCCGGCCGTCTACCGCGATCTTGGGATCGCTGTAAACATTGGGCAGAAACCATCCGCCGCGGCCCGCGCGTTTATCGAGCACGCCCGCGCCTGCGTGTCCAAGACGGAGTAGGGTCCTTGGTATTCCTGCCCTATGCTTCTTTCTCTTTCAGGAACGGGAAAAGAGCCATCACAGCGCGGGGAAGGCCGCCGCGTTTTTGCCGGCAAGGCGGCCGGAGTTGATGGCAAAGCCCATGGTGCTGCCGGGCATGGTGAAGTTGTAGGAATCGCCAAATATGGAGCATACGTCCGTTCCGCAGCCGAACAGGCCGGGGATGGGGCGCATTTGTCCGTCGAGCACGGCGAGATCCTCGTCGGTTTTGACGCCGGCGAGCGTACCGTAGCCGCACATATAATGCGCTGCGGCATACCAGCGTCCGCCGTCCTTCAGCGCGCGCATGAAGCTTGGATGCTTGTTGAAGCCCTTGTCGTAGCGCCCCGCCATGGCGTTATATTCGTCCACGGTGCGGCGCATGCGCGGATAAGCCAGGCCCGTCGCATGGCAGAGCGCCTCGAGGGAATCCGCCATGAAGAATTGACGGTTCTGGCTCATGGCGGCCTGAAGCTCCGAAAGACCGGCGGCCTCCGCAGTATCGCCCGCAAAATAGGCGGCGACCTCTTTGTCCCAGCGATCCACGGTCTGGATGTTGTGATGGACGGTGATATAATCGAGCGAACCCTGAGCGCGGTATTCGTCCAGTATGCTGTCGGTGATCACCGTAAAGGCTTTGCGCCCGGGCTGAATAGAGATGGCGTTGCCCGTAAAGGTGGTGTTATTCATGATACTCTCGTCGATGATGCGCCGTCCGTCAAGATTGACCATAAGGTTGGGCTGGCGCATGGTCTCGGAGATGGTCTTGAACACATCCGTTACGCCGGGCGTCGTGTAGGTAACCTCGATCATGGAGGGCTCGGACGCGCCGCCGATGGCGTTTACCATCCGCAGGCCGTCGCCGTTTAGCCCGGGAATGCGGAAGGAGAAGAGATCCTCGGCCCAGCGCAGTCCGATGCGCTCCCGTATCATCTCCGGATTGTCGCCAAAGCCGCCCGTGCCCACGACGGCTGCGCCGCAGCTTATGCGGAACATGCGGCCGTTTTTGTCCCTGGCGGTCACGCCGGCGATGCGGCCGCCGTCAAGCAGCAGCGCGTCGGCGGCGGTATGAAAGGCAAAATGAACGCCCAGCTCGTCCGCGTGATCCTTCATGGCCTTGATCATAACGCTGGCGCAGCGCTCGGCGGGCTTATTGCTGCCGGGCGTTTTGACGATGTGCCAGGTTTGATTGGAATTCTCGAAGTATTTAAAGGCTCCGAGGAATTCCACGCCCATGCTCTCGATCCAATCAACGCTCGAGGCGGATTGGGCGAAGAGTTTTTTGACGAGCGGCGCGTTGACGCGCCAGTGCGTATAGTCCATGAACTCGCGAAAGAGCCCGTCCACGGTATGGTTGACGAGCTGCGCCTTCTGGTAGTGCGATCCCACCGCGAAGAAGCCCATGCCCATATTGGCCGCGCCGCCTACCGTGCCGCCCTTTTCAAGCACAAGCACGGTTTTCCCCTGCTCGGCTGCGGAGATGGCGGCGCTGAGCCCCGACATGCCGCCGCCGATGATGCAGATCTCGGCTTTGGCGTCTGTCGAGCCGTCGGCAAGAACTGTCAGCGCGGGGCGTCTGGCGGCGGCGTGCGACGCGCTCAAAAGGCAGCGCTTTTTCTGTATATGACAGAGAAAGTCGTCGGAATACAGATCCAGCATATCCAGAAGATATTGTGCGGCGCCCGCCGCCAGATCGCAGCCGGAGCCTGAGATCATGCCGCGGGCAATATCGTACAACAGGCCCAGATCGTCCGCCAAGGCGTCAAAACGCTCCATCGCCTCCAGAATGGCCGAAAGCTCCATCAGCGCATCATAGCAGAGCGCGTTGCGGCCGCAGTCGGCCTCGGCCGCCTCGAGGATCAACGCGCGCGCCGCGCCGACAGGGCACCGCCCGGCGCTTAGGTCTGCGGCGCTCGGGATCTGAATACTTTTGTGCTCACAGCTCATGATCTTGCCTCCCCATAGACCGTCCAGAGAGAAACCGGTCGTATATCGCATCTCAGGTCGCAGTTCAGGCAGCGCAGACTTTCGGCCTCGGCGGCCGCCTCGTCCAGCGTCCCTTTATGCCGCGGCAGCCTGGAAAAATTCTCGATGACGCCGATACATGGATCGTGCGGCGGATCGTCCGTCAGGATCTCACGGATGTCGCCGTCGCCGCCAAGACGGCGGTCGATGCTTGCGGCCGCTCGGCGGCCGGCGGCGATCGCTTCTATTACGGATCGGGTACCCGTGACTGCGTCGCCGGCGGCAAACACATTCGGAACGCCGGTTTCACCGGTTATCGGATCGATCTCCGGATAGCCAAAGCGGTCAAGCGGCAGCCCGAAGGCCGCGCTTAAGTGACTTGCCTGACCCGCGGCAAAAACTACGCCGTCGCAGGGCAGGAGCCTCTCCGTGCCCTCGACGATATCCACTGACAGCCCGTTTTGAAACGAAAATCCGGATATGCCGACGATACGCTGGCCGGTAATGCGGCCGTTTTCCAGCGTAAAGCCGAGCGTGTGCGCGCTCTCGATCATGTCCACGCCTGCGGCGGCCGCCGCCTCTATGTCCTCGCGGCCGGCGGGCAGAGCGTCGCCCGCTTCGAGGCAGATCAGCGCGACGGATTTTCCGGCGCGCGCGAGCGTTAACGCGCAGTCGAAGGCCACGCTGCCGCCGCCCACGACATGAAAACGCTTACCGGCGGGGAAAGCGCCCTTCAGCCTTGCGTCGCTCAGCAGCTCGAGCGCGGAGAGCGCGTTGGGCGCGTCGTGGCCCTGAAGAGAGCTCAACCGCTTCCCTGCCCAGGCGCCGGTGGCCGCCAGCACCGCGTCGTAGCCCCTTGCGAGCGCGGCGGCGTTCGTGACGCGGCAGTCGGTTTCAACGCGTACGCCTGCGGCGCGGATCAGAGCGATCTCGGACTGTACGGCGGCGTCGGGCAGCCGATAAGCGGGAATGGCGCAGGACAGCATGCCTCCGGCGGCTCTGCGCTGCTCAAACACAGTGACGTCATGTCCCTTGCGCGCCAGATAATAGGCGGCGGTCAGTCCGCAGGGGCCGGAGCCTATGACGGCGACGCTTCTGCCGGTGGCGGCGGCGGATATTGCGCGCGTTTGCCACGCGCCGGCGTCGGCCGTGGCGGCGGTTCGCTTGATCTCGCGTATGCTGAGCGCCTCGCCCAGAAAGCGGCGCTTGCAGCTAAGCTCGCAGGGATGATTGCACACGAGCCCAAGCGTCATGGGGAAGGGCGCTTTTTCGCGTACGACGGCCGCGGCGCCGGAAAGATCCCCGTTCCTTGCGCGGCGGATGTAGCGCGGGATATCCACGCCCGCCGGACAGGCCGCCCGACAGGGCACGAGCGCCTCCATGCGCGGAAGATCGTTTCTGAACACACCGTCCGCGTCCGTCAGCGCGCCGGTGGGACAGACCTCCACGCAGGCGCCGCAGTGACGGCACGAGGTGTCGCCGAGAGGGGACAGTGCCTCCGTGCCGACAAAGCTTTCTGCGCCGTCCTTGTGAAAATCCAGCGCGGACACGCCCCTTAGGTCGCGGCAGGCGCGCACGCAGCGGCCGCAGCGGATGCAGCGCTCCTGCTCGCGGATGATCAATGGATCGCGGCAGACGATGCGCGCGCTTTTGATCTCCACCGTTCTCATGCGCGCGTGCACCACGCCAAGGTATTGCATCAAGGCCTGAAGCTCGCACTTTAAGTAGGCCTTGCAGCTTGTGCAGTCGTGCGGATGCGAGCTGAGCAGCAGCTCGAGCGCGAGACGCCGGTGCGCGTCGATCACCGGCGAATGGGTGACGATCCGCATGTCCTCCTTACAGGGCGTTTCGCAGGCGGGCGCCATGCCCTCGGCGCCCTCGCGCTCGATCATGCACAGGCGGCAGTGGCCGGCGGGCGGCAGATCCGGATGCCAGCAGAGATGGGGGATATAGATCCCTGCCGCCAGCGCGGCTTCGAGTACGCTTTGTCCTTCGCGGGCGCTGACGGCCCGTCCGTCAATAAACAGCTGCATGGTAGCATCTCCTCGTTATTGTGCGAAAACGGGCACGGAAAACCCGTGCCCGCAAGTTCCGACTGTACTCAGGCCCCGATCTGTGTGCTTTCCGCAGGCGCGCCGGCGACCGGCGGCATGCCGGAGACCCGCTTGGCCGCCTTGATGGAGGCGCGGGTCTGCAGCGTATCGAGCGTTACCGCCGCAAGCAGTACGACGCCTAGGGCCACATACTGCCAATAGGTGTTGATGTTCAGGAAGTTCATGCCGGAATTGAGCACGCTGATGATGAGCACGCCGATGACCATATTGCTCATCTTGCCGCCGCCGCCGCCCATCTTGATGCCGCCGAGCATACAGCCTGCCATGACGGTGAACTCGGAGCCGACGCCCATGGAGTTGTTGACAGCGCCGATCTTGCCGATCTGGACGATCTGGCCGATGCCGAAAAATAGGCCGGCCAGCGCAAATATGAGCAGCCGCATCTTGCCCACGGAGATACCGGAGAGCGCCACCGCATCCGGATTGGAGCCCAGCGCATAGACGTTGCGGCCAAAGTAGGTTTTGTTGAGTATGAAGGAGCCCAAAAGGATCATCAGTATCATGACGATGATGCCGGATTTGAGGCTCGTGCCGTTGATGAAGGGAATGTTGAAGCCGCCGAGGATCTTAAAGCCGTCCGACAGGCCCTTAAAGGTTTTGCTTACGCCGCCGGTCAGCAGGTAGGTGGCGCCGTTGAGCATGTACTGCGTGGCCAGCGTGATGATGAAGGGGAAGACCCGGAGCCAGGAGTACATCAGACCGTTGAAGGCCGAAAGCAGCACTGCCAGCAGTATGCCGCAGACGATCGTGACAAAAAAGTTCTGCGATTGATTGATGAGCGCCATCACAACGCCGACGGTGGACACAAGGTAGCCGGTCGAAAGGTCCATGGCGCCGCCGAGCATGATGAAGGTGATGCCCACGCCGAAGATCACCATGTAGGCGTTCTGCCCCAGGATGTTCAGCAGGTTTTGCAGGCTGATAAAGGAGCGGTTCGTGATGATCGGGCACAATATGCCGAACGCGGCGACCAGCGCGATGAGCACAATCACCATCATGTATTCCTTGAGATAGGCGGAGAAACTTTTTTTCTTCATGGCAGTCAGGCCTCCATACTTTCTTTTTCACGGTGATTGGTCGAAGCCATATCGAGTATGCGCTCCTGAGAGAACTCCTCGCGCCTGAGTTCGCCGGCAAGGCAGCGCTCTCCAAATACTACGATACGGTCGGACATACCCAGCAGTTCCTCCATATCGGAGGTGATCATAATGACGCACTTGCCCTCCTCACACAGACCGTTGATCAACTCATATATTTCAAATTTGGCGCCAACGTCTATGCCGCGGGTGGGTTCGTCGAAAATAATGATATCGGACTGTGTGGCCAGCGCCTTGGCTACGACCACCTTCTGCTGATTGCCGCCGGAGAGAGCCATGACCTTGGTCTGCCTCAGATCAGGCGCCTTGATGCGCATGCTTTGGCCGTAGTAATCCGCGATCTCCTTTTCCTTTTTGCTGTTCACAACGCCCAGGTGAGAGATATTCTTAAGGACGTTGTATACGGTGTTCCAGGAGATGGTTTCGCTGAGAAAGCAGCCCTCGCGCTTGCGGTCCTCCGGGATCATGCAGACGCCGTATTTGTGCATGGCGTCTCTGGGGCTGCGGATATTGACCTTTTTGCCATGGACATAGACCTCGCCCCACTGCCTGGGCTCCGCGCCGAAGGCCACCTTCATGATCTCGGTGCGGCCGGAGCCGACGAGGCCCGCAATGCCCAGCACCTCGCCCGCATGCGCTTCAAAGGAAATGTTCTTCACGCCGTTTCCGGTCAGGTTTTTCAGCGCAAATGCCACTTCGCCGATCTCGGCGTGACGCGGCGGGAAGGTGGCGGTCATCTCACGGCCGACCATGTGACGGATAAGCTCGGCGCGGCTGGTATCCTTGGTAACGAGCGTGGTGATGTATTCGCCGTCGCGCAGTACGGATACGCGGTCGGAGATCTCGAATATCTCGTCCAGACGGTGAGAAATATAGATGATGGCTACGCCGTCGGCACGCAGCTTGTCGACAATGCCGAACAGAATGTTGACCTCCGCCAGCGACAGGGGCGCGGTGGGCTCGTCGAGTATGAGTATGCGCGCTTTCTTGGAAACGGCCTTGGCAATTTCCACGATCTGCATATGCCCGGGCGTTAAGTCGCGCACCAGAGCGGAGGGATCTATGTCTACGCCAAAGTCGTCGAAGATGCCCTTGGCGATCTCATTCATTTTTTTCTGATTGACCAACCGGCCGTGTTTCTCGCCGTAGCAGATGTTTTCGGCGGCGGAGAGCACGTCCACAAGATTGAATTCCTGATAGATGCACTCTATGCCGTGCTGGCGCGAAAGCTGGGGCGTCATGGCGGAAAAGACCTGACCGTCCACGGTGATCGTACCGCCGTCCGGCGCGTGCGCGCCGGTGATGACCTTGATAAACGTGGATTTTCCGGCGCCGTTTTCACCCACGAGCGCGTGTACCTCGCCCGGATAAAAATCCATGGATACATGGTCGAGGGCGATGACGCCGGGGAAAATTTTTGTAATATCCTTTAGGGACAGGATTGCTTGTTTCTCTTCCAAAGCGGCCTCCCATTGCCGAAGGGTCTCGGCTGCGTATCTGGCGATTCAGGAGGAGGCGGCGCGAGGCCTTCCCGCGCCGCCCCAAGGGTAACTTTTTCCGTACAGGCTCGCTTAGTCGGCGACCCTGTATTTCGCGGCGGGATTCTCGTCGCCCTGCTTCCAGGCGAGTGTGAAGCCGTAGACGTTCGCGGCGCCCACGTCGTCAAAGAACGCTTCGCCGAAATTCCAGGTGTAGTCGCCCACGCCGCAGACGCCCAGCAGGATCTTGGCTAGGCATACGCCAGTGCCCTTGCCGGTGTCGTCGCCATAGGTGGCGTAGCCCTTTACGGCGTTGGCGGAAGGATCGGCCAACGCGACGGCATAGTAGTCGGTCTTGAACGTGCTGTCCTGATTGTAGCAGGGGATGACGCAGAAGCCGGCCAGATCGAGACTGTTGAGCTCGGCATAGTCCTTGACGGCGTCCGCGATGCCCATGGCCTGCTCGGGCTCATAAGCGATGAACACGCGGCAGTCGGGATGCGCGGAGAGCACGTCGGTGGCGTTGTCATAAGCGTCGGAGTAGCCGTTCTGGCCGTAAGCGGAGGTCTCGGATACCTGAGTGAACACCTCGGACTCGGCGACCGTGCCCACGATGGCCTTGGAACGGTACACGCCGTCGGTGATGTCATAGTAGGTATCGACAGCGATCTCATACTTGCCGTCCGCACCGGTGGGGATGGCGCCGCCCGCGGCGACATACTGCGCGGCCCAGTCCTCGGCGGCCTTGACGGCGTACATGCCGGTCAGCTCATAGGCGGTGGCCACATAGCCCGCGATGGGATAATCGGGAGAAACGCCCAGCATGGCGACGGCGATGCCGGCGGCGGTCGCTTCCTTGACCACGTCCTCAAGCATGACAGTGTCCATGGCGGCGATCATCAGCGCGCCTACGTTGCCGGCTGCAATGGCGTCCTCAACGAAGGTGACCTGTGCGGTCGGATCGCCGGCGGCGTCCTTGTAGACGTGGGTGAAGCCTTCGGCCTTCATGGTCTCTGCCATGGAATCGTTGATAACGATCAGGCCCTCGGCGCCCGTGGTGGGCAGGATGGACCAGACTTCCATCTGACCGTTCCATACGAATTCGCCCTCGGCGGCGGGTTCTTCGGCGGCGGGCTCCTCGGCGGCAGGTTCTTCGGCGGCGGGTTCTTCGGCGGCGGGTTCAGCCTCCGTTGCGGCCGGCGCTGTGGTCTGCTGGCAGCCTGCAAAGGCCATTACGCAAAGGGACAGTACCAGTAACAGGGCAATTGCTTTTTTCATTGTGTTACCACCTTTCTTTTTTTGTCCGTTTTGTACGGAAATTTGTATTGCAAGCCGGCCCCGTGTATGCCGGCCGAATACTGGATTTACAGGGAGGGGTCGATGAGCACCTTGCGCTGGCCCTTCCGGTTGACGATGCCCTTTTCCACGCAGTCGTCAAGCGATACGACGCTCGTGACCATATCTGGGAACGCGATCTTGTCCGAGGCCAGCATATCGAGATACATCTGCACCTCCTCGCGGGTATATACGAAGGTGGGCTGGAGATCCACCTCGAATATCGCAAAGCGCGAGGGAACGAGGGCCATGGGCTCGCCGCCCTGGCCGATCATCATGACCTGGCCGCCGGGCTTTGCGCAGTATACGCAGTTGACGAGGGAGGGGTTGTTGCCGGCGCACTCGAAGCAGACGTCCGCGCCCACGTTCCTGCCCAGTATTTTTTTCACCTCGGCGGGCACGTCCGCGCATTCCTTGGTGTTGATGCAGCAGTCCGCGCCGTATTTCTTCAAAAGCGGGAATTTGGCGCTTGTGGTGCCGAGCGCGATGACGCGGTTGGCGCCTGCGGCCTTAACAAGCTGTATGGCGGCCATGCCGATGGGGCCGGTGCCGGAGATCACGACGTCGTCGCCGAAATGGAAGCGCGAGATCCGCAGCGCATGCAGACTGACGCAGACCACGTCGAAGAGCACGGCCTGCTTGGGATCGACGCCCGCGGGCACGGGAACGAGGATCGTATGGGCTACGTCGGGAATGAGCATGTATTCGGCATAGCCGCCGTCGGGCCCGCCGATGCCGTTGGTGCGCGGGAAACCTGTCACGCAGATGTTGGTGTGTCCGTGCTGGCAGGGCGTGCAGTTTTCGGCGCAGTGATCCGGCGGGCCGCACAGAATACGCTGGCCTGCCGTATAGTCCGTCACGCCTTCGCCGACCGCCTCGATGGTGCCTACGTTTTCATGCCCGAGCACGATCACGGGCGGGATCACGTTGCCGGTGACGTAGCTTTCCACATCGGTGCCGCATATGCCGCAATAGTCGATCTTGACTACTAGCTGGTTTGGTCCGGGTACGGGCTTTGCCCGTTCTTCAATACGAATATCGTCCTTGCCGTAAAATACTGCAACCTTCATGTTTTCAACTCCTTTATTTGACAAATCGCATTTTGCGTGGTAATCATGATACATGCTGTTGACCGCTGCCGGTCGAGAAAGGAGACATCATTATGTCATATCTGGATATCAAACCCCTGCACTTTGCTATCAGCGTGCCCGATCTGGAAGCCTCCGTCAAGTGGTACGAGGATATGCTGGGCTTTACCTTTGTAAAGAACGTGGATATCCCCGTGCTGCCCTGCAGGATCGCGTTTATCCGCAAGGGAGATTTTGAGATCGAAATCTTTGAACACCGTGAGACGATTCCCATGGACGAGGCCCGCAAGAACCCGAACACCGACAATCAAACGCAGGGCAACAAGCATATGGCGTTTTATTGCCCGGACGTGCCCGCTCTGGCGGAAGCGCTCAAAGCCAAGGGCGTGGAGGTCATTATTGGGCCGCAGCAGGTCGAGGACACAACGATGTGCTTTATCCGCGACAACAGCGACATCATCATAGAGTTCATCGGACCTCTTGCCCAATGATATATTCATGTTAGCATAACCGCGCGTGCATGTAAAAAGCCGATTTTGCATGGAACTGAACCAAATGAGCATAAAGCGCCGTGCTGAACGAACCGATTGACAGCGCGGCGCAATCTGTATATTATTAAAATATGAATATTCGCCAGATTGAATACTTCCTGACCGTTGCGCAATGCCTCAGCTTTTCCGAGGGCGCCAAGCGTTTGTATATGACGCAGCCGGCGCTGGGCCGCCAGATCCGCGTGCTTGAGGAGGAGATGGGCGTGTTGCTCTTTGTGCGCGGAAAGCGTTCTCTGGCCTTAACGCCGGGGGGGAAGCTGCTGTTTGAGGAGCTGGGCGACTGGATCAAGACCTACAATAAACTGGTCGAGCGCGCGCAGCAGGCCAACAGTGAAATCACGGACTGCCTTTCCATCGGCATGCTGGAGGGCCATCAGCTCGGCAAGCCCTTTCCGGAGATCTACGACGCCTTTACCAGAAAGTATCCGCATATCCGCGTCAGCACGCACCGCACAAGCTTTTCCCCGCTCGTGGAGGAGCTGTATCAGGGCGAGACGGACGTCATTATCACGCTCGATTTCGACGTGCGGGATCGCGCGGATATCGAGTTTCGTTATCTGACAAAAATCGAGAATTTCCTTGTCATTCCCGCCAATCATCCGCTGGCGGACCGCGAAGGGCTCACGCTGTACGATTTTCGCAGCGACGTGTTCATTGTCAATTCCCCCGAGGACTCCCGCGCCGGCTTCAACAATCTGGTCGGCGCCTGCCGCGACGCGGGCTTTGAGCCCAATATCCGGCAGGCGGCTTCCATGGACGAATACATGCTCCTGCTCGAGGTGGGCAACGGCATTACGGTGCTCAGCGAGCACAACATGCTCAAGCTCAGCCCGCGCCTGAAGTTTATCCGGCTCCCGCGCGTGGAAAGCGTCAATCTGGTCGCCTGCTGGCTGCATGGCGCAAGCAATCCCGCAACAAAACTCTTTATAGACGTAACGGATCGGCTGCTGAAGGAGAATCGGCAGTAGCTCCCGCCCTCAGCTCAATTCCATAAACGCCAGCGTAAGCTGCACCCGCAGCCGCTCGACGCCGCGGCTGAGATCAAGGCCGTACTGCGTGCGGATCTTATTCATACGGTAAAACAGGGTATTCTTGTGTATAAACAGCTCCTCGGCGGCGCGCTGAGGATTATCGGGATAGTTCAGATACGCTCTCAGCGTGGCCAGAAGCGCCGTGCCGCCAAGCTCGTCTGCGCGTGCAATAGCGGCCACGACAGGATGATAGAAATCCTGAAGCGCATATTTTTCCGCTACGATGGCGCCAATGTGCTGGCACACAAGGTTTCCATAGCGGTGCAGCGCAGAACCTGGCTCCAGCGTGCCGCCAAGCTCGGCGGCTTTCAGGCTTTGCAGATAATGCGACCTGAGCCCCAGCAGGCCGGAGAAGCGCTCGCTCAGGCCGGCGGAGAGATGATTGTTGGACAGATAGCCTTCAAAGGGCGCGTCCTCGTCAAAGAGCATGCCATAGGATTTCTCTGTTGGCAGCAGGCACACGATACGGCTCTCGAACACCGCATAGCGACTGCCGGGCAGCATGCCGCGCAGCTGATCGGAGATGAGCTGCGCGCGGCGGTCAAAGGCGCTGAAGTTGCGGTCAAACAGGGTCAGGACATACATGGCCTCGCTGGTTTCCCAACCAAGCTGACGGGCCCGCGCCTCGGCGGTGCGCGCGTCGCGCACGCGTTCGTTGAGCAGATCGGAGAGGAAAGCGCTGTGCATAACGGCGTGATTGCGCCGGTAGAAATCATCCTTGGAGAGCTCCAGCGATACGAGCTTGCAGAGGCAGTCGCTGAGCTCATAATCATAATGCGAAAACTCATGATACAGCTCCATGATGCCGATCTGGGCCGCTTCCACGCCGTAGACGTTGACCAGACAGGTGATCCATCCGTAATTGGTGTTCGGGTCCACGGAATAGTAGGGATATTGAAGCGCCCGGGTCTTTTCATACACGAACTCATGGCGCAGGGAGTCGATATTGGCGTCCACCATGTGCCCGAGCGCGCGCTGCAGCTCCAGATCTGGCCGCTCCTCGATGGGCGCGCGGGTCATGGCGAGTATTTTGAAGCCGCTGTCCACAATGACGATGGGGTTCGGACTCATCGCGTTCATGCGGTCTACGATGGCCTGAAGCCCGGCGCCCGACTGCAAAATAGTCAGGAGCTCCTGCTTGTCGCTCAGGATGCGCTGCTCGGCGTGGATAAGCTGCGCCAGCTCCGACATCAGCGGCATGAGCGCCCGCTCCGTCACGGCCAGATTGCAATCCGTATCGGCGGAGTAGCCCGCGGGCAGCTCGCCGCTGACGATACAGCTCATGCCCCGGGGAAGAACCGGCGGAAGGTCGGCCGCTTCGCCGATATATACCATGCCGGATTCCGGACTGACGTCAGGGCCGAGCGGCGCATAGGATTGGATCTCCGTACCGGTGCTTCGCCTGAGAATCCAGGCCGCACGGCCAAGGTCCAGTTCGTCGATCAGGGTCGAATATTTCATACACTACCTCACGGTGACCTTTGTGCTGCAGCACAAACGCGGCGCATTGACGGGCGCAGGATTTGGGCTTTGATACATTGAAAACCTTTTGGTTATTGTACTATACTGAATGGGTACAAGACAAGTTGCGTTTTTAGACCCATCGAGCATCATTTTCATTATCAGGAGGGAAAACCATGAACCAGAGAAAAGAGATTTTTGCCAAGCTGACCGAGCGTGCCGCCCCCTTATTCGGCAAGAAACCGGAGGAGATGACCGAGGACATGCGCTTTGACGAGCTGGGCGCAAAATCCGTGCATTATTCGCAGATCACGACGTTTCTTGAGGATGTGTTCGACGTAGAGATACCCTACATGACCTTCCGTCGCAAGCAGACTATCGGCGAGGCCGTCGATTATGTGCTTGAGCTGGTAGAGAACGGCTGAGGAGGAGAAAAAATGGAACAGTTTACCCGTAAAGAAGTTTTCATGGGCGAGGAGATCGAGGCCGTATACCGCGTTGCGCGCAGGCCGACCTCCATCGATCCCTCCGTGGACCTCGGCACCGCCGAGGATCCCATGACCCGCTTGGGCCAGGGCTTCTGCCCGCCCTTCAACCAGCGCACTTACGAAGCGGCGCAGGGCGTTATCTGCGAGCAGGACCTCGCGTGCGTGCTGCGCGACGGCACGAAAATTTACTGCGATATCTATCGCCCCAAGGACGATTCCACCAAGGTGCCGGTCATCATCAGCTGGAGCTGGTTCGGCAAGCGCCCGGGCGACGGCATGAGCGAATGGCAGCTCATGGGCGTACCGCCGGGAACGGTGAGCAAGAGCTCAAAGTTCGAGTCGCCCGATCCATTGTTCTGGTGCTATCAGGGCTATGCGGTGGCCAACGTCGATGTGCGCGGCGCGGGCCACAGCGAGGGCAACGTGCATATGTTCGGTCATCAGGACGGGCAGGACGGCTATGACTTTGTCGAATGGGTCACCCAGCTTCCCTGGTGCAACGGCAGAGCCGGCATGGCGGGCAATTCCGGCGTCGCCATCCATCAGTACGGCATCGCGGCAGCGCAGCCGCCGCATCTCTACTGTATCGCGCCCTGGGAGTCCACGACGGATATCTACCGCGAATCCATATTCGAGGGCGGCATTCCGGCACTCTCGTTCAATGAGTTCATCGTCAGCTCCGTAACGGGCAACGGCGGCATGGACGACGCGGTCGAGATGGGCCGCCGCTATCCGCTGATGAACGGCTATTGGGAGGACAAGATCCCCGAATTCAAGAAGGTCACCGTGCCCATCTACGCTACGGCCGGTCTTTCACACTTCCATCTGCACGGCAGCCTGAACGCTTTCCGCCGTGCCAAGAGCCGCAAAAAATGGATGCGCATCCACCGCGACTTCGAGTGGCCGGATACCTATACGCCGGAAAATCTGGTCGATCTCAAGAATTTCTACGATCGTTATCTCAAGGATATCTATAATGGCTGGGAAATGACGCCGCGCTTCCGCATCGACGTCATGGACGGCTACGACCACGATTTTCAGACGCGTCGCGCCGAGAAGAGCTTCCCGCTCGAGCGCACCGAATACAAGCGCTATTATCTTGACGCCGCGAATCTGACCATGCACGCCGAGCCCGTGAAGACGGAGAGCAAGGCGGGCTACGACGCCAATACCGAGCAGCTGGAGTTTGATATGGCCTTTGACGAGGATACCGAACTGACCGGCTACATGTATCTGCATCTGTTCGTCGAGGCCGACGGCCACGACGATATGGACATGTTCTTCAATATCCAGAAGGCCGACAAGGATGGCAACTGGATCCCTTGGATCACGCTGGGCGAACCGCATCCGGGCGCCTGGGGCAAGCTGCGCGTATCGCACCGCGAGCTCGATCCGGAGCTTTCCACGAAGTTTGAGCCCGTGCTCAAGCACAGATCCGAGCTCAAGCTC
The DNA here is from genome assembly GCA_964496795.1 of uncultured Oscillospiraceae bacterium. GTDB lineage: Bacteria > Bacillota > Clostridia > Christensenellales > CAG-138 > CAZCAV01. The sequence continues at coordinate 16,182 of CAZCAV010000007.1, forward strand.
AAAAAAGGAGAGATCGTGGCCGTGGACGTGCCTATCGTGCCGTCCTGCCGCATCTGGCACAAGGGCGAGAAGCTGCGCATCCAGATCGCGGGCCGCTATATCCGCGAGGGCTGGTTCGAACCGCTGGCCTGGGACACCGATAACCACGGCCGCCACATTATCCACACCGGCGGCCAGTACGAGAGCTTCATCCAGGTACCGGTCATTCCGCCGAAATATGTGGCGGGCGACTGCGTGTACAGGTAAGGCTATGGTGCTTGGGATCGGTACGGATATCATGCGCATTGACAGACTGCATGCGCCGTATCTGCGGGAGGGGGATCCGTTTATGACGGCGACGTTCACGGCGGCCGAGCAACAGGCGGCCGCCCAAAGATCGGATCCGTACCGGTTCTATGCACTGCGTTTCTGCGGCAAGGAGGCCGTATTCAAAGCGTTGGGGCTCGATCCCGCCCATGTGCGGCTGTCCGAGATCGAGATCCTGAACGACGAAAACGGCGCGCCGACGGTTGCGCTGTTTGGTTCGTTACGGGAGCGGGCAAGGGCGCGGGGCATACTAAGCGTCTGCGTGTCGCTTTCCGAGGACGGAGGGTTGGCGCAGGCGGTGGCGCTTGCGCAGGATACGGAACGGGATCAGGCCGCCGGCGCGCTCTAGAGAGCATTTTTATTTTCGGAATCATACAGGAAATGTGATATAAGGAGTTTGGAACGTCCTATGGATTTGATGGAAAAACTGGCTTTACAGGCGAAAAGCGATCCCAAGCGCGTCGCTTTTCCGGAATCCGGCAACGAAATGATCCTCCGCTGTGCCGGAGAGCTTGTGAATAACGGCTATGGCACGCCGCTGCTGCTTGGCGATCCTGCCGAGGTGCAGGCTGCGGCGCAGGGCTTTGGCGTGAGCACGGAGGGCTTTACATACTTTAACAATACCGACGAGGCCGTGCTGGACAGGCTGGTGGCGGACTACACGGCGCGTTACGACGACTATTCCGAAAAGGCCGTGCGCCGCAAGGGCAAGAATCCCGTGAGCTGCGCCATGTTCCTTTGCAAGCTCGGCCTTGTGGACTGCGTGGCCGCCGGCCGCGAGTATACCACGGCCGACGTGATCCTGGCGGCGCAGACCATCGGCGGTATGCAGGAGGGCTGCGGCGCGATCTCCAGCCTCGGCATATTGAACATACCGGGCTTTGAGGGGCCGGAGAAAAACATGCTGGCCATTGCGGACTGCGCCATCAATATGGCGCCGAACGCGGAGGAGCTGGCGGACATCGCTATCGCTTCGGCGGACACGGTCCATACGCTGCTCGGCTGGGAGCCGCGCGTGGCGATGCTGGCGTTTTCGACCTGCGGAAGCTCCGAGCATGAGAGCCTCGACACGATCCGGCAGGCGATCGGGATCGCGAGGCAGAGGCAGCCCGGTCTGAAGATCGACGGCGAGTTTCAGTTTGACGCGGCGATCATTCCCAAGGTGGCCGAGAAAAAGGTCAAGCGCGAAAGCGAAGTGGCGGGCAGGGCCAACGTGCTGATCTTCCCGAACCTGCACGCCGGCAATATCGGCGTCAAGATATTCCAGTACATCGGTCATGCCGACGCCTACGGCCCCGTGCTGCAGGGCTTTGCGTATCCGGTATGCGATTTTTCACGCGGCGCGCCGCTCTCCGAGATGATGGGAAACATCATCATGCTCATCGTGCGGGCGCAGGCGAAAAAATAAATCACATCCCCCAAAAAATATGTATCAGGAGGCACAGATCATGATCAAGAGAACCTACGAAGAGCTTAAGCCCTACAACCCACCGGGACATTTCGGCGTGACCTGCAAACGCTATCATGGCAAGGACGAAACCGGCGCTAAGAAGTTCTGGATCGGTATTTCCGAGTTTGAGCCCGACGGCGGCGCGGATTGGGCCTATGACGACAATCCGCTTGAGAAGGTCTACTTCATTCTTGAGGGCGAGATGACCGTTACCGACAAGGAAGGCAAGAAGTACGTTCTGCATCAGGGCGAGAGCATCAGCTTTCCGCCGAATGAGGGCCGCGGCCTGAAGAACGAGAGCGGCAAGCCCGCCAAAATGCTCGTCATCATCAATTATCCCGACTGAGCCGCCGGCTTTGAACATTTGAAAGGAGTCGTTATCATGGTTAACGTACAGAAGGATTTTGTCAACAACATGTTCTCCGTCGCGGGCAAGGTGGCTCTGGTGACCGGCGCGACCGGCGCGCTTGGCTGCGTGCTCTCCAAGGCTTACGGCTATGCGGGCTGCAAGGTCTTTATGACCGGCCGCAACGCCAAGAAGCTGGCCGCTCTTGAGGAGGAGTTCAAGGCCGAGGGCATCGACTGCGCCTATTTTGCCGGCGATCCCGCGGTGGAATCGGATTTCAAGGCCGTTATCGACGCCTGCGTCGAAAAGTATGGCGAGATCAACGTGCTGGCAGTGGCGCACGGCGTCAACAAGCCTCAGAATGTGCTCGATCAGTCCGTCGAGGACTGGCAGAAGATCATGGACGCGGACTGCAAGAGCGTTTATATCGTTACAAAGCAGGTCGCCGAGCAGATGGTCAAGCAGGGCAAGGGCGGCAAGATGGTCGTTGTGACCTCTCAGCGCTCCAAGCGCGGTATGGCCGGCTACACCGGCTATTGCACATCCAAGGGCGGCGCCGACCTGATGGTCAACTGCCTGGCCTGCGACCTCACCGCCAAGCATGGCATCAATGTCAACTCCCTCTGCCCGACCGTGTTCCGCAGCGAGCTGACCGAATGGATGTTCGATCCCGAGTCCGCCGTCTATAAGAACTTCCTCAACCGCGAGCCCATTGGCCGTCTGGCCGAGCCCTGCGATTTTGTCGGTTATGCGCTGTTCCTCAGCTCCGCGGCCTCCGATTTTATCACCGGCGCCAATTGCGACTGCTCCGGCGGCTATCTGGTCGTCTGACGGCTGCATGAAGGAGAAGGAAGCAATGACCATTCAAAACGTCGTAGTCGTCGGCGCAGGCATGATGGGGAACGCTTTGGCGCAGGTGTTTGCATCGGATCCCGCGCTGCATGTGGTGCTGCGCACCCGTGAGCTGAAGCCCAACCGCTTTAAGCCGATCGAGGACAACCTCGACATCATGATCGCGCGGGGCGCGGCCACCGAGGAGGAGAAGCAGGGGATCCTTAGCCGCATCCACTTTGTGACCGATATGAAGGAAGCCACCGAGAACGCGGATTTTGTGATCGAGTGCTATCCCGAGGACATGGAGGCCAAGCAGAATCTCTTTGCGGAGATCGAAAACTACTGCCGTGAGGACTGCATACTGGCGACCAACACCTCCGTGATGAGTCCCACCGAGATCTCCGAAAAATGTAAGCACCGCGAACGCGTGGTGGGCGCGCATTTCTGGAATCCCGGCCATCTGATCCCGCTTGTGGAGGTCGTCAAGAGCAACTTCACCTCCGAGCAGGTCATGCAGGACACCATCGCGCTGCTCAAGCGCGTGGGCAAGAAACCGATCTACTGCAAGAAGGACGTGCCCGGCTTCGTGGCCAACCGCTTGCAGCATGCGATCTGGCGCGAAGCCATTTACATGGTGCAGGAGGGCATCGCAGATCCCGCAACCGTGGACGACGCCTGCAAATATGGCCCGGGCCTTCGCTGGCCGGTCATGGGGCCCATGGAAAATTCCGATCTCGTCGGTATTCAGCTTACCTACAACATCCACAACTATATCCTGAAGTCTCTAGCGGATAATCACGAGCCCTCGCCGCTTCTTCAGGAAATGCTCGATCGCGGCGAGCTCGGCTTCAAGTCCGGCAAGGGCTGGCAGGAGTGGACGCCGGAGCAGATCGAGTACGAGAACCGGCATCTCAAGGAATATCTGATCGACTACGCCGCCAGCAACAAAAGCAAATAGGCTGTCGAGCGCAGAGCGCCCCGAAACTTTATAGAAAAAGGAGAAATCATCATGGGTAAAAAAGTATTCGTAGACCTCACGCATCCGTTTGGCGCGGAGATTCCCCGCTGGCCTTATTTTGACAAGCCGGTCATTGACAACACGCATACCATGGCCAAGGGCGGCGTGCTCACGCAGAAGATCACCTGCACGATGCACACCGGCACGCATTGCGACGCGCCCCGCCATGTCATGGAGTACGAGTTCGACGGCAAAAGAGCGCGCTATACGCACGAAATGCCGGTGGACGCCTATACGGGCGACGCCGTCTGCCTGCCTGTCGATATCGAGCCCTGGGGCCTGATCGGGCCGAAGCACCTCGAAGCCGCCTGCGCCAAGGTCGGCATCAAGCCCTCCGAACTTGAGGGCATGGTGGTCTGCCTGGATACCGGCATGCACAAGCTTTTTGACGATTCCAAGGCCTATTACCATTATGCCGCCGGTACCGGCATCGACGCCGGCAAATGGTTTGTGGAGCATAAGGTCAAGTGCGTAGCCATGGACTCTCAGGCGCTGGATCATCCGCTGCACACCGCCATGGGCAACAACGGCATGACCCGTATGAACCTGCTCGGCGCCACCGGCTATCCGATCACCGAGGAGTATAAGACTCTCTTTGGCGAGGAGGCTTATGCTGAATTTGACAAGTTCGAATACATCCGCATCCATGGCCAGAAGGCCTATGACGAGAAGTTCGGCGAGCTTGAGAGCGTGGGCTGCTGGGGCACCTGGGAGCCCTGCCACAAGACCATGCTGGGTCACGGCATTGTCGGCGTTGAGAATCTTGGCGGCGATCTGGCCAAGGTTTCCGGAAAACGCTTCCAGTTCTTCTGCTTCCCGCTTCGCTGGTGGATGGGCGACGGTTCCATGGCCCGCTGCGTAGCGCTGATCGACGAGGACGACCTCAACGACGCGCCGGAGCGCACCTATGCTTACGGCGGAACCGGTTATGCCGAGGAGGCTCAGGGCGGCGGCAGCGGCATAGAATATATGCGCAAGCTCTTCAACAGAAACAAATAAGCGACGCTTGCAACGACAGCAGACAGAAAGGACAAGCATACATGAGCGATCTCAAGAATAAAAGAATCATTACCATCGCCACCACGGGCGCATGGCCGAAGAAGGAGAACAATCCCAACGTGCCTTTGCAGCCGCGTGAAATTGCGGACAATATCTACGAATGCTGGAAGGCCGGTGCGGCGATCGCGCATATCCACGTCCGCAACGATGAGAACAACGCTTCCATGGAATACGAAAAATTCCGTCAGACCGTGGAGTACGTCCGCGCGTTCAAGGACTGCGACATCATCATCAACCTGACCACGAGCGGCGGCATCAACCTGACCGAGGAGGACCGCATCAAGCCCTTCGTAGAGCTGCATCCCGAAATGGCCTCCTACGACGTAGGTACGATGAACTGGGCTTTCAGCGCCGTGTTCGACAACAATCCGAAGTTCCTCGAAAAGCTCGGCACGCTCATGCAGGAGCATAACGTAAAGCCGGAGGTTGAGGCCTTCAATCCCGCCATGATCTACGACGCCGCCTACTATCTCAAGAAGGGCTGGATCAAGGCGCCGATTCACTTCCAGTTCTGCATGGGCGTGGCCAACGGCGTGACCGCTACCACGAAGAACCTCGTAGCCATGAAGGATACCATGGACGAGGTGGCCCCGGGCTCCACCTGGAGCTGCTTTGGCGTGGGCAAGGGCGCAATGGAAATGCTGTACGCCGGTATTGCCATGGGCGGCAATATCCGCGTGGGCATGGAAGACAACGTCTTGTACAAAAAGGGTCAGCTGGCCGACAGCAACAGGCAGTTCGTTGAGCGTGCAAAACGCGTGATCGAGGAATATGGCTGCGAAGTCGCTACGCCGGACGAGGCCCGCGAAATTCTTGGTCTTAAATAAAGGACGAAAAGGAGAACCACCAGATGATCGACAAAGTCACCACCGCCGCGGAAGCGGTAAAGCATGTAAACGACGGTGATACCTTGCTGGTAGGCGGTTTTTTGATGGCGGGAAGCCCCGAGACCCTGCTCAAAACGCTGCTTGAGGAAAGTTCGGCAAAGAATCTCACGGTCGTGTCCAACGATACGGGCACCGTGGATTCGCACATGATCCAGATCATGAAGCAGGGCCGCGTGGTGCATGTTAACGGCTCCTATATCGGCTCAAACCCCATGACCGGACAGATGCTGATCGACGATCCCACCAGCGTAACACTGTTCCCGCAGGGAACTCTGGCTGAAAAGATCCGCTGCGGCGGCGCGGGCATCGCGGGCTTTTATACACCCGTCGGCGTCGGCACCATCGTTGAGGAGGGCAAGGAGCGCCGCTATTTTGACGGCGTTCCCTACCTGATGGAGCCCGCCATTCATGGCAACGTTGCCTTCGTCAAAGCAACGGTCGCGGATAAGAGCGGCAACGCCTTTATGCGCGCCTCGACCAAGAACTTCGGCGCCGTTATGGCCCGCGCGGCAGATTATGTCATCGTAGAGGCCAAGAAGATCGTTGAAGTCGGCGAGCTCGACCCCGAGCTCGTGACCATTCCCGGCATTTTCGTTGACGCCGTTGTACAGACCACTGTGGAAGTGGATCCCCATGCGCACAAACAAACTTCTGTGGAGGTGAAGCTTCATGTCTGATGTAAAACGGTATATTGCAAAGCGTGTAGCCAAGGAACTCAAGCATGGCGACGTAGTCAATCTCGGCGTGGGCATGCCTACGCTGGTGGCGGACTATGTGCCTGAGGACGTTATCGTCCATTTGCAGGCTGAGCACGGCATTGTGGGCGCGGGACCGGCGGCCGAAAGCGGCAGCGAGGACGCGGAGCTCATCGATGCGGGCGGCGGACATATCACCGTCAAGCCCGGCGCGGCCTATTTTGACAGTCCGACCTCGTTTGCGCTGATTCGCGGCGGCCATGTGGACGTCACGGTGCTGGGCGCGCTGCAGGTCGATAAGGAGGGCAACCTGGCCAACTGGATGGTGCCCGGCAAAAAGGTGCCCGGCATGGGCGGCGCAATGGATCTTGTGGTCGGCGCCAAGCGCGTGATCATCGCGATGGAGCATACCGCCAAGGGCAATCACAAGATACTCAACAAGTGCAACTTCCCTCTGACCGCGGTCAAGGTGGTGGATACGATCATTACCGAGATGGCCGTCATGGAAATCACGCCCAAGGGAATCGAGCTGAGGGAAATCAACCCTGCATACACGGTCGAGCAGGTACAGGCGGCTACGGAAGCACCCCTTATTGTAGTAGAGGATCTCAAATATATGGAACCGATGGAGGGCTGAAAAAATGAAAGAAATCGTATTGGCAGGCGCGTGCAGAACCGCAATCGGCAGCTTTGGCGGCATGCTGAAGGACGTTCCGACCAAGCAGCTTGGCGCGATCGTTATCAAGGAAGCGCTGAATCGCGCGGGCATCAAGCCCGAGGATGTGGATGAAGTCGTCATGGGCTGCGTGCTGCAGGCCGGTCTTGGCCAGAGCGTTGTGCGTCAGGCGGCGGTGCTTGCAGGACTGCCTATCGAGGTTCCCGCCATGACCATCAACAACGTCTGCGGCAGCGCGCTCAAGTCCGTCAATCTGGCGGCGGCGATGATCCAGGCCGGCGAAGCCGACGTCATCGTAGCCGGCGGCATGGAGAACATGAGCGCCGCGCCTTATGCGCTGCCCAAGGCGCGCTTTGGCTATCGCATGAACGACGGCAAGATCATCGACACCATGGTCAACGACGGCCTTTGGGAGTCCTTCAACAACTATCACATGGGCGTGACGGCCGAGAACGTGGCCGAGAAGTACGGCATCACCCGCGAGATGCAGGACGCCTTTGCCGCCCGCAGTCAGCAGAACTGCGAGGCTGCGCAGAAGGCCGGCAAATTCGATGAGGAGATCGTGCCGGTGCCTGTCAAGGTCAAGAAGGAGACCGTGGAGTTCAAGGTGGACGAGCACCCGCGCGCCGGCGTTACGGCCGAGGGACTTGCCAAGCTGAAGCCCGCTTTCAAGCCCGACGGCGGCACGGTCACGGCCGCGAACGCTTCCGGTATCAACGACGGCGCGGCTTGCGTCATCGTCATGAGCGCCGAGAAGGCCAAGGAGCTTGGCGTCAAGCCCATGGCGCGCTTCATTGGCGGCGCGTCCGCAGGCGTTGAGCCCAGCATCATGGGCGTCGGCCCCGTGGCTTCCACGAGAAAGCTCTTTAAAAAGACCGGCCTCGGCGTGGGCGATCTCGATCTGATCGAGGCCAACGAAGCCTTTGCGGCGCAGAGCCTTGCCGTCGGCAAGGAGCTCGGCTTCCCCGAGGAGAAACTGAACGTCAACGGCGGAGCGATCGCGCTGGGCCATCCGGTCGGCGCCTCCGGCTGCCGCATACTTGTGACGCTGCTCTACGAGCTGAAGCGCCGCGGCGGCAAAAAAGGCCTCGCTACGCTTTGCGTAGGCGGCGGCATGGGCGTATCGACGATTGTCGAAACGCTGTAAAGCAAATAACAACTTAGGAGAAAACAATGAAGAAGATCGAAACCGATGTCATTGTTGTCGCAGCCGGCCCTTCGGGGCTGGCCGCGGCGGCCACCGCTGCTGAGAACGGCGCGCGCGTGAGCGTGTTCGAAAAGGCCAATACCGTTGGCGGAGCCGCCAACATGGGTATGGGACCGCTCGGCATCGGGACCAAGGCGCAGAAGGCCATGATGGTCGACATGGACGTCGAAAAGGCCTTCAAAATGTTCATGGAGTACACGCACTGGCGCGTGGACGCCAACATGGTCAAGAAGTACTTCGAGAATTCCGCGAATACCATCGCCTGGCTTGAGGATATGGGCGTCGAATTCGCCGGCGCTTACAAGTACTTTCCAAAATCCGAGGCTACCTGGCATATCGTGGCGGTCAACGGCGGCATCGGCCGCAACGGCGGCGCGATCATGAACAAGGCGATCATGGAGCACGCCAAGGAAAATGGCGCCGAGTTCTATCTTGAGACGCCCGTCCAGAAGCTCATCAAGGAGGACGGCAAGGTCGTGGGCGTTATCGCCAGAAGCGCCGACGGCGAGGAGATCGAAGCGCGCGCCAAGGCGGTCATCGTCTGCACCGGCGGCGCGGGCGACAATCCCGAGATGATCCATGAGCTCACCGGCTACACCTTCCGCGAGAACATGTTCAATTTTGCGATCCCCGGCCTTAAGGGCGAGGGCATGAAGATGGCCTGGGAGGTCGGCGCGGCCAAGGGTCCCGTCAGCTTTGAGATGATCTATATTCTGCCCAACAGCGATATGGGCCCTGACTGTGTTCCCGCCGTGTTCATGCAGCCCAACCTGATGGTCAATCAGAACGGCGAGCGCTTTATCAACGAGGAGCAGATGCAGAACACCACCTTTACCGGCAACGCCATCGCGCTGCAAAAGGGCAAGGTCGGTTATTCCATTCTGGATTCCTCGATCGTGCGCTACTACAAGAAGAACGGCGTGGACGTGGCCAACTTTGTACATCATCCCGACAGCGTGGCCGATTTTGACGACGTGGTCGAACAGTATGTCGCGGAGGGCAACCCCGACATATTCAAGGCGGACACGCTCGAAGAGCTGGCTAAGCTCATCGGCATCTGCCCCGACAAGCTTCAGGAGACCGTGGACGAGTATAACGAGATGTGCGCTTCGGCGGACACCAGGTTCTATAAGCCCCGCAATTTCATGAAGCCGATCAAAAAGGGCCCGTTCTATGCCGGAAAATTCCGCCCCGGCGCCTATGGCACGCTCGGCGGCATCCGCATCAATCCGAACGGCGAGGTCCTTGACGACGAGACCAACCCGGTTCCCGGCCTCTTTGCCGCAGGAACCGACACCTGCGAAATATATGGCGACAGCTATATGTTCCTGCTGCCGGGCAATACCATGGGCTACTGCCTGAATACCGGCCGCTTTGCGGGTGAAAGCGCAGCGGATTATGCGCTGGGCAATGACTGATCTAAGGAGATAGCATGGGAAACGAAATGGTCAATTTGACCATCGACGGCCAGGCAATCCGCGCGGCATCGGGCACGAGCGTGCTCGACGCCGCGCTGGATCACGGGATCTATATCCCGCATCTGTGCAGCCACGAGAGCTTGAAGCCAGCGGGCGCCTGCCGGATGTGTGTGGTGAAGATCGCCGGCGTGGATGGCGTAGTGACAAGCTGCAGCACTAAGGTCGAAGAGGGCATGATCGTAGATACACACCATGAACAGGCCGAGAAGATCCGGCGGCTTGCCTGCGACCTGCTTTTTAAAACGCATCCGAACGAATGCACCGGATGCCCCAAATACGGAAAATGTCAGCTGCAATCCATATTGCAGGCTGTCGGCGATACGGGCAGGAAGCTTCGCTCCCGCCCCATCCGCCTTCCGGCGGATACCAAGAACCCCATCGTGCTGCACGAGATGGTGCGCTGTATACTCTGCGGCCGCTGCGTGCGCGCATGCGGAGAGCTGAGAGGCGTTGGCGCGATCCGCTTTGTCAAGGTGGACGGCCGCGTACAGGTGAAGGTGGACGGCGACAGCCTGGCCGACGCCAACTGCCGCTTCTGTACGGCATGCGTTGAGGTCTGTCCCACGGGCGCTATACGCGAGCAGCCGGAAATAGCCGAAAAGCAGATCGGAAAGCCGCGCGCGGAGGCCTTTGTGCCCTGCCGTGACGCGTGTCCCGCGCATGTAGACATTCCGCGCTATATTCGGTTTATCCGCGAGGGCGACTATGCGGCCGCGACCGCGGTTGTCCGTGAAAAAGCGCCTTTCCCGCACGCGCTGGGATTTGTGTGCAACCATCCCTGCGAGCTCGAGTGCAAGCGGCATTACCTGAACGAACCGATCGCTATCCGCGACCTCAAACGCTTTGCGGCCGAGCACGACGACGGCTCATGGAGGAAGGGAAGCGTTCAAAAGCCGGACACGGGCAAAAAGGTCGCCGTGATCGGCGCCGGGCCGGCGGGCCTGACCGCTGCCTACTATTTGAGAAAGTGCGGACATGACGTGACCGTGCTTGAAAAGCAGCCGAAGCCGGGCGGTATGCTGCAATACGGCATTCCGGTGCATCGACTGCCGCGCGACGTGGTCGAAGCCGAGGTGGATGAGATCACGGCCGTCGGCGTCAGGATCGTCTACAACAGCCCCGTAGGGGACGCCGCGGCGCTGAAAAAGGATTACGACGCGGTGCTTGCCGCGGTAGGCACGCATAAGGGCGTCAGGCTCCCGCTCAGCGGGAACGATCTCGAGGGCGTGCTCGTGAATGCGGACTTTTTGCGGGCAGCCGCCAAGGGCGAGCCTCAAAAGGTCGGCAAGCGCGTTGTGATACTCGGCGGCGGCAATGTGGCGCTTGACTGCGCCGGCGTCGCCAAACGCCTCGGGGCTGAGGAGATTCATCTTTGCTGCCTCGAAAGCTACGATAAGATGACGGCCTCCGGCGAGGAGCGCGCGTGGGCGGTCCAGGAGGGCGTTAAGCTTCATAACAGCAAGACCTTCAAGGAGATCGCGGGCGAGAACGGACATGTGAGCGGCATGGCGATCGCGGGCGTAAAGAGCTTTCACTTTGAGGCCGACGGCCGCAGCGTGATCGACCTTGAGCCCGACAGCGATGAGCTGATCCCCTGCGACACGGTCATATTTGCCATTGGCCAAAGACCGGATATCACCGACGATTTCGGACTTGCGCTCAACCGCGGCCGCATCGCGGTCGATGATTCGCTCAAAACCAGCGTAGACGGCGTATTCGCAGCCGGCGACGCGGTCTACGGAACGGCGTCCGTTATCAAGGCGGTCGCCGCAGGGCGGACGGCGGCGGAGCAGATGGATAAATACCTTGGCGGCGAGGGCTGCATAGATGAAACGCTTGCGCCCGAACAGCATCGCTGTCCGTATATCGGCGCAGTCGAGGGCTTTGCTGGGCTTTTGCGCGAGGAGACCCGCGTGCTTCCCGTCGAAGAACGGGTGAAGAGCTTTGCGGCTATGGATCTGGGCTTCGACGAGCACCGGGCCTGCGCCGAGGCAAATCGCTGCCTGCAGTGCGACCTCAGGCTCGACATTGCGCCGCAGAAATTCTGGAGCAGCTTTGCGGGCAAGGAAGGAGGCGACGCGGAATGAAGGATATACAGGCGATACTGGCAGACATGAAGGAACGCGGCAGCGCGATCCTTATACTCAACATGGCGGCGGACGATCCCCGCGCGCCCATAGCGCAATACCTGCTTGATCACAGCGCGGGATCGCTTGCTCAAAGCGTCAGGACGCTGGCCGAAGCGGCCAATGCCGAGATACTGGTGTACGCGCCCGAGGGCATGGCCATAGAGCCGCTGAGCATGCAGCTTGGCGCAAAGGCCGTATTTGGGCCCGCATCGCCCGTCTTAAGGGAGGACACGGCGCTGTATACCGCGCTGGACACAGGTGAAATCCGTTCCAACTGCGCGGAGCTGGCCTATGAAAGCAGCTTCCTTTCCTACGGCTATCAGGGCCGCCCCACGCTGACGATCGATCCGGAGAGCGCCATCGCGGCGGAGGACAAGCTCGTGTTTATCAACGGTGAAGCGCAGAGGGTCAAGCTTGGCGAAGCTCTGCCGGCGGTGGACGACGGCGGAAAACCCATGCTGCTTGGCGGCGCGCTCGGAAAATTTGTGAGCGCGGAGGAGCTTGCGGCGCTGCCCGTGACAAGAGAGCGGCTGTTTGATTCCCTGACGGGCTTTACGGCCGCCGACTGTATGGCGGATCAGCTGAAAACGCTGTATACGGAAAACAACGCGAATTCCTGCGGGAAATGCGTTATGTGCCGCGAGGGCAGCTGGCAGCTTATGACGATCCTGTCCGACATCACTGGCGGGCAGGGAAAACGCGAGGATCTGCCGCTGATCGAGGATGTGGCGCCCTTGATCGAGGCGGGCGCGCTCTGTGACTTTGGCCGGAACATGGTGCATCCCGTGCTGACGGCGCTGCAGCTTGCCCGAACGGAGATCGAGGCGCATATTGTAAAAAAGACATGTCCCGCGGGCGTGTGCGCGGCGTTTTTGAGCTATGTGATCGATCCCGCAAAATGCACGGGCTGCGGCGACTGTCTGGACGCCTGTGAATATGACGCCATCGAGGGTAAGGACGGCTTTATCCACATGATCGACGAAAAAATGTGCGAGAAGTGCGATGAATGCGTCAAGGTCTGCCCCGAGGACGCGGTCGTTACCAGCGGCGCGCACATCCGCGTACCCAAGAAGCTGGTTCGCTGCGGCCGGTTCGCATAAAACAACAGACAGAAGTATATCGTCAGGGGCTGCAGCTTTTACTTTTGCTACAGCCCCATTTAACAATTCAGGGACTTTTTTGCGGGTGAGGCTGATCGGCGCAGGGCTCAGTCGGCATAGACTACGTCAAGCACCTGCTCCTCGATAGCGAGCTGAAGGATCGACGTCTGCTGCGCATCCGCAAGGATATAGACCATTTCGATATAGTCCAGCGCACCGTCCGCATTCTTGGAAAAAGAGGAGATGGTCGCGGTCACGCGCGTACCGTCCTCGAGTATGACCTCGCTGCCCTTGCCGTCGGAAAGACCGTATTGGCTCGGGTCGTCGATATGGATCAGCGCAAACACGTTTCCGTCGCTTGGCGAATAATCGTTGTAATGATCGACAATCTCCACCACGGGCATGAACGCGGATGCAGAGGCGCCAGCCTCCGCCGAGGCGGCATCCGTGCTGAGCAGGAAATAGCGGGACTGCACGACAAAGTACAGCTCTCCGTCTTGCTTGTCCAAGGGCAAAGAGACGCACCAGGTGATGGAGCCGTCGCCGTTTTGCTGCACGGATAGACTGACGCCGAGCGTAGCGCCGTCCGCCGACATGATGCAGCCGCGATCGGCTGCCGAAGCGCCGTAGTCGCCGGCGTTTGCCAATGTCACGCAGGCAAAGATGTAGTTTTCGCCGCTTTCATAGAGTATGCCGCTGGACGATTCCACGAAGCTTTCGGCAAATACGACGGGCAGAACGGCAGATTCAATGACCGGCGCGGCGGTGGGCTCCGCGGCGGCAGCGGCGGCCTCCTGGGAGCCGGTCGATACGCGTGAACAGCCGCCAAGCAATGCAGACAGGAGCATCAGACCCAGAACAAGAGCAAGCGTGCGTTTCATTTTCATTCCTCCTAAAGCTATATACCGAAAGTATAACACGGTACAAAACGGATTTGGTATGCAGACTGCATACCAAATCCGTTTTGAATAGATCGGGCGCGGTCCGCGATTGATTATTCTGCCACGAAGCCGCTCCAGACCGGCTCGCCGGTATAGACCTTGGGCGCTTCCTCGCCGCGAAGCACGCGCAGGGCGCCTCCCGCCAGCGCGTCCATTTCAAAGTCGCCTGCGTATACTTCAACAGGCGCGATCCAGCTGACGCGCTTTTTGATCTCACTGACAAGATAATCGCCGTTGGCCATGCCGCCGGTGAGGATGATGCCGTCCACACGGCCCTCCAGAGTTACGGCGTCCGCGCCGATCTGCTTGGCTACCTGATAGGCAAAGGCGTCGTAGATCAGCTTGGCGTATTTATCGCCGGATTCGATACGGCGCATGATCTCAAGGCCGTCGTCGGTATCGAGGTGGCTCAAAAAGCCGCCGCCCTTGCGGAGCAGGTTGATCATTTCCTTTTCGGAGTATTTGCCGGAATAGATCAGCTGCGCAAGCTGCAGCGCCGGCACCGCGCCGGGCCGGTTGGCGGACATTGGGCCTTCGCCGTTGGCGCAGTCGTTACCGTCGACCATGCGGCCGCGCTTATGCGCCATGACCGATACGCCGCCGCCCATGTGCGCGACGATCAGATTGCAGTCCTCATATTTCTCCCCGATCTTTGCGGCGTAGCGGCGCGCGGTCTCCTTTTGATTGAGCGCATGCACGCGGCTCTCGCGCCATATATCCTTGAGACCGGTCACACGCGAGATCTGGTCGTACTCGTCCACATCCGGCGGATCGACCGCAAATGCCTGGCCGCCGTACTGCCGGGCAAGCTGATCGATGATGCGGCTGCCTAGCATGGCGGGATGGATGATGGAATAGCCTATGGTGGCGTGCTCGAGCATTTTTGCATTGACGGGATAGGAGCCGCTCGGCATGGGCGCAAGCGCGCCGCAGTAGGCCGCGTAGCCATCCGTACCGTCAAGCGTCATGCCGGCCTTTGAAAGCTCGTCACGTATGGTCTCGAGGCGATAGGGAAGCTGATCGGAAATCTCCTTGAAAGACTTCAGTTTTTCAGTATCGTGCGCTACATTGACCTTGAACACGCAGTTTTCATTTTCATAAATGGCGAGCTTGGTCGATGTGGAACCGGGACTAAGGGTAAAAATCTTATAGGTTTTCTCGGGCATATACAAATGCCTCCTTTCCTGAAATCTGTTTTTTACAGCGGGGAGCCGATCCAAAGATCGGCTCCCGAGTCAGTCGTTTTTCATATGTACGGCAGAGGGCTGCAAGGCTTCCCCAGCCGAATCGCTTACAGACGGTGGGCCAGCTCTTCGTCAAGCGGCTTGCCGACGGCTTCGCGATACTTGTCGTCCGTCTCCTTGACATGCGCGGGCTTGAAGAGGAGGAGCAGCACGAGGCTGATGACGCCAAAGATGCCGACGGCTGCGAACGCGAGCTCCGCGGTGGGCCTGATGCCGATCAGAATGGCGATCAGAACCGGGCCGATGGCCTGTAAAATGTTCGCGATCGGATTGATGCGGGCAAACACGCTCGAGAAATCCTCACGGCGCCAATACTGCGCTGCGCCGGAAACCGTGAAGTTCGAGGACGCGCCCATGAAGATAGCCAGACAGGCCAGCGCCACTACGGTGCAGGGGAAGCTGTTTGGAATAGAGCCGAAGACGCCGCCGATCACCATGAAGATCACGGAAATGATCATGGACTTCTTGGTGCCGTATTTGGTATCGAGCACGCCCAGTACCCAGCTTCCGATGCAGGCGAGAACGGCGATGCCCAGCATAATCATGCCGAATTCCGGAGAGGTGGAGGTGAAGCCGTATCCGCCCATGATGCTGACGGTCTGCGTCATCATGCCGACGGCGGCAAGCAGCAGGAAGCCCATGGGCAGCGTGATGAACCAGAAGTCGCGGGACTTGAAGGTGTTGCCGATCGTCCAGACCGTGGTCTCCTTGGCCTTGATCTCCTGCTCGAGCATGGCCTTGGCCACCTCGGGGGTGATGTTCTTGTCGTTATCGCGGAAGCAGCCGCACTGCTCCGGATAGTCCTTGATGAAAAGGCCGCCGATCAGCAGACCGATCACGCAGACGATAAAGAAAGGCAAAAAGCCGGTGAATACCTGCGGCGGACCATTCTTGGGGAATACGCCGTTGGCGAACACGGACAACAGCGCGTTGCCAATCGGGAACGCAAAGGTCGCGATGCCCATGATGGTGCCCTTTCTGCGCGGGAACCACTGACCCACGAGAATGCCTACGAGGAACGTGCACCAGAGGGTGACGATCAGGCACTCGATGAAGTAGCAGATCTGCCAAAGAACGAGCAGGGTGTTGGGAATCAGCATAATGCCAAGCGCGAACACCATAGAAACGATGCCGAGGATGATGCCTATGAGCTTGACGTTCTTAACCTTGCCGATGTAGCGCGACCAGATGAGCTGGATCACGATGCCGATGATCATGGCGACGGTGTAGATCATGGAGACTGTCTGCGAACCGCCGTACATATCGGCAAGAGCGTTCATCGGCCAGTTCGTAAAGGCAACGAACGCGAAGAAAGCCAGCGCCTGATAGACAATCAGCATCCAGCCTCTGAAGCCAAAGCCGGAACTTTTCTTCTTTTCCATGTAAGTATTGACCCCTTCCGAAATTTGAATTGTAGTAGTTTTTATGTCCCTCTCCAAGGACCGCAAGACGTGCATCGGCCTCAACATGGATTCTCCCGCAAACCATCGGACCGATAGTTGATTCTATCATCTGTGGCGAATGTCTGTCAATTCCGGAACGGAAATGGCCGCATTGCAAAACGGAATGGATACATTCCGTTTTGTTATTCCACGAGCCTACGCGTCCTCCACAAGCGCATTGACCACCGTGCGGATGGCTGCATTGCTGCTTTGATCGAGCCATATCGCGGAGAGATGCGAATAATCGCTGCCCGGCAGCTCGACGATGCGTACGGCGTCGTTACCGAATAGATGCGCGTTGTTTTCCACTATGGTGACGCCCAGACCGGTCTCCACAGCCAGCATCAGCCCTTCATGCGAGGAAAACTGGCGCACGATGCGCGGCGTGAAGCCGCATGCCTCACACTGCTTGACCATCAGCGACAGACCGCCCGGAGATTCCCGCTCCGAAATGGATACAAAATCCTCGTCGCGCAGATCGTTCAGCGATAGATCGGGTATGGCGGCCTTGGAATTCTGACGGTTGATGGCGATGGCGCCGCACATCGGCCGAAGCGTCCGATGCTCTACGCCCGAAAGACTGGCAAGCTCAAATGAGAGCGTTATGATCAGATCAAAGCGGCCGGACAGCAGGCCGTTGCGCAGGTTTGAAAAGCTGTTCTTTTCCGTATACAGATCCAGATCGGGGAAACGCGCGCTCAGCTCCTCAGAGCGGGGCGGGTCGAGCCCTTCGACGTAGCCTATGGAGAGGCTGCCGGACAGGCCGAGGCCGATGGCGCGCGCGTGGCCCAGAACATGATCGGTGGCCGCCAGTATATCGCAAAGCTGCTCATAGAGATACTGGCCTGCGGGCGTCAGCCTGACGCTGCGGTTTGCGCGCAGGAACAGCGGCACGCCCACCTCCTTTTCCACCAGCGCGATCTGCTTGGAAAGTCCCGGCTGGGAGACATAGAGATTGCGGGCGGCCTCCGTAAAGCTGCCGCAGCGGGCGGCTTCGACAAAATAGCGCAGATTCATCAACGTCATAGACATTCCCCCCCTATACGGTTATTATGACATATAGCTTATGGATAATCAAGAATACATTCATCATTGGGTATGAATTCATGCACAATTTCTATTTCACTTTGCAGGGTCTTTAGGGTATGCTGTAAATAGAGAAAAAATCTGTTCGGGCGATGGTTCGGAGCAGCAATTCGATGAAGGAGGCAGTTATTTTATGAAGATTCTGGCAATCTCAGGCGGAAGCAAAAACGGAAACAACGACGGCATGGCAAAGGAAGCGTTGATGGGCGCTCAGGAAATGGGAGCCGAGATCGAATTTATCCATCTGCTCGACCTCAATCTTAAGCCTTGTATCGGCTGCATCTCCTGCGTCAAGTCGCTCATGCAGGGCGGCCTTGGCGACTGCGTGATCAAGGACGATTATCAGTGGCTGTACGATAAGATACTGGATGCGGACGGCGTCATTGTTGCCAATCCGATCTACGAGAAGGGTACGCCGGGCGTGTATCACGTTTTACAGGACCGTATGTGCGGGCCGGCCAACGATTACGGCTCCAACTTTATTGCCCAGAAGATCGCCGAGAAGGAGGGCAAGCCTGGCCCCGATCCCCGCAAGCTTAAGAGAAAGTTCGTTTCCTATATCAGCATTGGCGGTTCCGATTGGTACACCTGCATGGCCTGCGATCAGGCTATGACGGCGATGAGCCCGATGTGGACGGTCGTACAGAACGAGATATTCTCCTGGTCGAAGTGCATCATGGTACATGATGACGACGTGGAAAAGTGCCATCAGCTTGGCGCCAATCTGGTGAAAGCGATCCAGGATCCGGACAACTATCAGTATCTGAGCGAGCCGGGCGTCTGCCCCATTTGCCATAGCCGAAACTTCTATATCCATACCGACGGCACGGCCGAGTGTGAGGTCTGCGGCATGAAGGGCCAGCTCAAGATCGACGGCGAGAAGACCAGCTTTGCATTCCCCGAGGAGTCCATGAAGCTGGCGCATACCACGCTGCCCGGAAAGATGAAGCATATGGACGATATGCGTGATGTTGAGACCTCGCTCATGGAGGCCGAAGCGACCGACAAGTACAAGGAGCGCAAAAAGAAGTACGTCGACTTTATCAAAGGCTCGAAGCCGGAGAAATAAGTATAGTCTGTATTTCCCCGTAAACAATGAATCGGCGCACAGGTCCTCCTGTGCGCCGTGTTTGTGCAAGCGCGAAACGATCCCGCGTTTACTATCTTTTTATCTCGACCGTGGCAAAACGCATATTCTTGTATTTGGCATACTCATCCTGCAGCGAAGCGCGCTTGCCAAGATAATCGATGCGCGTTTGGATGATCTCGTTTAAGTGCTCGGCACGCGTCCTGTTTTCGTTGCGGTCGCGGACAAGTCCGTTCTCTGCGATCACAAATTTCAGCTTGCCGTCGTCGCCGCGGAGAAGATCGCCGCCGGCGCCGCACACGGCGCACTCGAAAGGAAATTCGATACCGTCCCAATGCTGATCGCCCGGATAGACCAGCGAAGAATGACAGTTCGGGCAGACGCCGTCGTCCGGATCGCCAAGCCAGCAGCGTTCATCGACGGGCGTTTGGATGGCCGTGACGATGTTTTCACCCATTTTGTGCGCGCGTGCGATCTGTTCCGGCTTGGTGAGCACATTGCCGGGCAGACCGTTGCGGGTGGCCATATAACGATCGACTACCTTCAGCGACTGCGTGAACATGGTCGCCTGAAGGCTCTCGAGCGCCAGGGATTGCCAGTCGTGGCAGCTCCCGCCCATGGAGATCAGACCTGCGACGGTGTGGGGATCTTCCTTGATCTCGCCGATAGCGATGCGGAAAGCCAGTTCGTATGCCAGAAAGCGCTGCGCGAATTTCAGATACTGTGAGGAGGGAGTCAGATCGTAGGTGGGACAGCCAATGATCACGCCTTGGCAGGTCTGCATGACGTTGACGATCTGATCTACATCGTCCTTATCCTTGAGGATACAGCCCTTGTATTTTTTGGAATGATCCTGTGCACACTCACCCATCTGAACGGTGCAGCCCTCACAACCGGTGCAGTGCTCAATATGATAATCGAACAAGTTGATCAGTATGGCCTCACCGCCGGCTTCCTGCACGGCGCTCAGGGCTTCCTTGACCAGGATCTCGCTGTTGCCGTTGTGGCGGCCGGCCACGATTCCCATAACTTTAAATGACATGAAATTTTTCCTCCCGGTTTGAATTGTCGACATCTCTAAAGAACGCAGTGTTGCCCAAATACTCCACTAATGCCATAGTATAGCATAGAATGCGCCTTGGCAACAGGTACGGCGGGACAAAAAGCTGTCCCGCCGTATAGCCGTTTTTTATGGATCCATTCCCTTTGGCAATGGATGCTATGCTGCTTTCCGAATACCAACAGCCGGATAATTTCGCATATTAATAGGAAAACGTCTCCGAAAACGTCCGGTAGGGCTCGGGTACGCGGTTGAAATTCTCGTGGACCATGCGCGTGGTCGAGGTATACATCCAATAGTGCTCCGGTTCGCCGTCGGGATAGCTGCTGTCATCGAAAAGGTGTTTCCAGTCGGCCGTGCTCTGATTGCCCTGCGAGGCGGCGGGACTGGAGCCGATATCATAGGAAAACAGGCCCGTGACGACATAGTGCCACATCTTCCACTGGCCGTCGCTTTCGTCAAATATAAAGTCGCAGGTTCGAAGACAGGCGCCTGCCATGGACTTTGCACCGTCCGGCAGGCTCTTATCGGCGTTGGAATAGGTACCCGGGCACTCCCAAAGCCCCTTGGCGGTCCTGAGATCGTCCGCCACCTCGATGATGCCGGTCGTGTTGGCGTTGAGATGAAAGGTGCCCGCGGCCGGCAGCCCGTCCGCATCGCGGAAAAGCTTGCCGTGCAGGCCGAGAATGCAGCGCTTCACGCCTGCGGCGCCCAGCCATTTTCCAAAGGAGAGTTCAATGCGCACATCCGGCATATGCACCGCAAACAGCGGCACGACCTCCTCCAGCAGCGCGTGGGAAAGCAGGTATTCGTACTTGTTGATCAGCTTGTCGATCTCCAGAAGCGCATGATCCTTCCTCAGCAAGAGCTCCAGTTCAGGTTTCATATTCGTTTTCCTCCCTGTATTCTGATTCCTGTCCGCCTGTCAGCGCGATCAGCGTATCCAGCGCGGCGCTCGCACGCTCCCGCCGCCAGACGAGCACAAACTCCACATTATCTACATCCGTAACCGGTATGAGCCGCACACCGGAATTGGCGCTCAGACGGACGTTGCTGTCCAAAAGCGCCGCGCCAATGCCCGCCTCCACGCAAAGCAGCAGGCTTTCGAGAGAGTCGGGACGCTGCCTGAGCCGCGGCGTAAAGCCGAAGGCCGTGCATTCCTTAAAAAAATGCTGCTCCCCAAGGGGCGATTCCGCCGCGGAGATCAACACAAAATCCTCATTTTTCAGCTCGGCAAAGGACAGGTTCTCGCGCGAGGCAAGCGGCGAACGCTTTGGGACGGCCAGATGCGCCGGACAGCTAAGCAGCGGCTTCATGACGAAATCCTCCGCATCCTCTATATCGAAGCGCATGGTGACGATGGCGTCGTAAAGACCGTTGCGAAGGCCGGCGCGCAGACGGGCAAAGCCGGCGCGCTCCAACCGGATCTCCGTGCCGGGCTGCTGAACGGAAAAACGCTCGAGCGAAGGCAGAAGGCAGGCGCCCATGTCCTGCATGCCCATAATGCCAATGGAAAGGACGGAGGAGGCGCTGCCGGCCAACTCGCGCGCACGGCGAAACGCGGCGATCACCTGATCCGGAACGTCCTTAAGCTCCTCGTACAACAGTTTTCCGGCGGGAGTCAGCGCAACGCGGCGCTTTGTGCGCGCAAACAGCGCGACGCCTGTCTCCTCCTCCAGCGCCGCGATCTGCCGGCTCAGATTCGGCTGCGATACATACAGCCTCGCGGCCGCTTCCGAGAAGCTGCCGCAGCGGGCGATTTCGATAAAATACCGGATTTTTTCCAGGGTCATTCAGAACGCTCCTTTATCAGCAGTATAGCAGAGCGCGCGGGCTGCGGCAATCATTTATATCATGTGGTTATGAAACAAGCGTTATAACATTTGGTTATAAATTCGGGACGGATTACTATTTCCCTTTTCGGCTCAGACTGTGCTACGCTGAGTACAGACAACGGAAAGGAGCAATCTGTCATGAAAATCATGGGCATCAGCGCCGGACGGCCCGGCGGCAATTCGGAGATACTGCTCAAGGAAGCGCTCATGGCGGCGGAGGAGAGCTTTCATGCGGAAACGCTTTGGCTCAACCTGCACGACGCGAATATCCACCCCTGCACAGGCTGCGAGGCCTGCATGATGCAGGTGATGGTAAAGCATCAGCCGCCGAAATGTGTGTTTTCCGGCAAGGACGACATGGACACGATCATGGCGGAAATGGCTTCCGCGGACGGCGTTATCGTATCGATCCCGTCGTTCTGCCTCGGGCCTCAGGGCTTATGGAAGGTATTTACCGATCGCTGGCTGCCCTATGAATGGGCGCTGCAAAAGGCCGCGGGTCTTGTGGACAAGGCGCCGGACCGCGTGGCGGGCCTGATCACCACCGGCGGCGCGACGCTCAACTGGCAGACGCTGTCGCTGGCGGGACTCAGCGTGCCGATGTTTATGCAGTCGATCAAGGTGGTGGACATGATGATGGCTACACAGATGGCGCGTCCCGGACACGTTGTGCTGAAGCCGCAGTTTCTCGAGCAGGCGCACAAGCTTGGAGAGAACGTGGCGCGCGCCTGCACGCTGCCGATCGCGGAGGAAAGCTATGTGGGCGAGATGCAGGGCTGGTGCCCCGTCTGCCACAATAACCTGATGCTCAAGGGTCAGCCGCATTGGAACGGGCTGTCCTTTCCGTACGAATGCGCGATGTGCGGCGCGGGCGGAGATCTAAAGCAGGGCGACGACGGCGAGATCCATTTCGTGCTGGCCGAAAACGGCCTGGAGCATTGCCGGCTGTTCACCGAAGGACGCGAGAATCATATGCAGGAGCTTGGGCTTGTGCACAAGACGTTCTTCGAGCATGCCGAGGAGGCCAAGCCGCTCCTGAAAAAGTATCAGGACTATCAGCCGAGACGCCTGTTGAAATAGTATACAGGCTAAGCGCGCCGGCTCCCGCTGTTTTGCGAGAGCCGGTTTTTTTGTCGCAAAGGCTATCGCAATTGCCGGCGGCGCATGATATAATCCATCTGTTATGTCAGTTTATCTATCGATCGGTCGAAAATTCTCAGCCAGAAGGATCGGCTGCGCCGCCATGGCGCTGCTGCTGTTATGCTTGCCGCTTTGCGCTGACGCCGAAACGGAGGGGCAGGCAAGCGATGCGCCGATTGCCTGCACGATCACGCTGCACGAGGCCAATGCGGGACAGGAGGAGCGGCTCAGCGACGGGGACATGAGCACCTGCGTGCGCGTGCGCCGCGATCGCTCCATCGTGCTCTCACTGCCGCCTCAGGCCCATTATCTGTACCTGGCCTGGCATGAGGCGCCAACGGAAGCCGTGCTGAGCTTTTGCCGCGCGGACGGGATCGAAACGACGCGCATAGAAGTCGATCCGACGCTGCTCGATCAGTGCTATGCGCTGCCAGCGGACGCAGACAGCCTGACGATGACGGCGGCGGCGGATTTTGCCGTTTCCGAGCTGGCCGTATATGATACGCTGCCGGAAGCGCTGCTGCTGCCCGAAACGCCGCCGGAAAAAGTGGAGCTGCTGCTTCTCGCCGCCCATACGGGCGACGAGCAGGGCTGCCTTGGCGGGCTTTTGCCGATCCTAGCCGGAGAGAAGGGAAACACGGCGGCGGTGCTGTTCCTTTCACATCAGAACCGTACGGCGCAGGAGCAGGCGATGCTTTCGCTGCGCGACTGCGGCGTGGACGTGCAGCCCTGGTTTGCAGGACTTCCGTACCGGCTGCTGATGACGGACGTTGAGGCGGCGGAGCGGCTGTGGAAGTCGAATAAGTATCTGGTGGAGCTGGTGGCGTTTATACGGCGCTATAAGCCTGAGATCATCGTTACGCACGGGACGGAGGACGGCGACGCCGTGTGCGCGCTGACGGCCGCCTTGACGCTGGAAGCCGTGGAGGCTGCCGCGGGCAGCGAGAAGGCCTACCGCGCGAGCGAGGAGAGCTACGGGACATGGACGGTGGCGCGCGTGTACACGCATGCGCCGGAAAAAACCGAGGCGGCGGTGGAGCTGCCGGTCGACGTGCAGCTTCCCTCCTATGGCGGACTGACGGCGCGCGAGCTGGCCGGAACCTTTTACGAACGCTACACGGGTCTGCGGCTGTACAGAAAGCTCGGCGAGGCGGCCGCGTCGCCCTATTATGAGCTTAAGGCGGAGTATCGTACGCCGCAAAGCGATCCCATGACGGAGCTTTCCATCGATCCAATGCCAACGCCGGAGCCAACGCCGGCGCCAACGCAGGAGCCTGCGCCGGAGCCGGCGGAGGCCGCGGAGGACGCCGAAAACGCGCCCGCCGCGGAAACGGCGGCCGTCTCCCGATCTGACAGTTCTCGGGGCGAAAACCGTGAAACTCTGCGGGTGCTGATCTGGATCGCGGGCGGCATAATGAGCGTGGCGCTGACCCTGCTGATCGTGCTTTTAAGACGCGGCCGCTGGCCGCTGAAGCTGCCGCTCTGCCTGATTCCGCTTGCGCTGGCGGCCGCCGTGTCGCTGATCCTGCTTCCGCAGCTTGCAGCGATCGCGCCGGCGCCTGAGCCTCAGGCCACGCCCGCGCCCGCGGCGACGCCAAGCCCCACGCCGGAGCCTACGCCCGAGCCGACGCCTGAGCCCACGCCTACGCCCGATCCGAACGAGTCATACTTTTTGCCTTGGGACGATCTTGGCGACAACTATACTTTTGACGCAGAAAACGGCCATTACAGCTATCAGTCCAACGCGCTGTCGGTCATCATTGAACGAATCGACGGACAGAACGCTGAAGGCCGCCCGCTGCGCTATTTCGTGGCGCATGTCCGCATGCGCGGAGACGATCAGTTTCGCGCGGGCTTCGGTTCCCTGAGCGAGAACGGACACGACCAGACGACGCAGGTGCGCATTGCACGGCAGTACCGTGCGGTGCTGGCCATCACAGGCGACAACATGGTCAAATCCGAGACGGAGAAGAAGGGCATCCTTATCCGCAACGGGGAGATATTCCTGGATAACGCCAACGAGGATACGATGGTCATGGCGCCGGACGGCATGAGCATGTATGTGCTTTCGAAGCTGAGCGGCGTATCGGCGCAGGAGCTGGCGGACGCAGGCGTGCAGCATACGTTTTCGTTCGGGCCGACGCTTATAAGCGGCGGAGCGCTCAATCCCAATATGTCCAGCCACCGCGTCAGCGTCAACAATCCGCGCGTGGCCGTCGGCTGGATCGAGGAGGGGCATTTCGTTATCATCGTGGCCGAGGGCCGCGTAAGGAATATCAGTCACGGCATGACGGTTATGGAGCTGGCCGATCTGTTTCTGGAGCTTGGCTGTACGGAGGCGTACAATCTCGACGGCGGCGCCTCTGCCAGCCTCGTATTCATGGGAGAATACCTCAACGGGCGCATGAGCACGCATTCACGCAACGTTCCGGACATGCTGCTGTGGGGCTATTCCGAGCAGGTCCCCGATCCCTCCGCGCCGCTCCAGTTCAGCGGGTTTTATGATAAGTGAGGCGGTTTTCCGTTGGCAGAGCATCGAGGATATGGTATAATCAGTCGATTATGAGTTTAAACAGGCGAACAAGATTACGATATGCGGCCTGCCTGCTGACGGTGGCGCTTCTTGGCGCTGTGCCGCAGACGGCGTTGGCCAACGAGGAAACTGCGAAAGAGGCCGACGCCCCGCTTTCCTGCATCTATACTCTGCCCGAGGAGGATGCGGGAGGCGAGGGCTATCTCTGCGACGGCAGGACCGCTACCCATGTCAGCCTGCGTAAAGGCGGCGTGATCAGCGTATCGCTGCCGGAGGAGGCCGCCTATCTGTATCTGGTCTGGTACAGCCGCCCCGACGCGCCGGCGCTGTGCTTTTTTGACGCGGCCGGAGAGGCGCTTGCGCAGATCGAGCCGGACTCCGGACTTCTGTATCAGACAATCGAGATCCCCGACGGCAGCGAAAGCGCGACGCTTGGCGCGGCGGCCGGCCTTGCGGTGTCGGAGCTGCGCGCCTATATGATGCTGCCGGAGGGGCTCCTGACGCCGGAGCCGGCGCTCCAAAAAACGGATGTGCTGCTGGTGGCGGCGCATACCGGCGACGAATCATACTATTTCGGCGGCCTCATCCCGATATTGGCGGCTGAAAAAGGCTATACCGTGACCGTGCTGTTCCTTTCGAGCGAGAGCCGCGAAGCGGAGGAGCAGGCAATGCTTTCGCTGGCTGCCTGCGGCGTGACGGAGCAGCCGATGTTTGCAGAGCTGAGCTATCGCCTGCGGCCGTACGGAACCAATTGTGCGCAGGTGCTTTGGGGAAAGACGGCAGCGGCGGATGTGATTGCACAAGCGATACGCGCCTGCAGGCCGGAGATCGTCATTACCCACGATCCGGAGGGCGAGGACGGCGACGCCATGCACGCCTATGCCGCACTGATGACACGGCAGGGGATCGAACGCGCGGCAAACGATCAAACGCTGCCTGTGGCAGACGGCGCGCCTGCGGCCTGGCAGGCCGCGCGCCTGTATGAGCACAGCGCCGAGGGCGGAAGCGCCGTATTGCCCGTGGATGAGCCACTTTTGTCGCTGGACGGCCTTACGGCGCGCGAGATGGCACGGCTGTGCTACGAACGGTACGGCTTTTTGAGGCTCTATCACAAGACCGCGCTGGCGGCGGATACGCCGTATTATCAGCTCGCCGAGGAATACCGCGCTCCGGCAGCCGATCCGCTCCTGAATCTGAATATCGATCCCATGCCTGCGCCAAGTCCCGCGCCGACGCCGGAGCCTTCTCCCGCGTCCACGCCCGAAACAATGGAAACGCCTGAAACGGCAGAAAGCGGCTATTCGCGCTTCTGCGCATTTCTGAGGCGACATTGCGCCGCGATACTGAGCATCTCCGCTCTGGCGACGGCCGGACTGGGACTGTATACAGCGCTGCGGCGCGCGGACAGGCTTCCGCTGCGGATGGCGCTGTGTATGATACCGCTTGCCGCCGGTCTGATTCTGGCGCTGGCCCTGCCCGCCATTGACGCGGCGGAAACGGCCGCGCGTGAAGCGGCGATCACGCCAACCCCAACCCCAACGTCTACGCCGAGCCCCACGCCAAGTCCCACGCCCACGCCCACGCCCGATCCGCAGGACGCGTATTTTCGGCAGGAGAACGAGCCTGAGGAGACCGTGGTGTTTGATAACGACAGCGGCCGCTATGCGTACCGCTCCGATACGCTGTCGGTGGAAATTCAGCGCTATGACATACGCAATGTGAACGACGAGCCGGTGCGTTACTTCGTGGCGCATGTCCGCATGCGCTCTGAGGACGCATTCCGCCCGGGCTTTGGCAACTATCGCGAAAACGGCGACGATCCCACCGATCCCTTCGTAATGGCGCGGCGATATCAGGCGGTACTGGCCATCTCCGGCGACAATATGATCAATTTTGACGTCAAGAACAAGGGCGTGATCATCCGCAACGGCACGGTCTATCTTGACAGCCGCAACGGCAGTACGATGGTCCTTACGCCGGACGGTATGAGAATGTATTCGCTGCCGTCCAGATCGACGGACGCTGAGGCGCTGGTCAATGCGGGCATTCGTCACAGCTTTTCGTTCGGGCCGGTGCTGATCTCCGGCGGCGTTATCAACGAGGAGGCCATTAAGCATTATCTGGCGGGCTATAATCCGCGCGTCGGCGTAGGCCTTGCTGAAGAGGGCCATTTTGTGGTGATCGTGGTGGAGGGACGCGTTGGAAAGTACAGCCGCGGCGTGCGCATGGAGGAATTTGCGCAGCTGTTTTCCGAACAGGGCTGCACGGAGGCCTATAATCTTGACGGCGGCGCGTCGAGCAGCATGCTGTTTATGGGCGAATATATCAACCGGCGCATGCCCGACCAGTACCGAAACGTGCCTGACCTGCTGATGTGGGGGTATTCCGAGCTGGTGCCCGGCGTGGATGAAACGCCGGTCAACGACCTGTTTTACAGAAGCTGAGCCATGCGCCTGTCAATAAACCTTGGTTTATTGACAGGCGAGGGGCTCCGGCAAGCCTGCCGGAGCCCCTCAAGCCGAGACGCGCACCGTCAGCGGACGGCGGCCAGAAAGCTTTTCAAACGCTCGCACCGAGGCTGACCGAACAGATCCTCCGGCGCGCCCTCCTCCATGATCACGCCGTCGCCCATGAATATGACGCGGTCGGAAACATCGCGCGCAAAGCCCATTTCATGCGTTACGATAATCATGGTCATGTCCTGCGCCGCCAGAGCGCCGATGGTTTTGAGCACTTCGCCGGAGATCTCCGGATCCAGGGCGCTCGTAGGCTCGTCAAAGCAAAGGACGTCGGGGTCGAGCGCGAGCGCACGCGCGATGGCGACGCGCTGCTGCTGTCCGCCGGAAAGCTGATGCGGATAAGCGTCGGCACGTTCGGAAAGGCCTACGGTTTCAAGCAGCGCGTCGGCGCGTTCCGCGGTCTCGCGGAGTATGGCGCTTCGGCGTTTACGGTAACCGGGCTGCTCCTTGGCGTGCAGACGCATGGCCAGAGCCACGTTTTCCCGGGCTGTGTATTGCGGAAACAGATTGAACGATTGGAACACAAGACCGAAATGCAGACGCTTTTTGCGGGTCTCGGTTTCGCCGGCGGCCCGGGGCTGCGCGGCGTCGAACAGCGTTTCACCGTTGACGCATATGGCGCCGCCGTCGGGCGTTTCGAGAAAGTTCAGACATCGCAGCAGCGTGGTCTTACCGCTGCCGGATGACCCGATGATAGAGAGCACCTCGCCCTTGCCGAGCGAGAAGCTGACGTCGCGCAGCACCTCCGTGGAGCCAAAGTTCTTGGAAAGATTTCGCACCTCTAATACAGTCATAGCTTACACCTTAAAATAGGACAGCTTCTTCTCGAGCCCGCCGAGCAGCAGCGTCAGAATACCATTGAATATCAGATAGAACGCGCCCGAGTAAAACAGGGGCCAGAGCAGCGCCTCTGACTTGATATAGGTCTGCGCCTCCATGATGATCTCCCGCACCGCGATGATGCGCGCAAGCGAGGTATCCTTTACAAGCGTAATGACCTCGTTGCTCATGGGCGGTACGATGCGTTTGACGACCTGCAGCAGGATGATCCGAAAGAATATCTGCCGTCGCGTCAGGCCCAGCACCTGACCCGCTTCGTACTGACCGCGGCTGACGCTTTCAATGCCGCCCCGATATATCTCCGAAAAATAGGCCGCGTAGTTGATGATAAAGGCCACAAGTACGGCCGCCATGCGCGAAAAGCCGACCGCGCCCCACAGGAGCCCCGGGCCGTAGAATACAATGATGAGCTGCAGCATCAGGGGCGTGCCGCGAATGGCCCAGACAAAGGCGCGCGACAGCCAGCGAAGCGGCTTGAAGCGACTCATCGAGCAGAGCGTGACGACAAGTCCGAGCGGGATCGCACAGATCAGCGTGACGATGAATATGAGGCAGGTCAGGCCAAAGCCCTCGAGGAGCTTAAGCGTTACGGTCATAAACGGCATGGCGGTTTCCTTCCAAGACAGAGTATGGCCGCGGCGCAAGCGCCGCGGCCGTGTGCACAGTGCTTATCCTGCGATCAGCAGGCTGCTTTGATTATATTTTTCGGCCAGTGCAGCCATGGTGCCGTCGGCGTAAAGCGTCTTGATCGCCTCGTTGAACACCGAGACCGCGCTGCTGCCAACGCGCAGGCCGATGGCGTACTCCTCCTCGGCCATGGGGATCTCCAGTGCGACAAGATCGGCATAATCGGTGCCCTCGCCGACCATGGCGGTGGCCAGCGTCTTATCGACGACCGCCGCGTCGGCCGTACCCGCCTTGACCTCGAGCAGCGCATCCGTCTGGCCGCTCACGCCGATGAATTCCGCATCGGGCATATCCGCTTCTATGGCGGAGGCGCCCGCACTGCCCTCCTCGGCGACTACGGTTTTTCCCGCAAAGGCGCTGAGCTCGGTATATTCGGCAGCCTTGTCGGCCGGAACGACGATCATCTGGCAGTTGTAAAGATAGCTGTCTGTGAACGCCATGTTCGCTTTACGCTCCTCGGTGACCGTGAGGCCGTTCCAGATGCAGTCGATGTTCTTGCTGGCAAGCTCCAGCTCCTTGGAATCCCAGTCGATGATCACAAATTCCGGCTCGACGCCGATCAGCGCGCAGAGCGCTTCGGTAAACTCGGTATCAAAGCCGACAAGGGTATTGCTTTCATCATAGTAATTCATGGGCTCGTAGATGGTAATGCCGACGATCAGCTTGCCCTTGCTCTGGATATATGCCCAGTCGTCGTCCTCCGCGGAGACCTCTTCGGACGTGGCGTCGACCGCCTCCACCGGCGCATCCGGAGCGGATCCGGAGGCGGCTTCCACGGTGGGCGCGTTCGTGCAGCCGACAAGCATCATGGTCAAAAGCAGCAGGGCCAATAAAATTCTCAGCGTTTTCATAACAATTTTCTCCTTCTTGCGTCACAAAATATTGATTGTTTAGCACTTTATCACTTTAGCATAATAAAGTCAATAACTATTTTTGACAGCTTTGGCTTTTTTTACAGAGGATGCGCGGGTACGGACAAGAAAAGTTTACATGATTTCACTGGTGTCTTCATATTTCTGTGATATAGTACTGCCGTTCAAACAAGGAGGGATTTTCATGAAACGACGCATAACGGCCCTGCTTTTGATGGCCATGATGCTGATAACGCTTATGCCTGCCGCGATGGCGGAGGGTGGGGATGCCGCTACGGCTGAGCCGACGGCTACGCCTACCGCCGAGCCTACCGCTGTACCGACCGCGGAGCCTACCGCTGTACCGACGGCGGAGCCGACCGCCACGCCGGAGATCAGCGAACGCGGCGAATCGCGCGTTACCATAGGCGCCGATCTGACAGCTGCGCAGATCGCGGCCATCTATAAAGATTTTGGCATCAATCAGGGCGATGTGCCGCAGCTTATCGTGACCAATGCCGAGGAGCGCAGCTACCTTCAGGGGCTGGTTTCGGAAAAGAAGATCGGCACGGTGGCGCTCAGCTGCCTGTATATTGAGCTGCTGCCGGAGGGCTCCGGCCTTCAGATCTCGCTCAACAACATTAATTACTGTACGGCGGATATGTATAAAAACGCGCTGACCACCGCAGGCATTACCGACGCGCGCGTCATGGTGAGCGCGCCCTACCCCGTGTCCGGCACCGGCGCATTGACCGGCGCTTACAAAGCCTACGAGGATATTACGGGCGAGACGCTGTCTGGCTTGGCCAAGGCCGTAGGCGCCGAGGAGCTGGTGGTCACCGGCGAGCTTGCGGAATATATCGGCAGCGCCGAGGCGGCCTCCATCATCGCGGAGCTCAAGTCCATGCTGGACAAAACGGTGGATATGAGCGATGCGGAGGTGCGCAGCGAGATAGAGTATATTGCGGATATGTATAACGTAAGTCTTACAAGCGCGCAGGTCAATCAGGTGCTTTCGCTGGTGCGCAAATTTGAGGGACTCAGCGAGGATGAGCTGCAAAGCAAGCTCACGAGCCTTGCCAAGACCGCGCAAACCGCCGGCAAGGCGACGGAAACCGTCAGCCGCGTTTACGAAAACGTCAAAAGCTTCTTTGCGGCCGTAGGCGATTTCTTCAGCCGGATCTTCGGCAGGAATTGAGGCTTTCAGCTCCTGCCGTCAGAAAACGCTGTTTTTTGACGGACTCTCGGCGGGATGATTCATCCCGCCGCTTTTGTTTACAATTCCGTTTCGTTCGGCGCGGGAAAAAGTGGTATACTGTATACTGAATTGATATAGGCTCGGAGGAACACGTTTTGACCAATTATGAATCGGATGGCCGCAGAAGCGATCCGGCCCAGCATAAAAAGAAAAAGAAGAAAAAGCGCTATCGCGTACGCATACAGCCGCGGTTCTTTTTTGTACTCGGTCTGGCGATCGTCGTGCTGGTGCTGTTCATCGTCGCCGCCAAGCTGATTTCTAGCGGAAGGCCCGAGAGCGAGGTCGCTCAGGCGTCCGCCAGCGAGGAACCGGGGCTCTTCCAGAAGATATTCAAAACGCCCACGCCGTCGCCCACGCCCACGCCGGAGCCCACGCCCACGCCCACGCCCGCGCCGCCGGTGGCGGATCCGCAGGCGGTGGACGGTACCAATCCCTATACGGACAAGTTCGGTTTTCAGACGGCGCTCGAGGTCAATTTTGTTCAGGTGGATAATTATCAGCGGCCCGATCCGATCAACTTCTCCTATTATGACAGCGATTATGCGCAGCTTGACGGCGTATTGACCTTCCGCGGCAACAACATGCGCAGCTCTGCGACCTTCGGCACGGCCAATGTGCTGAGCCGCCAGCTCGAGCTTGCCTGGACGGTGGATACGGGTGAGATGCTGCGCGGCGATTACGACGGCGCGACGGAACGCACCTGGTCGGGCAGCGGCTGGGTCGGGCAGCCGCTGATCGTCAAGTGGCCGGACAGCACAAGGCAGATCATGAACATGTACGACTGGGCCAAGCAGAAAAGCGGCCTGGTGGAAGTGATTCTTGCCTGCCTCAACGGCAAGGTCTACTTTATCGATCTGGAAACGGGAGAGCTCACGCGCGATACGCTGGATCTGAACCGGCCCTTCAAGGGCGCGGGCTCGCTCGATCCGCGCGGATATCCGATTCTGTATCTGGGTTCGGGCGATATGTACGCCTCATCCGAGCAGGCGGCGCGCGCGACCATCGTGTCGCTGATCGATTATTCAATACTCTATGAGTTTGGCCAGCAGCTCGATGCGTTCGCGCTGCGTACCTGGCATGCCTACGACAGTGCGCCGCTGGTGGACGCCTCGAGCGATACGCTCGTCTATCCCGGTGAAAACGGCATATTGTACACGCTCAAGCTGAACACGGATTACAATGAGGCGGCGGGTACGCTCTCAATGAACGTCACGGAGCTTGTCAAGATGCGCTATACGGCCACGCGTTCCACCTATCCCAACAGCGGAACGAACCTGTACTGGCTGGGCTATGAGTCGAGCGCGGCAGCCATGGGGCATTACTGCTACCTGGCCAGCAACGACGGCTATTTGCAGTGCGTGGATCTCAACACCATGCGCCTTGTGTGGGCGCAGAGCACCTGGGACGACACGAACGGCTCGCCGGTGCTGGATATCGACGAGACGACCGGCGAGGCATTTATCTATATCGGTACCTCGCTGCACTTTACCAAGGACGATCATGATTACGGAACGACGCCCTTTTTCAAGATCAACGCCCTGACCGGCGAGGTGGTTTGGCAGTTCAATGTGAACGTGTTTACAAAATCCGGCGTTTCCGGCGGCGTACAGGCCACGGCGCTGATCGGCGCAAAGGACAGCAATATCAGCGATCTTGTGATCATCCCCTTTGCGCGCGCATCCACGATGAGCGAGGACGCCTTGTTGGCGCTCGACAAATCGGCGCTGGACAAGGAGAAGGAAAAGGGCGCCGTCGTAGCGCTTGACAAGAAAACCGGCGAGGCGCGCTGGATATTCTACATGGATAAGTATACCTGGAGCTCGCCCGTGGCGGTCTACACCGCGGACGGCACGGCCTATGTGGTGATCTGCGAGGGAAGCGATACGGGCGGCAGAGTGTATTTGCTCGACGGCGCGACCGGCACGCAGCTTTTCACCTTTAACGCCGAGAAAAATATCGAAGCCTCCGCAGCGGTCTATGGTGACATGATCGTGATCGGTACGCGCGGCATGAAGATATTCGGCATCCGCGTTATCTGAGCTAAGAGAACGGAGGAAAGCACATGGCGAAACGTCGTAAGAAAAGAAAGCTTCATATGCAGCCGCGTTTTTTCTTTGTGCTGGTCGTGATCTGCGGCGTGGTGCTGATCGTACTGCTGCTGGTCAAAAAACTGGGCGAGGAAACGGGGGACACTCAGCAGGTCGAGAGCACGCCCACCGTCCTGCCCACGGCGACGGCGGCGCCCACGGCCACACCCAAGCCCTCGCTGCCGCCGAACGTTACCGTGGTGCGCTCCGAAAGCGCGAACCCAAGCAAGCTTGGCATATCCGTCGATCTGCGCATCGGAAATACGGATACAAGCGACTATTCGCGCGAAAGCAAGCTGAGCTTTGGCCGCGATGTGGAATACAGCGCCGTAGCCGGCGTGCTGACCTTTGGCGGCAATAATTACCGCAACAGCTTTGCCTACGGGACGGCGACGGTCTCCGAAAAACGGCTTCGCGAGAGCTGGAGCAAATCCGTCGGAACGCTCTCCGGCTGGTCGGGTACGGGCTGGACGGGTCAGCCGATCATCGTGCGCTGGCCGGACGCGGTCAAGCCCTGGCTCGGAATATCGGATACCTACAAGCAGACGGCGGACTTTGTCGAGGTTATCTACCCGGCCATGGACGGCAACATCTATTTTTATGATCTGGCCACGGGCGATCGGACACGCGATCCGATCGCTACGGGCATTGTGCAGAAGGGCACGGCCTGCCTTGATCCGCGCGGCTATCCGCTCCTGTATGTGGGACAGGGCATCCCCGTGGAAAACGACAAGGGCAATGCCGCCGCCAGCGTGCGCGTCTATTCGCTTATTACGAATCAGGAGCTGGACTCTTTTGGCGGCTATGACTATTTCGGCATGCGCGACTGGCAGGCCTACGACGGCAGCCCGATCGTCAGCGACGATACGCTGATCTACGGCGGTGAAAACGGGATACTGTACACCTGCAAGATGAACGCCAGCTTTGATACGAATACGGGCGCGCTGTCCATCAATCCGGAAAAGCGCGTTAAAATGCGCTATTCAGGCACGGGGTACAGCCGCAAGGACGAGACGGGCAGCCGCTGGTACGGCATTGAAAGCTCGGTGGCGGCGTTTCGGAACTTCGCCTATTTCACCGATAACGGCGGAAGGCTGCTCTGCGTTGATCTAAACAGCATGAGCGTCAAATTTGCCGTGGACGTCACCGATGAGAGCGATTCCACGGTCGTGATCGAGGAGAGCTTCGACGATAACGCCATTTACCTGTATACCGGTTCACAGGTCAAGCTGGATAACGGAGGACTGGGCACAGGCTACGGATACAGCTATCACCGTAAGATCAACGGCCTTACCGGCGCGGTGGTGTGGGAGATGAAATGGCCCTGCTCGACGGGAGACGCCAACACCAGCGGCGGCACGCTGGCCACGCCGCATGTAGGCCGTGGGCAGATCAGCAATCTGGTCATCTATTCCATAAGCTGCGCCGCTCTATCGGGCGGAACGCAAAGCGCGGAGACGGCGGAGGGGGAGGCGGACGCGTCCTCCGGCGTGCCGGACGGCAGCGCCGGCTATACCATCGGCGGACGCATCGTGGCCTATGATAAGACCAGCGGCGAGATCGCCTGGTCTGTCGAACAGCCGAACGATTACTGGTCGAGCCCCGTAGTGGTCTATGACGAATACGGCAAGGCCTATCTGATCCAGTGCGACCGCGGCGGCATCGTGACGCTTTACGACGCGTCGACCGGCACGCTGATGACCACGCTCGATCTCGGCAGCCGCATTGACAGCACGCCCGCCGTCTATAACGATATGCTGGTCGTCGGCACACGCGGAAAGGGCGGCTCTGGAAAGAGCGCAAAGATCTACTGCATCAAGATTTCATAGCGTTTCCGGCTGCCGCGGCGCGCCCGCCGGCGAGCCGCTCATATTGCGCGGGCCTCAGGGCTCCGGCTCCCGGGACGCGTAGCTTTGGCTGGCCTTTAGCTGCACGATCAGACGATGATAGAAATTCTTCTGAATAGCGGCTCTTTGCTCCTCGGGGTATTCAAAAAAACCGCTGCCGGTCTTCAGGCCCAGACGCCCCTCCGCTACGAGATCGCGCATGGCGTCGCAGGCCTGCGCGGCGCTGCTGAGCGAGGGGAACATATTGTCCTCTCCTGCGAGCCACACGTCCAGGCCTCCCATGTCCGCCACCTCCAGCATGCCGGCGGTGGCGTTGCGAAAGCACGGCCCGTATTTCAAAGCCCGATCGATGTCCTCCGGCAGTGCGGCGCCGATCTCCATCAGGTGAAAGGCCTCGCGCGCCTGCGCGTGGAGAAGGCGGTTGGCGATCAGGCCGGGGACGTCCTTGAGCACGCGCACCGGCTGTTTGCCGCATGCGGTGTACAGCGCATATACCTCGTCAAATACGCTCTTTTCCATATTCCCGAACATGGACAGCTCGGCGATCGGCAGCAGATAGGGCGGATTATACCAATGACTTACCATGCAGCGGCTTTGCCGCGCGGCGGGCAGCGACCGTATGATCTCGCCAAGCTTGAGACTGGAGGTGTTCGTCGCCAGTATGGCGTGCGGCGGACATAGCGCGTCGAGCTGCAAAAACAGCTCCTGCTTCAGCGCCATGCTTTCCGGACAGGCTTCCAGCACATAATCGGCGTCACTGACGGCCTCGGCCAGATCGCCTGTCAGGCGGATGTTCTCCAGGGCGGAGCGCATCTCCGCTTCGGACAGGCAGCCCTCGTCCGCCAGAAATTGGAGCTCCTCACGCATTTTCTGAGGCGCGGCCAGACGCGACGCCTCGAACGGCTCATACAAACGGACCGGATAGCCATAACGCGAGAAGCTGTGCGCAATTCCATGTCCCATCGTGCCCGCGCCGAGCACGGCTATTTTTCGGATCATTCGGGAGAATCCTCCGCATTTCCTAATATATTCATACCATTGTAGCGCGTTTTCGATCTGTTGTAAAACGCGGTGGCGCCGGCTGAACATCGCGGGATTGACAGCAGCACGCTCCAACTGCTACGATGGATCTGCCAGGCAGCGTTCGGACGCCGAACGGGCGGCGCATATAGTCAAAAGAGGAGGACACTATGATCGCTTTTGGAATCATGCTCCTGATGGCCGGCGTTATCGTACTCATTGCGGCGCTGGCGCAATACCTGCAAAACCGCTCCTATGCGGCCAGCTCGGAGGATGCTACGGCGACAGTCACGGGCAGACGCAAGCGCCATGTGAAGAACGGCGTCGCCTATGAGCTGCGCGTCTCCTACACAGTGGACGGCAATTCCTATGAGCGTACGGTCGGCGCGACGGCCACGGAGTATGAACAGATACTTGAGGGACAAAGCCTCGCGCTGAAATACAAGCCGCACAATCCCCAAAAGGCCGTCCGTCCGGAGAGCCTCCATCCCAGAAACTTTCGCATCGCGCTCATCATCGGCCTTGTGCTCACGGCGGCCGGAGCCATCCTGTACCTGCTGGGCTATTTTCTGTAAGACGGAGTCAGCCGTCCCCGGGAAGCTTTTGAAGAGGCCTGTTGGCAAGGCCCCATTCGCAGGGCTCCTTTGCCAAAGGAGGCTGCGGAGGCGTCCGACGCAAGGCCCCTTTATGAAAGGGGCTCCGCCGCAGGCGGTGGGGATTGCGGCAAAAACGAGCGTGACGGGAGGAAACAATCCTCCGTCAGCCCTGCGGGCTGCCACCTCCTTTGCCAAAGGAGGCTGCGGAGGCGTCCGACGCAAGGCCCTTTTATGACCGCTTTTAAAAAGAAGCCTCCCGCATACCAAACGGAGAGCCTTGCAGCGCTTTGACAGACGGGGCTGCCGGTTGGGGCAGCCCTTTTGAGACTAACGGATAATGGATGGGCGGCGTTGGCTATTCGATAACCTCCACCGCGAGCGGATACTTGCTCATGAATTCACAGCCGCCCTTTTGAATGAGGATCGGGTTTTCATAGCGGAAGCCGATATCCTCCTCGGGGCAGGCGTACTGCATGGCGCAGATAAGGACCTCGTTCTCCTGATAGACATGATCCGGATTCGTCCAGTACGGGAAGGGGCCGTCATTTTTGCCGATGCGCCACTCGTCGCCGAGCATGCCGATGCCGTGTTCAAAGCCGGGCACCATAAAGTCGGAGAAGCCGCGATCCTCGGCAAAGCGCATCATTTCGTCCGCAAGGCCGGAGGGCGTTATGCCTGCCTTATAGGTCTTGAGCGTCAGATCGACGATGTCTACAAAATTTTTCGCGTGCCATTTCTGCCGCTCGGTGGCGGGGCCGATCAGATAGTTGTGGCTATGGTCGCCGCAGGCCAGCTTGAACAGAGCGTGAATATCCACCATCAGCGGCTCGCCCGCTTCGATCCGCTTGAGTGACGCCGGCGTGCAGGCGCCGCCCGCAAGACCCGTGCGGTAGCCCGCGGCAATCTCGTTTCCACCGGTGAACGACCACTCAAACGTGCTGCCCGCCTTGCGCATCGCATAGCCGGCAAGGCCCGCGATCTCGGTTTCCGTCATGCCCTTCCATCCACCGTTTTTGATTGCGGCGAGTACGGCCTCGTGCCCGATATCCACAATGCGGGAGGCCTCGCGAAAGCGGTTGATCGTGCCGATGTCCTTGATCATCTGCAGGCGGTCGACGATGGGATGCGCGTTGACGAGCGTGCAGTCCGGCAGCGCCGCCTCAAACGACTTGTATTCGTAATAGGTCAGGTATCCTTCCGGCGTATAGTTGGACATGCCCGATTCCACGCCCACGCGGCCGCCATGCGGAAGGAGATCGTGGATCATATCCGCGATCAGCGCGATCTGGTCCTGCCCGCCCATGGGCGCAAAGCCCATAACGTGATCCTCGTCGAGCCAGCTGTCGTCCATCGCGCGTGCTGCGTCGATGACGAAGGTGAAGGCTGTCGGAAGCCCCTCGGAGGGAATGACGATGAAGCTGCGCCAGGGGAAGAATGCGTCGGTCGTCCAGCTCATCGTCCGAAGGCGCGAGCCCAGATACACGTCGATATTCTCTCTGGCCATGCCGGCCTGTATGGCCTGGATGCGCCCTGGAAAATCGATGTAATACGGATCATTTTTATCCAGCAGCATAGTAATCCTCCTTAGAATTCGGTCGGAATGGTCGCGATCACCTTGTTGAGCCGGTCGCACAGGGAGGCCAGCTTCAGCGCCTTGACCATGTTGCCCTTGAGCTTTAGAAGCCCGCCCATGAGCGCCTTTTGAGAACCAAGCTCTGCGCGGCTGATCCTGGCAAAGACCTCATAATCGCCGCTGATGACAAACTCTGCCGCGGGGCCGTCGCCCTCACCGGCCTGTACGGAATCCACCGCGCCGTCCTTGAAGCCCACAAAGAAGAACTTGTCGCCGCCACCGGGACAATTGGCGTACTTGTTGTTCATTGAGGAGCTCAGATTGTGCATTTTATCGGGCGTGAGCTCCTCTTTGAGCCTGCGCTCGACCTCGTCGCGCCATTCGGCGGATAGATACTTGACTGCCATGATAAGACTCCTTTCCATTGTTTGATACGCAAAACGGCGCATAGGCGCCGCTTACTTCATGTAGATACCGTTTACGATCAGATCGATAGTGTTTTCCATGTACCGCTCCAGATATTCGGGTTCGCCGTGCACATAGGCATGGATGATGAAGCTCTTGTACAGTGAGAAAACGACCTCCGCGACGGCAGGAATATTCATGGGGCGAAAGTCGCCGCCGCTTACGCCCTCCGCCAGTATACGCCCGATCATGGCGACCGATTCGCCGTTGATCTCCTCGTAGGGATCGACCGTGGGAAACATGGGGAATATCAAGGGGTCGCTCTTAAGCAGCGCGCAAAAATCCGTATCCCCGCTCAAATACATAAGCGCCGTGCGCATCAGCGTTACAAGCTTTTCGCGCGGGGATTTGACGGAGGCCACCGCCTCGCGGACGCGGCTCTGCCAGCGCAGAAGCACATAGCGCACCGCCTGCTCGTACAGATCGCGTTTGCTGTCCGTGTAGGCATACAGACTGCTCGCCAAGATGCCCAGCTCGCCGGCGATGTCTTCAAGCGTGGCTTTTTTGTAACCGAAGCGGGAAAAACAGCCGACCGCCGCTTCCATGATGCGCTCATGCTCGATGCGTTTTTTCATAAACAAATTATCCAACTAAATACTTGTTAATTCGATTATACATGGTATTGCGGTTTTGTCAACGGCCGTCTTTTGCCGTGTGCCGATTTCGGCGCGGGAAGCCTCGGCCGTACGGCAGGCCGACGGAGCGCGCGTTAGGCCCCGCGGCCCCGCAGATCCCGGACGTGGGTCAGATCGAGGCCGTCCTCGATGAGAAACGAGACCATCAGGTGCATGCGCGTGGCGACGCCGTCAAAATCCAGACCGGTCAATTCCTTGAGGCGTGCGACGCGGTATACCGCCGTGTTGCGGTGGACGCGGAGCGTATCGGCGGTGAGGGTGAGCTCGCGCTCACTGAGCAGATAGACAAGCAGCGTCCAGTAATACTCCGTTTGATTTTTTGCGTCATAGTCCTTAAGCTGCCTGAGGGCCGGATGCCGCAGGTCGGCCGAGAGGTTTTTCCAGAGAACGTCCCTGAGATAAGCCAACGCATAATCGCCGCAGATGTTGATGGCGCCCGCGCTCTTTTTCCCGTATTGGGCGGCGACCTGCGCCTGCCGGAAATGATCCTTGAGCTTGGCAATATCGGTAAAAGCATAGCTTACGCCGCAGCTTGCGCCGCAGCTTTCGAGCAGAGCCGGCAGTTCGCGGAGAAGTCTTTCCTCCGCGCAGGTACGCAGATTGCAAAACAGCAGCAGGCTTTCGTCGTAGGTCACCGCATAGCAGCCGGGAAACGATTCGGGAAGCAGCCGCTGCAAAAGCGGGCGCGTCAGCACATCGCCGCCGCAGAGGCAGAACACGCGCTTTCTATCCTCGGCGCGCCAGTCGATGCCGTTGAGACGGACGACGATCCGCTCTTCTTCGATGTTCTCCTCGGACAGCAGCGATAAAAATACGCCGCCGGCCTGCGCATACAGCGGGCCGGTTTTGTCACCGATCTCGAACCACCGCTCGATATAGTCGCTCATATGGCTTGCAAACCACTGTAAAAGATGAATATCTTCCGGCTGCGCGTTGAGTATGACAAGCCATCCGATCAGCGTTTCGCCGCTGTACAGGTTTTTCAATACGGCCGGATTGCTGAAAGCGCCGGAATGACTGACAAAGGCGCGCGGGTTCTTGATCTCGGGGGCTAGCGCGCGATTGATGGCGGCCAGACGATGCGGCGGGATCGGCGCGTGCAGCCTGTCCAGCCCGGCCAGCTCGCCCGTGACGGCGTCCGTTGGAAAACGTACGGCCAGGGAATCGTGGCTTGCATCGGAAATGACGACGGGATTGGGGATCAGCCCGCAGCCGACGTCCAGCAGCGTCTGCAGTGAAGCATTTTGGCTCAGCGCGGCGAGCATGTCGCGTTCCCAGCAGGCGAAGCGCTCAAATACGGAGAGCAGGCGATTCAGCACTCCGGCAAGATCCGGCGTATCGAGCAGTATCCGCTCTTCGCCGCAGGACAGCAGCACACGGCTTTCGCACGCGTCAGGCGCGGGCTCTACGCAGACGCAGCGTGCATCGGGCGCTGCGCCGCCGGCGCCAAGCCGCACGCCCTCCACCGGCAGAACGCCCGCCGGCGGTGGGCCGAGCGGGCTGAAGCCGGAAAGCTGATCCAACAGAACGAGCATATCCAGAGTCATGGGACACCCCCGCAAGCTATATTGTATAAAGAATACAAGCCATTGAGAAAAATTGCAAGGCGATTCTCCAGTTCATCCAATAGCAATATCCGGTTTCACCAGATACAATGGAAACAGAAGCTCATTCAACAAACAGGAGGCGTTTTATGCAGAATCATCAAGAGGCGCAGACTCTGCCGGCCATCGCGATACGCGATCAGCGCGTTAAGACGGCGATTGCCTGCGACGCGCCGGATCGTGTGCCGTTCATACCGACCACCAACAATTTTAACGCGCTGCATTACGGTGTGAGCATCGAGGCCGCCATGCGTGACAATCGCGTGCTGATCCCCGCCTATTTGCAGTTTTTGAAGGATTACGACCCGGATTATGCCTACATGCCCGGCTTTTTTCCCATCGACGCGATGGAGACAGCGGGCTACACCAACGCCAGATGGCCCGGGGCGTATTACGGCCTGCCGGAGAACACACCGTATCAGTTCGTGGATGCCTCCTATTTACAGGAGGATGAGTACGACACCTATCTCAAGGATCCTACCGCCTTCCTTGTGCAGCGGGTATTGACCGGCAAGTACAAGAACTTTCCGGCGTTGGCCTACCTCAACGCGCCGAGCCTGTGCATGCAGTCGATACTGTCGCTTGCGCCCCTTGGCATACCGGCGGTCAAGGAAACGCTTCTCAACATGATCAAGGCAGGCGAAGAGGTGCAGGACGCGCTGGGCAGGATGACGGAGCTGGCCATGTCCGCCGTGAATGCCGGTTATCCCGTGTTCGGCGCTTCGGTCGTCTGCAATCCCTTCGATGATTTTGCCGACAATGTGCGCGGATTGATCGATACCTGCATGGATATCGTCAACGACCCCGAGCTGGTGCTGGACGCTGCGATGCGCTGGGGCGACGCGACCATCCCCGGCACGATCGCGCTGACCAAGATGACGCATCAAAGCGTGGTGTTCGTGCCGCTGCACTGCGGCATGGAGAATTTCATGTCGATCGACAATTACCGCAAGGTCTACTGGCCGCCGCTTAAGCGTCTGATCGAGGCGCTGGTGGGCGCGGGTCTTACGCCGTTTGTATTCTGCGAGGGCAAGTATGACAACCGCCTTGAAACGATCGCGGACGTACCCAAGGGTAAGGTCGTGTATCTGTTTGAGGACGTGGATCTTAAGCGTGCCAAAAAGATCCTCGGCGGCACGGCCTGCATCGCGGGCGGCATGCCGACGCGGCTGCTGCTTGAGGGCGGCAAGCCGGATAAGGTGCGCGATCAGGTCAGGCGCGTCATCGACGACTGCGCGGGCGGCGGCGGTTTCATCATGACCAATTCGCTGGCGCTGGACTACTGTGAACGTGAGCTCATGGAAGCCTGGCACGAGGAAACGGTTTTATACGGACGGTATGCCAAATAGGGCGGTCGCGCCGTAAAAACAGCGCTGCCTGACAGACTCCTGCCGCCGGCTTTGTGCCGGCGGCATTGTTTTCTGCTCCGCGGTCTGGTACAATATAAAAATGATAAAATGGGGTGGTTTGAGAGCATGACGATATTCGAGGTGCTTTCGCTGATCGGCGGTCTGGCCTTTTTCCTCTTTGGCATGCAGGTCATGAGCGGCGGACTCGAGCGCATGAGCGGCGGCATGCTGGAGCGCACGCTGGAAAAGACGACGGACAGTAAGCTCAAGGCGGTTTTGGTGGGCGCCGGCGTGACGGCGCTGATACAGAGCTCGTCGGCGACTACGGTCATGGCCGTCGGCTTTGTCAACGGCGGCATCATGACGATCTCGCAGGCCACGGGCATTATCATGGGCGCGAACATCGGCACCACGATCACGGCCTGGATACTGAGTCTGACCGGCATCGAGGGCGGCGCGATATGGGTGCAGCTATTGAAGCCGACGTCCTTTTCACCGGTGCTGGCGGCCATCGGCGCGGTGCTGGTGCTTTTTGCCAAGCGAGACAAAAAGCGCACGGTGGGCACGATACTCTGCGGCTTTGCGGTGCTTATGTACGGCATGAATCTTATGACCCGCTCGGTGGCGCCTCTGGCGGAGCTGCCGCAGTTTGCGAGCTTCATGACCATGTTTTCCAATCCTATGCTGGGCGTGCTGGCGGGCGCGGTCGTCACCGGCGTCATCCAGAGCTCGGCGGCCTCGCTCGGCATATTACAGGCGCTGTCCATGACCGGCGGCGTCAGCTACGGCATGGCGATCCCGCTCATCATGGGACAGAATATCGGCACCTGCGTGACGGCGCTTTTAAGCTGCATCGGCGCGACCAGAAACGCCAAGCGCACGGCGATGGTGCATTTGTATTTCAATGTTATCGGCACGCTGATCTTTCTCGCGGCGTTCTACCTTCTCAACGCC
Source organism: uncultured Oscillospiraceae bacterium (assembly GCA_964496795.1). GTDB lineage: Bacteria > Bacillota > Clostridia > Christensenellales > CAG-138 > CAZCAV01. Next base: position 60,020 of record CAZCAV010000007.1, read on the forward strand.
ATATTCCACTTTGATTTTCTGACCATGCCGATCGAACCGGCGATGATCGCAGGCGTGCATACGATATTCAATCTGTCGGCCACGGCGGTCCTGCTGCCGTTTTCCGACATGCTCGGCAAGCTGGCCACCTGGACTATACGCGACAAGGCGGAGAAGCGCCCCGAGGAGGAATGGCCGCTGGACGACCGCTTTCTGGGCATGCCGGCCTTCGCGCTCGAGCAATGCCGCGGTGTGATGAACCAGATGGCGCAGCTTTCGCACGATACCATATTGCTGGCGCTGTCTACGCTCCAGAAATATGACGCCGCTACGGTCGCGCAGGTGGTGGACAACGAAACCGCCGTTGACCGCTACGAGGATCGCCTTGGCGACTATCTGGTCAAGCTCAGCACCAAGGAGCTTTTGCCGGAGGACAGCCGCATGATCGGCGAGTATTTGCATGTGATAGGCGATTTTGAGCGCATCAGCGATCATGCCATCAACATTACCGAGGTGGCCGAGGAGATGTACAACAAGAGCATCACGTTCTCCCAAAAGGCGCGTGACGAGCTGGCGGTGTTTGGGCGTGCGCTTAATGAAATACTGCGGCTCGCGGTGGAATCCTTCAGCGAGGACGATCTTGAAAAGGCGCGCATGGTCGAGCCTCTTGAGGACGTCATCGACGCGCTGCACGCCGAGATGAAATCGCGGCACATCGAACGGCTCAGGGCCGGCGAGTGCACGATCGAGCTGGGCTTTGTGCTCTCCGACCTGCTGACGAACCTTGAGCGTGTGAGCGACCATTGCAGCAACATTGCCGCCTGCCTGATTCAAACGCATCAGGGCGCTTTCGATATGCACAGCTATCTTGAGTCCGTCAAGGCGACAGAGGGCGGAGAGCATCAGGAGTTTACAGCGCGCATGCAGGCTTATACCAAGGAATTTCAACTGCCGTAGACGAGGAAGGAAGCATACGATGTCCACTGACAAGGTAAAACAGTATTTTGCACGCTTCGGCATGGAAAACCGCGTGTGGGATTTTTCCACGTCCTCCGCGACCGTTGAGCTGGCGGCCGAGACGCTCGGCGTTCGGCCCGCACGCATCGCGAAAACGCTCTCGTTCAAGACGGACGAAAGCTGCCTGCTCGTTGTGACGGCGGGAGATGCGCGCATCGATAATCACAAATTCAAGGAGTGCTTTCACTTTAAGGCGCGCATGCTGGCCTTTGAGGAGGTGGAGACCCTGACCGGCTATGCGGTAGGCGGCGTATGCCCCTTCGACGTGCCAGGAAACGTGCCGGTCTATCTCGACGTATCGCTCAGGCGCTTCGCGACCGTGTTTCCGGCCTGCGGCAGCGACAGCAGCGCTATCGAGCTGGACTGTGACGCACTGTTCCGCTATTCGGGCGCGCGCGCTTGGATAGACGTCTGCAAGGATTGGGAGGAGGGAAACGACGCCCGCATGAGCGACGCCCTGCTTTTGCCTGTGCCCGCGCTGTCGGACGGGGAGATAAGTCTTGCACTCAGGACAGCCGAGCCCGCGGATGAGAAAAAGGGCTATGTACCGGCTTATAAATTCGATATCCTGCGCTGTGCGGACGGCGAGACCGTGGGCGCATGCGATCTACGGCTGGGCTATGTGCGATTCACCTATTACGGCGGCAACGTAGGATATGAGGTGCTCGAGCCGTACAGAGGGAACCGCTATGCTGAAAAGGCATGCCGCCTCCTGCTCCGGCTTGCCAAAATGCACGATATGCCATGGCTGATCATCTCCTGCGACGCAGGGAACCTGCCCTCGCGCCGTACGCTGGAGGCGCTTGGCGGAGAGCTTCTGGAAACGCGCGTTCCGCCCAGCTATACGGAGCTTTATCAGCGGGGCGAAAGGAGCCCGCACTGCATTTTTCGCTTTATAACCGACTGAAAACAGCTGCATTCCGGATCGAAAATTTCTTAGAATCTGCAAAACGCGGATTCTAAGAAATTTTTTTGTTTTGGCATGCGATAATGATCGCGGGGTAGCCGACAAGGAGGAGCATGCAGATAAAAGAATACAGCATGACGCTGGATATGAAGCGCACGCTGCCCTTTCGGCCGTTTGAAGTGGTGGAGGGCGACACGGGAAACGTCCTGCACATCACACTGCAAAACGACGGTGAAACAATGGACTTAAGCGGCTGCGGACTCTGTATCGTATTTGCCTCGTCGTCGGGCTTTGCGATACAGGATCTGACAAGCGGCGTTTCGCGAGGCGAGGAAACGGGCGAGATCGACGTGCAGCTCAACCCGACCGCTTACGGCGCGGGCAACGTGAGCGTGGACGTGCAGGTGTACAGCGGAGAGGACAACGCGCTGCTCATCACCAGCACGCGCTTTGACTTCCGCTGCCGCCGCTCATTGATCTCGGAGGATATTCTGCGCGCGAGCACGGCCTATCCGCCCTTGATCGCGGCGGCTGCGACGGCGAACGAGGCTGCTGCTGCGGCGCTTGCGGCGGCTGCGCGCATCGATACCGACATCGGTGAAATGAACGTGCAGGCCGATTGGGACGAAACGGATACGGCGAGCAACGCTTTCATTGCGAACAAGCCGACGTCGTTTTTACCGACCGCGCATGCGGCCGCCCATGCCGCAGTCGGCGCGGACGCGATCACGCCCTCGTCCATCGGCGCTATGACTGCGGACGCGCCGCCGAACGCCCATGCGGCGAGTCATGCGCCAAACGGCACGGACGCGATCACAGGCTATGAGCTTGCACGTCTGCAATTCACTGACACGGCAGTCG
>CAZCAV010000008.1:0-7699 GCA_964496795.1 uncultured Oscillospiraceae bacterium
GGGTGCAATCGCTGTAAGACAGGTGCATTGTATCAATCATCGTGTTCTTTGCCATTGCGAGTGTCCTTAAAGGATTTAAGGGCGCTCGCTTTTTATATTTTCAACGTGCTGGGGGATAATGACTAGGGACGGCTTAATCTATACTCGCCAAATGTGTTTTCCAAGGATAGCAGCATCCTCGCCTTGCTGCAAAATTCTGACCTTTTTCCGTCCAAATGCGGACAAAGGCGGTGGGCGGCTTGACATTGCGGCAGGCAGGATGGTATGTTGCGTATACTACATCGTATATAGCAAAAACAGGAGCAGTGACATATGAAAAAGCAAACGGGCTTCCGCGACGGCTTTCTTTGGGGCGCGGCGACGGCCGCGTATCAGGTCGAGGGCGCATGGGACGCAGACGGCAAGGGGCCGTCCATCTGGGACACGCTCAGCCGCGCGCCCGGCAGAATGGCGCACGGGGAAAGCGGCGAGGTCGCCTGCGATCATTATCACAGATTTCGTGAGGACGTCGCGCTGATGAAGGAGCTTGGCCTCAAGTCCTATCGCTTTTCCATCAGCTGGCCGCGCGTGCTGCCGGACGGTACGGGAAAGCCCAACGCGGCGGGTCTGGGATTCTATTCCGCACTGGTGGACGCGCTGTGCGAGGCGGGCATTGAGCCGCTTGTCACGCTCTATCACTGGGATCTGCCGCAGGCGCTCTACGAAAAAGGCGGTTGGAAAAACCCCGACAGCAGCGACTGGTTCTCGGCCTATGCCAAGCTCATGACCGACACGCTCGGCGATCGCGTCCGGTACTGGATGACCTTCAATGAGCCGCAGATCTTCGTGGGTCTTGGCTATCGCATCGGCGTTCACGCGCCCTTTGAGCATGCCTCCGACGAGGACATACTCGCCATCTCCAGAAATGTTCTTCTTGCGCACGGCAAGGCGGTACGCGAGATACGCGCCGCGCTGGGCGACCGCGCACAGATCGGTCTGGCGCCGACCGGCGACTGCTACCTGCCCGAGGGCGAGGGCCCTGCGGCGGTGGAGGCCGCACGGGCCAAGAGCTTTTGTCTGGGCAGCGATTTTTTCATGAGCAACGTCTGGTGGGCCGACCCGATATTCCTCGGCCGGCTTCCGGAGGAGGCGGAGTCCCGCTTTGGCGACAGAATGTTCCGCTTCACGTCAGAGGAATGGGCGCTGGTGCATCAACGGCTCGACTTTTATGGATACAACGTCTATCAAGGCGCGGTGACCTATGGGCCGCAGGGACACTATGAAGCGGGCGCGCATTATGACGAGCACGGCTATGCCGGCTGTCCGCTGACGAGCTTTAACTGGCATGTCACGCCCGACGCTCTGTATTACTGCTCCAAGTTTCTCTATGAGCGTTACGGCCTGCCTGTTCTGGTGACGGAGAACGGCATGGCGGACTACGACTGGGTCGCGCTTGACGGCAAGGTGCATGATCCGCAGCGCATCGACTTTCTGCACCGCTACCTGCTTTCGCTCCGCCGCGCAGCGGAGGATGGGATACCGGTCCTCGGCTACACCTGCTGGTCGCTGATGGACAACCTCGAATGGTCCGCCGGCTTCGACCAGCGTTTCGGGCTGATCTATGTCGATTATCGCACGCAGGAGCGAACGATCAAGGACGCCGGCCATTGGTATCGCGGGGTCATCCTGAGCAATGGCCGTACCCTCTGATATGAAGCGGAAGCGCGGGCAGCAAGGCGATGCTTTCTTTCAATGCCTCCTGCCCGCCACGCCGGTTCTGGAACATAATCTGAAACCGAATGCGCTATCGAAATAATGGATGAGGTCGCGCCAGCCCTCAAATATGGCGGCCTTAGTCGAGTATTTCTCCGTTCGTAGAGATGGTCACCACCTGCCAGGGAATAAATTTTCCGCTGTTTTGAAGCGCTGTTCTGGCCGCGTTTTCCAGTCCGCCGCAGCATGGGACCTCCATGCGGACGATGGTAACGCTTTTTATGTCGTTGCTCTTGATGATTTCCGTCAGCTTTTCCGAATAATCGACGCTGTCCAGCTTGGGACAGCCCACCAGCGTTATGCGGCCCTTGATGAACCGCTCATGGAAGCCCGCATAGGCATACGCCGTGCAATCTGCCGCAATCAGAAGCCTCGCGCCGTCAAAATACGGAGCGTTCACCGGCGCCAGCTTGATCTGCACCGGCCACTGGGACAGGCGGCTGATCGGCGCGTCCGCGTTCTCATGTCCGCCGCAGTCGCATTCCTTATGCTCGATGCGTCTGGATTGAGTGCCCGGACAGCCGCAGGGAAGAGCTTCTCCCTGTCTGTTCATCTTCATCTGCTTGCTTTTCCGTACAGCGGCTTCATCATAGGCCGCCGCCTCACGCTCCACAAACGAGATGGCGTCCGTGGGGCAGGCAGGCAGGCAATCTCCAAGGCCGTCGCAATAATCGTCGCGCATCAGCTTTGCCTTTCCGTTGACCATCTCGATGGCTCCCTCGTGACAGGCGGCGGCGCAAGCACCGCAACCGTTACATTTTTCTTCATCAATGCGTATGATTTTCCTGATCATATCCGCAGCTCCTTTCGCGTGTAATTGACTTTCTGGCAGGATAATACTATAATAAATGCAACAAATCAGTTGTAAATCCAACGGAAAGAAAAAATGATGAAGGAATATCTTGATCTGCTGAAAATGGCCCCCTTTTCAGCGGCATTGATGAAAAGGAGATCGCGTCCCTGCTTGTCTGTCTTGGAGCAAGGGTTGACTCCTTCTTAAAAAACGACTATGTGCTGCGCGTCGGCGACTCGCCGGAATCGGTCGGTCTCGTCCTTTCAGGCAGCGTTTTCATAATACAGGAGGACTACTGGGGCAACCGAAACATCCGCGCCCGCACGGCTCCCGGGCAATTATTCGCAGAGGCCTTCGCCTGCGTTTCCGGAGCCGTAATGGACGTCAGTGTTGTAGCGGATGAAGACAGCGCCGTCATGTGGCTGAACGTAGGACGCCTTCTGCATACCTGCCCGACCTCCTGCTCGCATCACAGTCGGATGATACGAAACCTTCTTTCCGATCTTGCGGCCAACAACCTGCGTTCAAATGAAAAGCTGACGCACGTCAGTTGCCGCACGACGCGGGAGAAGCTGCTTTCCTATCTTTCCGCAGAAGCGCGGCGCCAGGGGCGGCCTGAGTTTTCGATCCCTTTCAACCGTCAGCAGCTCGCCGACTATCTCTCCGTGGAGCGAAGCGCCATGTCCGCCGAATTATCCAGAATGCAGAGGGACGGCCTGATAACAGCCGATAAGAGTCGATTCAAATTGCTGTAAAAAATGAACGTCTATGGCTCTAGAGCGGTCTCCGCGCCGTTTTTTCAGGCAATATCGTCCTTTCGCCAAATGCGGCGTGGATGCGCGCTTTGATGCAGTCAAAAGCGTTGACGCCTCCATGTCCGCCTGCAAACGTTCTCACTTCCTTTTGGAACGGAAAACTGCTTGACTTCATTCTGGATATTGCATATAATATTCGAGTGCGATTTGCCAATGTAGCTCAGTTGGTAGAGCAGCTGATTCGTAATCAGCAGGTCTGGGGTCCGAGTCCCCACATTGGCTCCATTGTTCGGGGTGTAGCGCAGTTTGGTAGCGCGTTTGGTTCGGGACCAAAAGGTCGCTGGTTCAAATCCAGTCACCCCGACCACGAAAAACCGCCTAAGTTAGGCGGTTTTTTCATGCCGTGAGTTTTTTAAGCGCACTTGCGGGCACGGTTTTTACAGCATTTTGGCAGCATGCAGTACAGATTATTGTCTCTCATCTGCCTGTTTTCTTATGCGTGGATAGCATTTTTCGAATGCGTTCACGATGCTTATCAGGTCGTCGTCCAGATAGGAAAGCGCCGTCATTCCGAATCCGTCAGGGATCCCGTAGTATGCTTCCGCTACGCCGCCGGTGATCGCGGCTACCGTATCGCTGTCGCCGCCTATGGATATCGCGTTGCGGATCGCGTCCTCAAAGCCGGTGCTTTCAAAGAAAGCCTCGAGCGCCTGCGGCACGGTTCCCATGCACGATTCATCAAAGCGATAGCTGTCGCGTATTTCGTCCAGCGTGAAGTCGATCTCGTAGTACCGCTCGCAAATATGGCTTTTGATATCCGCTATGCTCGCGCCGTTCCGCGCCAGAAAGACAGCGGCAGCCGTGGCCTCCGCGCCCCTCATCCCTTCGGGATGGTTGTGCGTCACGGCGGTCACGGCGCCCGCATAGGCGATCGCTTCCTCCATGCTGTCGGCAGCGAAGCCGCACGGACTTACACGCATGGCCGCGCCGTTGCCGAAGCTGAAATACGGGCGGGGCACGCCGGCAAATATCCATTCCATAAAGCTGTGGCCATAGCCACACGACGGATATCGCCGCCCGAGCTCACGCATGCAGCGCACCGCGTTCGAGCCGAGCCGGCTCTCTTTGCCCTTGCTTCTCATGATCGCCCAGGCCACGGCCACCGTCATAGCGGAATCATCCGTGTAAAAACAGTCGTCGTCAAACAACGTGAAGTTCTTGTCCCTGTGGTTGAACCATTCAAACCGGCTCCCGACAATGTCGCCAATGATCGCTCCTATCATACGCATACCACCTTTCCTTTTTCAGTATAGCACACGCCTTTTTAGCTTGCCTGCTCGCCTGCAATCAGGGTCGCGGCCTTTCATCTCGGCTGGATAAGCGGTGTTGCCGGTTAATGCGACGCGAATAGAATCCGTATAGATCGCCACAAGCTTTTCATATGACGAAAGAGGCAATATCCCGCCATACTTGTACGACGGGATATTGCATTATCCTTTATAGTATTGATCTCTTTCAGTTTCCGCGCCGTTTCCTGCGCCCCATCGCCATGCTCCCCGCAAGCCCAAGGGCGGACAGCATGGCAAGCCCTATCCACAGCCCAGGAATATTGTTGTCGCCCGTGGCGGGAATATCCGACTGTTCCACCACCCGCAGCGTAAAGGTTTTGCTTGTGACGGGCGTTGTTCCCGCCGCGCCGCTGACGATGCAGTAATATTGATATCCGTCATTTGCTGTCGTGACAGCGGAGGTGGTGTATCTTGCGTTCGTCGCGCCGGAGATAGCCACAAAGCCCTGTCCGTCGTTGCGGTTGACGTACCACTGATACCCCGTGGCGTTTTGCGCCGTAACGGACATGGTTCCCGTGTTGCCGATGGCCACCGTAACTGTCTTATCGGCCGTTGGGCGGGTGATCAAAGGGGCGGGCGGCACGGTCACGCTCAGCGCAAAAACCTTGCTCGTAACAGGGAACGTCCCCCCTATGCCGCTCACGATGCAATAGTACCGATCTCCGTTGTTTGAGAGCGCCGCCACCGGGGCGGAATAGCTTGAACTTGTCGCGCCGGAAACGGCGGTGAAGCCGCCGCCTTCATTTTTGTACCACTGATAGCTCACCGCGTTCTGCGCCGTGACGGACATGGCCGCGGTGCTGCCCACCGTTACCGTGACTGTTTTATCTGCCGTCGGAACGGTGATGACTGGATCCACTCCGCCGGTCGGCAGGACACGGAGATATTTGGACGTGTCGTAGGCCGTGAAGAGCGTGGCCGCGCTGGCTGTGTAGCCGCCTCCGGGATCGGCGTTTGCCGTGTTGGCCTTCCATTGATACCATGTGCTGCCAAAGACGGGCAGTTTGTTCACTGCAAGGGTATTGCCCGCGGCCACGATCCCGCCGCCGCTGACGGTGATGTTCCCGTTGGAAAAAATGCCGCGGCTGTCCGTGCCCGCCGTGTCTGCGGTGGCTTTGACCGTTCCGCCGCTGATGGTGATGTTGAAGTTACCTCTAGTATACATCCCATAGCTGTTGACCTTTGCCGGTCCGCCCGCAGCGGTGACGACGCCGCCGCTGACGCTGATGCTGCAGTTCCTCGCATAGATGCCGAAGCTGGTGGAGGTTGAATCGCTTGCGTTCGCCGTACCGCCGCTGCCGAATACAGTACCGCCGCTTATCTCGATTCCGCTTCCGGCTCCGGTGTATATGCCGTAGCTGTGTATGGCTTTATCAGTTTGTTCCGCGTTGGGCATGACTGCGCCCCCGCTCGACGTAACGGTGCCGCCTGTGATTTCGATGACGCCGGAGTCTACCTGCATACCGCGGCTGCCGGAGTTGGACGTACCGCCTGAAGCAATTACCGTGCCTCCGTTGACGGTGATGTTGCCGGTGAGATTACTATAGATGCCAAGGCTTCTGGCCATTACAACCGTTCCGCCGCCGATCCCGGCGCCGCCTGTCGCTGTGACCGTGCCGCCGTTTATGATGATATTTCCGCCGTTCGCGGAAAATATACCGCAGGAATCTCCTTGTGTCACCGTACCGCCCGCAGCGACAATCGTACCACTGCTTATGGTGATTGAGCCGGCAGTATTTATTCCGCAACTTTTTTGGGGGTTGCCATCGCTTGTCGTGCCGCCCGTAGCCGAAAGGCTGCCGGCGCCCCGTACAGTCACCGCGCCTGTTATATAGATACCGTAGGACGAACCGCTCGTCACGTCGGGGGCGGTGACGCTGTTGCTGCCGACAAGCTCGATGGTCAAATCCCCGCCGGCATAGACAGCGGCTTGGACAGAGGTCTCACTGTGGCTGGCCGTGCTCGGTACGGTCACCCCGTTCAGGGTCAGCACGCCGCCGCTGAAACTTGCCGTGCCGCCGTAAAGAGTGGTGCTGTCGCCGTCATTCAACTGCGTGCTGCCTACATATACACTGCTCGCCGAAGCCGCTGACGCCGTACTTGGAATCAGACAAATCACCATAATAAGCGCCACCGTCAGCGCCAAAAGCTGCCTTCCCCATTTTCCAAGCTTCATATTGCTTTCCTCCCGAAATAATATGCGGACGAACCGTTTGTGAGTTCGCCCGCCATGTCTGTGCTCTTTCCTCTAGTAACACCGTAACTGGCTGGCTCATGGAAGCCCCTGTAGCTTTGCGTGACCCCGAAGGGTCTTGCCTGTGTTGTGCTGCCGTATTCTGTTGGTAGCGCTTCTCAAAATAATCGAGCGCAAAACCGCCCTGTTAAAAACAGCGCGGCGCTACACGAAAGTGACCGCGGCCAACGGCCGCTGTGCGGTTATGCTGTTGCTTGCTTGAGAATGATACATAAATACCATGGTTTGTCTATCCCCTTTGGGAAGATTTACCTTAGCAAATGAAGTATAAGGCACGGCGGGGTGAATGTCAAGCAATATGCGGCGGGATTGGGAGGGATTTGAATCATTATAGCAGGGAGCGTTTGACGCGATTGCTCGCCTATCGTTGCCGATCATATAACGCCAACGTCCGCGGCCCCCGGAAGATGAGTCGTATCCTCTGCGCCGGCGCAAAGGATCGCCTGCCACGGAGTCCGCCGGCGTTCATATATTTTTCACAAACACAAATTTTTAGCTTTTTCTTATTGTCAAGCTGTGCTATAATGCGAATGTGCAGAGCGTATGCGCTGCAGCACATAATATACAGGAGGAATCAGTATGAAGAAAGTCATAGCAATCCTTATGGCTCTTGCCATGGTAGCGGCCTTTGCGGCCTGCAAGCAGGCTTCCACGGGAGATGTTCAGGCAGCTGTTGAGGCTGTCCAAGAGACAGTCCAAGAAACGGTAGAAGAGGTCGTTCAAGAAGCTACCGAAGCTCCCGTCGAAGAGGGCACCTATGAAATCGCTCTGGTTACCGACGTCGGCAACATCGACG
>CAZCAV010000008.1:7709-49931 GCA_964496795.1 uncultured Oscillospiraceae bacterium
TCTGGCCCTCGTACTGATTCTGGCGCTGGCGCTGCCGCTGGTTTCCCTGGCTGCCGCACCCATTGAAATCGCCATGATCACCGACATCGGCACCATCGACGACAAGAGCTTCAACCAGGGCACCTGGGAAGGCGTCAAGGCTTTCGCCGAAGATAACGGCAAGACCTACAACTACTTCCGTCCCTCCGAGGACAGCACCGAAGCGCGTGTCGAGACCATCAAGACGGCCATCGACAAGGGCGCCAAGGTCGTGGTCTGCCCGGGCTATCTGTTTGAAGACGCCATCTATGAGGTACAGGGCCAGTTCCCCGAAGTGCAGTTCCTGCTCATCGACGGCGAACCGCACACGGCCGACTATGCTACCTATGAGACCACTTCCAACACCCACTGCATCCTCTATCAGGAAGAGCAGGCCGGTTACTTTGCCGGTTACGCGGCCGTTAAGGACGGCTACACTAAGCTGGGCTTCCTCGGCGGCATGGCGGTTCCCGCGGTCGTTCGTTACGGCTACGGCTTTGTACAGGGCGCCAACGACGCGGCCAAGGAGCTTGGCAATACCGCTGACATCGCCATCAAGTATTGGTACTGCGGCGGCTTTGCGCCCTCCGACGATATCAAGACCAAGATGAGCGGCTGGTACACCGAGGGCACCGAGATCGTGTTCTCCTGCGGCGGCGGCATCTATCTGTCCGCGATCGCAGCTGCTGAAGAAGCCGGCGCAAAGGTCATTGGCGTCGACGTCGACCAGAGCGCAGAGTCCGATCTGATCGTCACCTCCGCCATGAAGGAGCTGGCGAACTCCGTCATTCTCTCCCTGACCAAGCTGTATGAAAATGGCGGCGCATGGCCCGAAGATTATGCCGGCCAGACCGCTAAGCTCGGCGCGGCCGACGACTGCGTAGGCCTGCCGACGGCAGAAGCCTCCTGGCGCTTTGCCACCTTCACGGTGGAAGAGTACAACACTCTGTTCGAAGCCGTAAAGGCCGGCACCGTCGTCATTTCCGCCGATACCGAGAACGCGCCGACAGTCGATATCGCAGTGGACTATCAGCAGTAATCCTAAAGAAGTCAAATTGACCTTGCGGGGCCGGGACAAAAGCCCGGCCCCGCTTTCATAAAACTATCGGAATCATCCTGCTTTTATACGTTTCGTCATACGCAATACCCAATCTTTCTACGAAGGGACTGTCCCGCATGAGTGAATATGTAATCGAGATGCTGAACATTACGAAGGAGTTCCCCGGCATCAAGGCGAACGACGACGTCACCCTGCAACTGAAAAAGGGTGAGATCCATGCGCTGCTCGGGGAGAACGGCGCGGGCAAGTCCACCTTGATGAGCGTGCTGTTCGGCTTATATCAGCCCGAAAAGGGCATCATCAAAAAGAACGGCGAGGTTGTCAGGATCAAAGACCCCAACGACGCCAACGCGCTCAACATCGGAATGGTGCACCAACACTTCAAGCTGGTCGAAGTGTTTACGGTGCTTGATAATATCATACTGGGCGTAGAGCCCACACAGGCCGGCTTTCTCAAGAAGAAGGATGCGCGCGTCAAGGTGATGGAGCTCTCCGCGCAATACGGACTGCACGTCGATCCCGACGCCAAGATCGAGGACATCTCCGTGGGCATGCAGCAGCGCGTTGAGATCCTTAAAATGCTCTACCGCGACAATGAGATCCTCATATTCGACGAGCCGACGGCCGTGCTCACGCCGCAGGAGATCGACGAGCTTATGGAGATCATGCGCTCCTTTGCCCGGGAAGGCAAATCCATACTGTTCATCACGCATAAGCTTGGCGAGATCATGGCCGTCGCCGACCGCTGCACGGTGCTGAGAAAGGGCAAGGGCATCGGGACGGTCAACATCAAGGATACCAACATACAGGAGCTTTCCCGCATGATGGTCGGCCGCGAGGTGAGCTTTACGGTGGACAAGGCGCCGCGCGAGCCCGGCGAAACGGTGCTTTCTGTCGATCATGTGACCGTGGCCTCCAAGCTTCATAAAAACAATGCCGTCAAGAACGTTTCCTTTGCGGTGCGGCAGGGCGAGATCGTATGCCTCGCCGGTATCGAGGGCAACGGCCAGACGGAGTTTGTCCATGCGCTCACCGGTCTGGACAGGCTCAGCAGCGGGCGCATACAGCTCAAGGGGCACGACATTACGCTGGCGGCCATACGCGAGCGCAGCAGGCTTGGCATGAGCCATATCCCGGAGGATCGGCACAAGCACGGCCTGATACTGGACTATACGCTCGAAGAAAACCTGGTTCTGCAGCGCTATTGGCAGCCGGATTTCCAAACGAACGGTTTCATACGCAAGGACGCAGTACGCGCCTATGCCGAAAAGCTCATCGCTCAATACGACATTCGCAGCGGTCAGGGCCCCGTCACCGTAGCGCGCAGCATGTCCGGCGGCAACCAGCAAAAAGCCATTGTCGCGCGCGAGATCGACAAGGACCCCGAGCTGCTTGTAGCCGTGCAGCCCACCCGCGGCCTCGATGTGGGCGCTATCGAGTATATCCATAAGCAGCTCGTGGCGCAGCGCGACGCGGGCAAGGCGGTGCTGCTCGTGTCGCTGGAGCTTGATGAAGTCATGAACGTTTCCGACCGCATTCTCGTTATGTACGAGGGCGAGATTGTGGGCGAGCTCAATCCCAGGGAGATCACCGTACAGGAGCTCGGGCTCTATATGGCCGGCGCCAAACGGCAGCAATCCGAAAAGGAGGCGATCGGAGCATGAAAAAATCCGGCGCACAGACGCTCGACCTGCGCAGGAGCGCGACAAGCCTGATCGCATCGCTGATATCCATACTCATCGGTCTGGTCATCGGCCTGATCCTGCTTTTCTGTTTCAACGCAAACTTCGCGCTGACTGGCTTTAAGAACCTCATCAGCTCCGGCTTCTCCGCGCCGGCCAAGTTTGCCAAGGTGCTCTATCAGGCAGCCCCGCTTATAATGACTGGCCTTGCGGTGGGCTTTGCTTTCAAGACGGGACTGTTCAACATCGGCGCGACCGGTCAGTATACGATCGGCGCGTTCTGCGCGCTGCTCTGCGCGCTCCAGTTCCAGCTCCCCTGGTATCTCTGCCTCATCGCCGCCATGCTCGGCGGCGCGATCTGGGGCGTGTTCCCGGGCCTGTTCAAGGCGCTGTTCAACGTCAACGAGGTCATCACCTCCATCATGTTCAACTGGCTGGGGCTCTTCGTAGTCAATCTCAGCATCGCCAATATCCCGAAGATGCTGGCCACCTACTGGGGCGCCACCAATCCCGACCGTACCGGCGCACTCGGCGCAGCCAATCCCTCGGCCATCATACCCAAGCTGGGTCTGGACAAGCTGATGGACTCCAACTATATGAACATCAGCATATTCATCGCGATCCTGCTGGCCGTCGTCATTTGGATCATCCTCAGCAAGACCACCTTCGGCTATGAGCTCAAGGCCTGCGGCTATAACCGCAACGCCAGCATCTACGCCGGCATCAACGCCAAACGGAACATCGTGCTTTCGATGGTCATCTCCGGCGCGCTCTCCGGCATCGGCGGCGGCCTGTACTACCTCGCGGGCACGGGTCAGTATACTCTGGTCAAATCGCTTTTAGCCGCGGGCTTTAACGGCATACCGGTCGCTCTTCTGGCCTCCTCGCATCCTCTCGGCACCATATTCTCCGCGCTGTTCGTTTCCTACATACAGGTGGGCGGCGAAGCCATGCAGCCTGAGTTTGTCAAGGAGATCATAGACATCATCATCGCGGTCATCATCTACCTCGCCGCTTTCGCTCTGCTCATGCGCGAGCTGATCGGCCGGCTCATCCAAAAACGCGAGCACGGCAGCGACGCCAACGCCGAGCCGGCGGCGCCCGCTGCCGGCAACGGCAAGGTCCCCGAAAGTGAGGTGCAGGAAGCATGAAAATTCTGGCGGATATCTTAAGCGCAACGATCCTTTTCGCCATTCCGCTGCTGCTTGTGGCGCTTGGAGGCATGTTCTCCGAACGCAGCGGCATCATCAACATCGCGCTTGACGGCATCATGATCATCGGCGCGCTGGCCGCCTGCCTGACGCTGCGCGGCCTGGACAACGGCATGTCCCTTATCGCTCCGGCCGAGGGCATCGAGCAGGGCACCTGGCTCCTTTATCTGGCAGGCACGGGCAAATGCCCGCTCTGGCTTGGCAAGCTGTATCTGGCCGTCTCAGGCAGCCCGCAGTTGGGCATGCTGCTGGCCATGCTGATGGCGGCTGCCTGCGGCCTGATCTATTCGCTGCTGCTGGCCTTTGCCTCCATCAACCTCAAGGCCGACCAGACCATCGGCGGCACGGCGCTGAATATGCTGGCGCCCGCGCTGGCCATCACGGTCACCTGGGCCGTGCAGGGACAGGGCCAAACCACGATACTGATCCCCACCTGGGCGCGCATTACGCAAAGCAGTCTGGGCGTAGCCGTGCGTGACAGCTTCTGGCAGAACTTCTTTTTCAAAAGCTTCTACCTGACCACGCCCGTGGCCATTGTGCTGCTCATTATCGCGGTCGTCGTGCTCTACAAGACAAAATTCGGGCTCAGGCTCCGTTCCTGCGGCGAGCATCCGCAGGCGGCCGATTCCGTGGGCATCAACGTCTACCGCATGCGCTATGCCGGCGTCATGATCTCGGGCTTCCTCGGCGGGATCGGCGGCCTTGCCTATACCGTAGCCGCCGGTTCGGGATTCCAGTCCACCGTCATGGGCTACGGCTTCCTCGCTCTGGCCGTCATGATATTCGGCAACTGGAAACCGCTGTCCATACTTGGCGCTTCGCTGTTCTTCGCGTTGTTTAAGGTGGTGGCCTCGTACAGCGGCAGCATCCCCTTCCTGCCGCAGTTCGAGGGCGTCAAGTCCGTCGAATATATCTATCTGATGCTGCCTTATATCGTGACGATGCTGGTGCTGATACTCACCAGCAAGAAGTCCCGCGCCCCCAAGGCCGAGGGCATTCCCTACGACAAGGGCCAGCGCTGAAAACGCGCATATACCATCGGGCTGTCTCGGGCAGAGTCCGGGGCAGCCCGCTTTTTCAAAGGAGAACGCTATGGCAAAGCTGTATTTCCGCTACGGAGCAATGGGCTCGTCCAAAACCGCCAACGCCATCATGGTCTGGTACAACTACCGCGAACGCGGGCAGGAGGCGCTGCTCGTCAAGCCCGCGGTGGATACGCGCGACGGCACCTATATTATTGAGTCCCGCAGCGGCCTTAAGTCCGAGTGCGTGCTCTTCGATCGGATCGACTGGGATGCGGTGAAGGCGCGGACCTACGCCTGTCTGATCGTGGACGAGGCGCAGTTCCTGTCGCGCGCGCAGGTGGAGATGCTCGTGACCGCCGTGGATGATTATAACCTGCCGGTCATCTGCTATGGCCTGAGGACGGATTTTGCAGGCAATTTCTTCGAGGGCAGCCTGTGGCTCCTGGCCTATGCGGATACCATCGAGGAGATCAAGACCATCTGCTGGTGCGGCAAGAAAGCCACGAATAACGCCCGTCTCGACGGCAGAGGGGGCATTACGAAGGTGGGCGAGCAGGTGGTGCTCGGCGCCAACGACAAGTACATCGGGCTCTGCCGCAAGCACTGGCGCGTCGGAGATCCCGGGCCCGGGCTCAGAGCGGAGGATCTAAAGCGGTCATGACCTATTATGTCGCCAGCGGCGTGTCCAATGCCGCGAGAGTCAACGAGGCCGCCGCCATATTGACGGAGAACGGCCACACGCGCACCTACGACTGGACAAGGCACGGCGACGTCTCCCGTGAAACCGCCTCCCGCAAGCGCGAGGTCGCGGGCGTCGAAGCCGAAAGCGTGATGAAAGCCGAGCTTGTCGTGCTGCTTTTGCCAGGACGCTTCGGTACGCACGCGGAGCTCGGCCTTGCCATCGCCTCCTCGGCCAACAAGCGCATACTCCTCTGGTCGGAAAGCGCCGCTCCCTTCGACGGCGAAGAAGGCTTCTGCGTGTTCTACCATCACCCTGCCGTTGAACGCATGGTCTGCCCTTTTGACGAGTTTTTAGCGTATTTGGGAAAGCTTTGAGCTATGCTCTCTTGCATGTCATGAGATAGCATCCGGATCAAAAGAGAGGCTGCCCGAAAACGGACGGCCTCTCTTTATCGTTTCAGCAGCTTCTGTTCTTGAGGAAGAAATCAGAACTGTATGCTCCAATAGAACTGTCCGTAGCCCGCGGCGGTCACGCCGATCTGTATGGTTTCGTACGGCAGCGGGCTGAAGCTGACAAGCCAGCCATACTCGCGTTCGGCCTTCTCCGCCTCCTGCTCGTCCGTGCCCGTATAGCAGATGCGGTAGCTGGCCGCGATTTCGCTCGGGTTTCCCGGCTCGGCAATACCGATGGCCGTAAGCAGGGCGCAGGCCTTTTCGACCGCCTCCTGTTGGGAAACGGCCTTTTCCGCCTCCCGCTCGATCAAAGCGGGCTCCTCGCCGCCGAGCAGGCCCTGCTGCATCGACATCCATGCGAAACCGTCGGAGGGACGGAGCGCCTCGGCCTCCTGCTCCGTCATCAGGTTGCGGCCATAGATGCCCAGATCAAAGCCGACCGCCGATACTTCATGGAAGGACCACATATCATAGACCACGCCGTCTTGATAGGCCTTGGCGTCCATGGTCTCATAGGTTCGCCGGCCGCTTTCCTCCGTACCGATAGACGGCTTTTCGATCCATGCGTTGTCATCGGCCGCATCGGAAGCAAAGGAAAAATACCGCACCTCCGTCCCCTCAAAGAACGCCGCCATCACGCTGTCCATCAGCTCCTGCGTCAATGCGGGATAAACGGAGGCGTCCACATCCGCAGGAATGATCTCAGCGTTCGAGGGCGTGACATAGTCGGAGGGCGACGCAAGCGCCGCGTTCGCCGGCGTGACCGCGTCGGCAGGGCTCGCAAATACCGCGTTGGCGGGCGAGGCAAGCGCCTCCACCGCCGGCGCGCAGCCAAGCAGCAGCAGGCTCATGGCCACGATTACGGCCAAACGCCGCAAGACAACGATATGCTTCATAATCCTTATACACTTTCCGGCCCGTCTAAACGGCGGGCCCACCTTTGGAAGTATAGAGGGCCGTCGGATTTTGTCAACCCGACGGCCCCCGATTTTACGATTCATTTACGCCGCGTTCAAAAACGGTTCAGCCGGAAACCACCGGCGTCCAATAACGGCCGGCGTAAATATCGGTCAGACGGTAGCACATCGACCACGGCAGATCGCCAATGGACAGGTTTTCAACGACCCACTCGCCGGTGACGGGGATCGTATCGCCAAACAGATAGCTGTCGGAGTATACGCCGTCATAGCCGTAATAATCGCAGATCAGATCGACGGTATCCCCTGCCTCCAGCGCCAAAAGGCCCTTGACGACCGCGTCGGAAGTTTCTTCATAGTCCGTCTGCGCGCCGAGCACCACGCCATAGGGATTCTCGTCGGTAAACGCCAGTATGATGTTGACGCGCTGATCGATCGTCACCGCGCCGCCGGCCTCGCCGGAAACCTCTCCGCCAAGCGTCTCAGGCGCGTAGCTGCGGCTGCCGTGCAGCATGGCCGGCACACGATAGAGCATGGTGTAGGAGCCGTCGTCGGTACGATCCTCGCTGATGTAGTAGCAGGGCACGATCTGCCCGTTCAGCGCCAGCCAGGTGCCATCATACTCCATGATAAGATTGCCGTCCCCGTCATATTCGGTAAGGAAATCCAGGCCCAGATCGATATACCCTCCGCCATCGTCCACAAAGACGTTCATCTCAAGCGTCTGCACCATGGCCCACTGCTCCTCCGTCATGGAAAGCACGGTATGGCCGTTCACCTCTGAAAGCGTCAGCGCGTCAAAGCCCGCGCGCGCGGCCGCATAATAGTCGACCGAATCCCGCAGCAGCTCCGCATCCACCCAGCTCGAATCCCTGTCGCCTGTGACGATGCTGCGGTCGCCGCCCAGAAAGGCCTCAAGAAGCGCGCTCATAGCGTCCGTGCTGCCATAGGAAGCGCTGGTGGAGTCCGATTGGGAAGCGCCCAGCAGCGAGCCCAGCAGCGAGCCCGCGCTGTCGCCGCCAAGCAGCGAGCCAAGCGCGTCGGCGCTGCTGTTGGAGGTGACCTGGCCGCCGGCGGCCATGCTCGCAAAGCTCTTGACGCAGGAGATATAGCTTTCGTCCATGCCAATGAGCTTATAAGTGGAAAGCGCAGTGCTGACCTTGCTCAGCGACTGGTATGGGAAATAGATGGTCACGCCGTTGGCGTTCGTCACGCTCTTTCCCGAGCGGTTATACTTGATGCAGCCGCGAAGAGCGCCGGCCAGCGCATTCGAGCTTTCGGTATTCAGATTGTCCGCAAAGTGAATGAGGTCAATCTGATTGATGCGCGTGCTCGAGGAAAAGTCCTTGGCGTTGCTTCTGGCCTTGGAGACGGTTGCAAAATCGCTCTCCAGCAGAGCGCTTGTAGCCTTGGAGAAGGCCGTCAGCTTTTCGGGCACCGTGCCGTCAAGCTCCGCAAGATCCGTCAGCGAGAGCGTAGCGGGGCTGCTCTCCGAGCTTTGCGCGCTGACGCTCACAAAGTCGTCGATGATGACTTTGGCCAGCTCCACGGTGGATATGGAGGTGTTTTTCGACAGCGTCGTGAGCCAGTTCGTATAGTACCAGCCGGTGCCGGGCTCGGTGGCCTCGGAGGCGATCAGGTAATCCGCGTACTGCTCGGCCACCAGCGCCGTTTCGAGCGTGGCCATCAGGCAGGCGTCAAAGCCGATGAAATCGAATTGACAGCCTCCGTCCTTCAGGGCCTCGTTGATCTCGTCGAGCGTCATGCTGCCGTCGCTTGAGAACAACTCGTCATAGCCGTAGCCCGTGATGGAGCCGCCGCCGTGATCCCAAAGTATCAGAGCGTAGCGATCGGCCGGAAAACTGCTTTTGCAATAGCGGATAAAGTCGCTGAGCGTATCGGGATCGACCATGGACTTTTTGCCAAGGTTGGCCTCCAGCCGCTTGAGACCGCCGGTCTTGACCTGATAGCGCTGGTTCGTGCGGCTCGACACCGTGTCGTTCTTCCAGCTTGAGGCGCCGCCGGTCTCCACGATCAGATTGACGTTGTCGGAGATCGTGGCCTTGATCATTTCAAGCAGATCCGCCGTGCCCATGCCATTGCTGGACTCCAGATCGGCGCCGCACATGAACACCATGACCGTGGCGGTATCCGCGCCGTTCCCCTTTAGCTGCGTATAGCGCGTGCGGGCGCTGGCATCCACCGTGTAATCCGGCTCGTGAGCCTGATAGGCCGAGGCCGCCGACGCTCCGGTATACACGCTGTTGCTGCCGCCAAGCAGAGAGGAGAGATCATGGTCCGTGCTCTGCGCGCCGGAATCGACTGTATCGTCCGTCTCATCCTGCGTATCGCTGAGCAGGCTGCCGCCGGCATCGCCATTGAGCAGGTCGGCTACCGTGCCGCCGCCGCGGCACATGCGTACAAGAAACAGTACGGCGACCACGATCACCGCAATGATGATAATGCGTTTCAGGCAGCCGCTGCGGCTGGTGTTTCCGCTGTTACCGCTGCCGCCCGATGAAGCCGCCTTGCCGATCAGTAACGCGGCCAGCACCGCCAGAAGCGAACCGCCCGTGCTCCTCGTTCCGCCTCCGGACCGGCCGCCGGAGGAACCGCCGCCGGAGGATGAGCCGCCGGAGAAGCCGCCGGACGAAGGCCTCCCGCCGCCGCCCACCGGACCGGTTCCGAGTCCGCTGCCGCGTTTATATACGTTTCCGCCTCCGGAGCCCGTCGTTTTCTGTCTGCCACTGGGTCTTGCTGGACTCATATTCACTACTCCCATCGCAAAAACATTCGAAATGTAGTATATCATTACGCCGTGATTTCGTCCAGTTGTGTAAATCGAAGCATTCGTGCTACAATAGGAAAAATAAGATCTCAAAATCCGGTAGGAGGATACAAGGCATGCAACTCAGCTTTCTGGGCGCAACGCACGAGGTAACCGGCAGTTGCAGTTATCTGGAGGTCAACGGCCGCAGGCTTTTGATCGATTACGGCATGGAGCAGGGACGGGATTTCTTTGTCAATCAGCCCATCCCCGTACCGGTGGCGGAGCTTGACGCAGTGCTGCTTACGCACGCGCATATCGATCACTCCGGTCTGCTGCCCGTGCTCAGCCGCTCCGGCTTTAAGGGGCCTGTTCACGCCACAGCCCCCACCTGCAATCTCTGCGACATCATGCTGAGGGACAGCGCGCACATTCAGGAATTTGAAGCCGAATGGCGCAACCGCAAGGCGCAGCGCAGCGGCGAAAAGCCCTACGAGCCGCTCTATACCATGGAAGACGCCCAGGCGCTCATCCGTCAGCTTGTGCCGCATAATTACGATGAGCGCTTTACGCTCTTTGACGGCGTGGACGTACGCTTCACCGACGCGGGACATCTGCTGGGGTCCTCCTCCATCGAGCTGTGGCTCACCGAAAACGGCCTTGCCAAAAAGCTGGTGTTTTCAGGCGACCTCGGCAACGTCAATCAGCCTCTTTTAAGAGATCCCGCCTTTGTGGACGAAGCCGATTATGTCGTGATCGAATCCACATACGGCGACCGCGTGCATGAAACGCCGCCGGACTATGCCGCGGCGCTGGCGGAGGTGCTGAGCAGGACCTTTAAGCGCGGCGGCGACGTGATCATCCCCTCCTTTGCCGTGGGCCGCACGCAGGAACTGCTGTATTTTATCCGGCATATCAAGGATGCGGGGCTCGTCAAGGGCTGCGACGATTTCATCGTTTATGTGGACAGTCCGCTGGCCAACGCGGCCACGCGCGTATTTACGCAGAACGCTCATTACTGCTTTGACGCCGAGGCGCACCGGCTGCTCGACGCCGGCGTGAACCCTATCTCCTTTTCCGGCCTCATCACCGCGGAAACCGCCGACGAGTCCAAGCAGATCAACTTTGACAGCCGTCGCAAGGTCATCATCTCCGCAAGCGGAATGTGCGAGGCCGGACGCATCAAGCATCATCTTAAGCATCATCTGTGGAATCCCGCGTGCTGCATCGTGTTCGTGGGCTATCAGGCCGAAGGCACGCTTGGCCGTGCGCTGCTCGACGGCGCAGACAGCGTTAAGCTGTTCGGCGAAAAAGTCCGCGTAGGAGCGGAGATCACGCAGCTGCCCGGCATCAGCGGCCATGCCGACAGCCTGAAGCTGATCGACTGGATCACGCACTTTGCGCCGAAGCCCGCGCAGGTCTTTGTCAATCACGGGGAAAGCGCGGTATGCGACGCGTTTGCGGAGCGTCTCAAAAATGAGTACGCCCTGCCCGCCCTTGCGCCTTACAGCGGCACGGTATTCGACCTGGGCCGCTGCGCCTGCGCTTTGGAGGCGCGTCCGGTAGCCGTGCCGCAAAAGTCCGCGCAGCAAGCCGCAAAAACGTCCGAAAACGCATCGCCCGCCTACAAAAAGCTGCTCGCGGCGATCGAGCGTCTCTCCGCGCTTGTTAAAAAGCATCCCGGTCGCTCCAACCGCGAGATCAGCACGCTCACCGAGGCGCTTACCATATTGTCGGATAACTGGGAAAACTAGGCGCAAACTGAAAAATATATTTGCATGTCCGCCAGAAACAGGATATGATGAACAGCGTGTCAAAGAGAACCGCTTTGGGAAGCGCGCTGCTGCTGCTTGGCGCGGCGTTCATATGGGGCGTGGCTTTCGTCGCGCAGTCCGCAGGCATGCGGTATATCGGGCCGTTCACGTTTACGGTCGTACGCGGCATGCTTGCTTCGCTTGTACTGTTCCCCTGCTCGTTCCTGTTTGAACGCGCCGGCCTTCTGCCAAATAACCGCGCCACGCTGCGCGAGGAGATCATCGCCGGTCTCATACTCGGCTTCATCATGTTCTTTGGAACCAATTTGCAGCAGGTAGGCCTTCAGTATACCACCGCCGGCAAAGCGGGCTTTATCACCTCGCTCTATATCGTCATCGTGCCGCTGTTCGGCCTGTTTATGAAAAAGCATGTACACCCCATGCTATGGCTCTGCGTGCTCGTCGCGCTGATCGGCTTCTATTTTCTGTCCATTCATGAGGATCTCAGTATCAGCAAGGGCGACGTGATGATGCTGTTTGCAGCGCTCAGCTTTGCCATACAGATCCTCTGCGTGGAGCGCTTTGCGCCGCGCATGAACGTGGTGCGCCTTAGCTGCATCCAGTTTTCGGTATTGACCGTACTGTCTGTGCCCTGCATGCTGGTTTTTGAGGAGCCGGCACTCGGCAATATTCTGAGCGCCTGGCTGCCGCTCGTCTATGCGGGCGTGCTCTCCGGCGGCGTAGCCTATACCATGCAGATGCTGGGACAGATGCGCGTGGAGGCTACGGCGGCCTCGCTGCTCTGCTCGCCGGAGTCTGTGTTTGCCGCGCTGGCCGGTTGGCTGCTGCTGGGCGAGCGCATGAGCGTACGCGAGCTGCTTGGCTGTGCGCTCGTATTTTTAGCGGTCGTCTGTTCCCAGCTTCCCTGGGATCGCTTCCTTAAACGCAAAACTGTGATATAATGGCTCCATGAGTCAGCCGAATGCCATCTGGACGCAGGAAATCTGCCGTTCCATAGCCTCTGAGCCGCCCGCGGGAAGCAGTCTTTCGGCGCGCGCCTTTCAGCAGTTGCTGTCGGACTGCGGCTTCGTATCTGCGCTGTCCGCCACCCCCGTTCATAAGGACGACGTCTGCCAAACGACGCTGGACATCTGCAAGGACGTTTTGGAGGGCCTTTCCGAGCCGCCCGAGGAGGGCTGGCTGTTCGCCGCCTGCGATTATATCGGCTTTGGTCTCTATCCCGAGGCAGGTCGCCCGGCGTGCGGCGGCGCTTTAGCGTCCGCGCTTGAATTCTATTTATCCCTGCTCGACGCGCGCATAGCGCGCGAGGCGGAGGCCCGCGACTTCGATCCGCTGACGGATATTCGTCTGCCGGAAAAGGAGGTCTGGGAAAAAAGCCGCATTGCGCCGGAATATGCGCGTTTTTTGACGGCTGTCCAGGACGCGCGCTATATAACGCTTCTAAGGCTTACGCGCGAGATCAAGCCCTTTGATCCACTTTCACACACGGCGGGCGTGCATTATGTAGCCACGCAGATGGCCGCGCGCGCCGCCGCCTGCGGCCTGCCCGCGGATCTGGCGCTTGTATCGGCCTCCGCGCTCTCGCACGACATGGGCAAATTCGGCTGCCGCCATGCCAACGCTGCGCGCATTCCCTACCTGCACTACTATTTTACCGATCAATGGCTGCTGTCCCATGATCTGCCCGCCATTGCGCATATCGCGGCCAACCACAGCACCTGGGATCTCGAATTTGAAAACCTGCCCGCCGAGTCCCTGCTGCTGATCTACGCGGATTTTCTGGTGCGCGGCGAAAAGGATCCGGACGGACGCGAGCATATCCGCATTCACACGCTCGAGGAGGCCTGCCGCGCCGTCGGTGCAAAGCTCTCCGACATGGTGTATGAAAAGCGGATGCGATACAGCCGTGTCACGCATAAGCTGAAGGATTTTGAAAACTATCTCCGTGCCATCGGCGCCAATCCGGATCTGCAGGGCGAAGCGTTTTTGCCCGTATCGCATACGGATTCGGCGCTGCTGAGCAGAAACGGCGCTGTCGAGGCGCTGATCAACAGCGCCATGGCGCACAATATCGCCTTTATGGTGGACGTCGGCGTCAGTAAATCCTTTGAACGCCTGATCGAAAACGCCCGCGGCGAGCGCTCGAGCGAGCGGCTGCGCAGCTATCTGATGCTGCTGGACGAATATTGCGCCTATATGCCCCGCGCGCGCAAGCTGCGCATTTTGGACTATCTCTATGAGCTGCTGATGCACCCGGAGGGCGATATCCGCCGCGAAGCGGGGCTTCTGATGGGCAAGATCTTAGCCGGAAGCGGCCTGACCTACCGCAAGGAGCTGCCCGAGGGCCTGCCCGTGGAGACCGTCGCGCCCACACTCTCCGAGCAGCTTGCCGCCGGCTATTCCTTGTTCGACGCGCATATGGAAAAGCTGCTCTTCCCCGATCACCGCATCGAAAAAAAGCACAGCGAGCGCATCGAAAACTCCCTGAAGGTCGTTGTAGACAGCCTGTTTGCGCATTGCATGCCCCTCGACGCGCCGGCCTATCTGGCTGTCTTTTTAAGCTGGTTCGAGCCGGAACGCGGCGCGGATCTGTTCACGCTGTTCGACAGCGCGGCGCATATCCCCGCAGCACTTTTTACCGCGGGCAGTCTGCGCCTGTTTGTGGAACGCGCCGAGCCGCTGCTGGAAGGGCCGGCCGCCTCCCAGCTCTGCGCCCTCAGAACGCTGACCGTGCTGGCCGAAAACCGCGGACAGGATATGCTTGAACCGCTGTTAAAGAGGCTTGAAGCCATGCGCGTACAGCCGGATTCTGCAAGCGCTTTCCTGAAAATGCGGCTTGAGCGGCTGCTGCGTCATGAACCGGAGCCCGGCGGCGCGCTGCCGGAGCGCGTGGTATCCGAGCTTTATCTGATGAATCTTAAGACCGCGGTGCACTGGACGGTCAAGCTCGCCGGCATTGAGCGGCTTGTTGAGCATGCCGTCGCCGTACCCGCCGACGCCTTTCATGTGAGCACGCACCTGTCGAACCTGCTGCTTGTGAGCGAGCATCTGCCCGTACGCAAGCGCGCCGGCAGGGCGCTTCTGCGTCTTTCCAGCCGTCTGACGGTCGATCAGAGAAACGAGCTGGTCATCGACCTTTGCCGCGGTCTCGAGTCGCTTGACTCGGAATACGCGCGCTATATCCCGCCCTGCCTCGGCGAGCTGACCGCGGGGCTTCCGGACATGGAGCAGGCGGAAACCATCGACCGGCTCGAAGGGCTTGTGCATTCGGGCAATGCGCGCGCTGCCTGCGCGGCGCTTCCGGCGCTTGCGCAAATACTCATTCGCGCCGATTTTGACCGTGAGGACGGCGACCGGCTGCTGCTTGCGCGCAGCGAGCGCATTCTCGGCATTCTGCTCACAGGTCTGTCCCATTACGACGACGCGGTGCACCGCATGGCCCTCACTGTGCTTTGCCGCGACGTATTCGCCTCCGACCGGCTCTCGCTCGTACGGAGGCGCAGCATCTTCATGCGCCTGTCCAAAAAGCTGTACGCGCTGATCGAGGAGCGTGGGGAAGCCGGCGTCACGTTTTACAATACCGCCGCCATGCTCAATCACATCTACCGTCTGATCGTGGATTGTGAGATTGTCTTCGGGCCCTTCCAATTCCCGCGCACGGGTGCGGCGGCCTTTTTCCCGGGCACCTTCGATCCCTTTTCCGACGGACACAAGCGTATCGTAACAGAGATTACGGCGCTCGGCATGGAGCTCTACCTCGCGATCGATGATTTTTCCTGGTCCAAGCGTACTCAGCCCAAGATGCTCCGGCGGCGCATGGCCGATATGGCTGTCGCGGATTGTCCGGACGTTTTCCTGTTTCCGGATACGATCCCCGTCAACCTCGCGAGCCCCGACGATCTTGCGCGGCTCAAAGCGCTGTTTGCGCCGCGGCAGATATACATTGTCGCGGGCAGCGACGTCATCGAAAACGCCTCCGCTTATGCCGACGCAGAAAAGCCCGGCGCCGCCAACAGCTTCGACCATATCCTCTTCTCCCGCAGCCGCGCCGAGGAAGTCAACCGCGATCGCCGTGCCGACCGTAAAAGACGGCTGCTCGGCCAAGTGATCGAGCTCACGCTGCCCACCTATTTTGAGGACGTTTCCAGCTCGCGCATTCGCGAATCCATCGATAAAAACCTTGAAATATCCATGTTTGTCGATCCGCTCGTGGAGGCCTATATCTACGGGCACGGGCTGTATATCCGCGCGCCGCTGTACAAGGAGAACGCCAAGACCCTGTCCCTTGCCGTACGGCATACGGGCCGTAAAGGCGTCTATCGCGTACGCGCAGGCGACGGAACGGAGATCTCCGCGCATTCGATACATGCGGCAAGCCTGCTCTCCGAGCTGGGAAGCGCCCGCCTGACAGACTATGTGCGTGAGCGTGCCTCCGGCCGCATACTGATGCTCGACGGAGCGCACTGGCGCGAAAACGGCGCGGAGACCGCGGCGCTGCTGCTGGCCGAGCTGCTCACAAGAAGCCTTTCGGACGATCATACCTACGCGCTATATGTGGAAAGGAACGGGGACGATCCTCTTCCCGCGATACTTTCGGGCGCCGGCTTTTTGCCCGCGGGCGACGGAGAGCCCCGCGCCTGGCTGGTGGATATGCGCGCGCCGCTCGTGCTGCTGTTGGATGTATTCGAGGGCGTCAAGGCGCCGTTTGTGGATGATCCGGCGGTCATTGCGGCCGTGCTGGCCGCGCGAAGGCGGCTGCGTGCCGCGCTCTGCGCGCTGCATCCCGGAACGCTGCTGCTCGCTTTCGACACGGGCCGCACCAATCATTTGCTTACCGAGATGGTCCGCCGCGAAAACGGCGTTTCCGCGTCCGATGTTTCGGGCCTCGGGCCCTATATGTGCGTACCCTACGGCAAGATCCTTTCGGATGTGGTCGTACCGCATACCGTAACCAAAACGCTGCATGCCGAAAAGGTGTTCGCGCCTGATATTGGCAGCTTCAGTATTGAGGAAACGCCCGGCTGTGCGCCGCTTTGCAATCAGATACGCGCCATTCGCTCCTTTATGCGGCCGGTGCTGCTCGTGGACGATCTGCTGCATAACGGCTACCGCATCGCCAAGCTCGATCCGCTGTTCACCGCCGAGGGCCTGAACGTACGCAAGATATTTGTAGGCGTGCTCTCCGGCCGCGGACAGGATCTGATGGACAGGCAGGGCCGGCCGGTGGACGCCGTGTACCGCGTGCCCAATATGCGGCTCTGGTTTACGGAAAGCCTGCTCTACCCCTTCCTTGGCGGCGACGGCGTGCGCCGCGAAAGCTCCGAGGGCAGTGCGCTGCCCTCGATCAACCTGATCCTGCCGTATAAAGCGCCCACCTACATCCACGGCTGCAGTCCGGATGCGCTGTGGGGGCTTTCCATGACCGCTCTTGAGAACGCGCGCGACATTCTGATCACCCTTGAGGAGCGGCATCTGGCCCTGTCGCGGCGCGCGCTCACGCTCGACCGTCTCGGCGAGGCTCTTCTCGAGCCGCGTCTGCCCGACTGCGGGCTCAACGCGCACTATGACCGCACGGCGCAGGCCTCGGCCTGCCTGAAAAGCGATATCGACTGGATGAAGCGTATCACAGGAGGCAAAGATGCGATATTGCGCAAGGGATGACGTTTGCTACGCCCTGCTTGGCGGTCGGGTGCCCAAGGGCTTTGTGACGCTTGACGCGCCCTTTTCCCCGCTGGTTGCGCTGGTATCGCGCGAGCCGGCGGAGTCCGAAGCCTCCTTTGCCGCCGCGCGGCTCTCCGATCTTGGCGACCGCGGCGCAGAGCGGCTGCGGCTGCACGACGAGCCCGCTTGCGATCCGCAATTGCTGGAGCACCTGTCCGCGCACGGGCTGTATTGCGTCAACGCCGCCTATCCCCGGGCTCTTTCCAAGCCGCGCCGGTTTACGCCCGGGCGCACGGGTCTCAGACTGCACATGGCGGGACTTGGCGACGTGGGCGCTATGCTTTTGACGGGTCTGACGCTTGTGGGCACGGCCTTCGACGTCATAGGCATTTACGATCCCGATCCCATGCGCTGCCGCCGTATGGAAATGGAAGCGGGCCAGATACTGCCCGTTCTCGGCCACCGCCCGCGCATAGAAATACTGTCGCCGGAATCGCTGTTCGACTGCGATGTGTTCGCCTTTACCGCCTCTGCGGGCGTTCCGCCTCTCGGCACGGCGGGCGACGTAAGGATGTACCAGCTCGAAAAAAACCGCATTATACTTTCCGCCTACGCCAGACAGGCCCGCGAGACGCATTTTGAGGGTCTGTTTTTTCAGATCTCCGATCCGGTCGATCTGCTGTGCCGCGAGCTGTTTTGCATGAGCAATACCGATGAAAACGGCGTGCCGGACTTTGCCGGGCTCCGGCCGGAGCAGATCATCGGCCTGGGCCTTGGCGTTATGCTGGCGCGCGCCGATTACGCGGCCCGCTCGGAGGGCATACCGGACTTTTTATCCGCCGGCCGCGGCTACGGCCCGCACGGCGACGGGCTTGTTATCGCCAACGCTACGGGCGGCGCCTATGACGACGCGCTTTCCCGCAGGCTCTCAGAGGCGGCCGTCGCCGCCAATCTTGCTGTGCGGGACACCGGCTTCAAGCCCTATATCGCTCCCGCCCTCTCCAGCGCGTGCGCGCAGATAGTGCGCGCCGTCGCAGGGGAAAGCTTCGATGCGGCCGTTGCGCTCGACGGCGCATATATGGGCTGCCGCTCAAGGCTGACGGATCACGGGCTCCTGCTTGAGCGCGCCGCGCTGCCCGATACGCTTTTTCACCGCGTGCAGGCAGCCTATAACGGACTGAAGGAGTATGAAGCATGGCGGAAGCTGTAACGCTTATTTCCATGGGAAAGCATACGCGGCTTGGCGACGTAGCGGAGCACGCGCTCGGCGGCCGCTCGTTTGTAACGGTATTGACAGAGCAGCTTGGCAGCGTGCCGCTCGATCACCGTCGGCTCCTGTTTGTGCTCTCAGTGGATAAAAGCGGCGTCTCCGCCGACTATTATACGCTGCTTGGCTACCTTAGAACGCACCAAGAGGCGCTCGCCGGCAGCATCGGCGCCTTTTGGGTGGACGGCGAATCGGAGCTGTATACCAAGGGGCTTGCGCGCACCCTGGCGCTTTCCGCCAGCATGGCCGGCTGCCGCCTGATCGGCAGGCCGCTTGTGGAGGCGACGAAATCCTTAAAAAACTTTGACGTGCTTTCCGGCCTGCACGGCGTAGACCGGTATACAGCCTATCAAAACGCGGCTGCCGCACTTCTCGGCCGTCTGATGGAGTATCAGCCCGCCAGCTTCGACCGGCCGCGCCTGTTGATGCTGCACGCCTCGAATCCGGAGCGCTCCAACACGCTCGCCATTGGCCGTATGCTGTGCGACCTTCTGAAGGACTGTATGGACATCGACGAGCTCATGCTCTCGCGCGACGCGATTTATGACTGCAACGGCTGCGGCTATACCGCCTGCGTACACTTTGCCGAGCAGGAGAGCTGTTTTTACGGCGGACTGCTGCCGGAAGCCGTGTTTCCGGCGATCTGCGCTTCCGACGCGCTTTTACTGCTGTGTCCGAACTATAACGACGCCACCGGCGCGCACTTTGCGGCGCTTGTCAACCGTCTTAACGCGCTGATACTGCGCGGAGCCACGCTTGAAAAGGATCTGTTTGCCGTCGTGGTCTCCGGTTACAGCGGCGGCGACGTCGTGGCCGAACAGATCCTGGACGGCTTCTGCCTCAACAAGGGCTTCTCTCTGCCGCCGCGCTTTGCGCTTCTGGAGACCGCCAACGACCCGGGCGACGCGCTGTCCTCGCCCGGCGCCGCGGCGCGCATCGGCGCTTTCGCCGATAACATGCGCGCTATGCTCGTCAATCAAAGGGACTGAAAGCCTTCTTTTCACGGTTCATGGGAAATACGCTGAGCCGGCCCTCCGTGGAGCAGACGGCCAGATAAACCTGCTGCGGACGCTGATACCCCCTTTGCTTGAGCTCCTTCTTCAGCCACTTTTCATCATACCCCAGGCCTGCGAGCGTTCGATCGAGCACCACGCCGTCGAGTATGACGTTGGCCTCCACCTGCTCCTGCGCTGGATAGCTTTCCATATCGCGCGGCTGCATGGGCCGCGCCTCGGCTTTGGGCAAAAAGCTGATCGTACCGTTCGCCTCCAGTATGGCCGTCTGCACGTCCGCAATGGAATAGTAGCCCTGTATACGCGCAAGCATCAGAAAATCGGACAGATCCAGACGCGCCCTCAGCATGTTTCTGCGATAGATGACGCCCTTGTCCATCAGCAGGATCGGATGTCCCGTAAATATCTTGCGCGCGCGCACCGAACTGCTTGTCCAGAATGAGATCCCTACGGCGACCAGCGCGTACAATATCATGGCGACAGCGGGCCGCAGGGGCGTTTCAAGTTCCGTGGCCATTTCGGCCGCGATGGAGCCGATGCTGATGCCCGTAATATAGTCGAACATCGACATCTGAGATATCTGCTTGCTGCCCATGAGCTTGCATAATAGAAACAGCACCGCGATGGAAACAAGCGCAGCGAGGCATACCGATAACAATTCCATACGCAAATTGTTCCCGTTGAAAAACGGGAATATCCATGGTATATTATTTTTTATGGATAAAAATTACATGTTTCAAACGCCTCTGATACTCGACGGCGCCATGGGCACGATGCTTCAGGCGCGCGGACTTGCGGCAGGCGCCGCGCCCGACCTGTGGAATATCGACGATCCCGAGGCCGTACGCGCCGTGCATGCCGGCTATGCCGCCGCCGGAGCGCAGATGCTGTTGGCAAACACCTTTGGCCTGAACGCCATCCGGCACAAGAGCAAGAGCCATACGCTCGACGCGCTCGTGCGCGCCGGCGTCGCAAACGCGCGCGCCGCAGCGCCCGACGCGCTGGTAGCGCTCGACGTGGGGCCGCTCGGCGCGTTTCTTGAGCCGCTGGGCGATATTGAGCCCGAGGAGGCCGTCGCGCTGTTTTCCGAGCCCATACTGGCCGGCAGCGATGCGGACTGCATACTGATCGAGACCATGATCGATCTTAACGAGGCCGTGGCCGCAGTTACGGCCGCCAAGCGCTATGGCGGCGGACGGCCTGTGCTTTGCAGCTTTTCCTTCAGCGATCGTGGACGCCTGCTCAGCGGCGCGGACGTAGCCGCTGTCTGCGCGGCCATGGAGGAGGCGGGCGCGGACGCCATAGGCTGCAACTGCGGTCTTGGCCCCGATCAGCTTCTGCGCCTGCTGCCGGTTTTTCTTGCACATACCAGGCTCCCTCTCATCATGAAGCCCAATGCGGGCCTGCCCGTCATACAGGGCGGAAACGCCGTTTATGATATGCCGCCCGACCGTTTTGGAGAAGCCATGCGCCGGCTGTACGACGATGGCGCGTGGGCGCTGGGCGGCTGCTGCGGCACGACGCCCGCGCATATCGCCGCTCTGGCAAAACGTCTGGCTGACAAATAGACCGGACGGTCAAAAGCCCCGTCGCCTGATCCTGAGCCCGTTTTCCGATATTTGTCCTCTTTGCGCTGGCGCGCATATTGCCAAATCGCCGTTTTTGCGCGATAATGGACGGGCCCGTAAGGGTAATTCTGTATACGACTGAGGTAGAGCTATGAAAATGAGCGCTCTGATTGGCGACCGCTTTAAGGAAAAGCCCGCCGACTGTACAATTGACAGCCATGCGCTGATGGTGCGCGGTGGCTATATCAAGCAGGTGAACACGGGCGTATATTCGCTCTTTACGCCCGCAAGACGCATCACGCGAAAGATCGAGACCATTATTCGCGAGGAGATGGATCGCATCGACGGCCAGGAGGTGCTGCTGCCGGTCGTGCTGCCCGCCGATCTTTGGAAGGAAAGCGGACGCTACACGAGCGTGGGCAAGGAGCTTCTGCGCCTGAGCGACCGCAACGGCGGCGAGATGGTGCTCGGCATGACCCATGAGGAAGCGGCCGTGCATCTGGTGCGCGAGCTGGGTCAGTCCTATACGCGCTATCCCTTTATGATCTACCAGATACAGACCAAATTCCGTGACGAGGCGCGCGCGCGCGGCGGGCTCATCCGCGTACGCGAGTTCACCATGAAGGACGCCTATTCCTTCCACACCTCGCAGCAGGATCTCGAGACCTACTATCAGCGCTGCTATCACGCGTATGAACGCATATTTGCCCGCGCGGGCGCAAAAAACGTCGTGGCCGTGCTTTCGGACTCCGGCATGATGGGCGGCAGTATATCGCACGAATTCATGCTGCTTTCCGACATCGGCGAGGATACGCTCGTGAGCTGCAAAAGCTGCGGCTACCGCGCCAATATGGAAGCGGCTCCCTGCATCACCGATAACGTCGGCGCGGAGGAAGCCGCGCCGCTTGAAAAGGTACATACGCCGCATATGGCCAGCATCGAAGAAGTGGCGGGTTTTCTGCATGTGCCCGCAAGCCGGACCGCCAAATGCGTGGTATATCAGTTGAACGAGGACGACTCCTTTGTGCTCGTGTTCCTCCGCGGCGATCTTGAGGTCAATGAGACGAAGCTGCGCAATCTCCTGCGCGCCGAGATCCACGCGGGCAAAATCGAGGAGGGCTCCGGCATCATCGCAGGCTTTATCGGGCTCAAGGGCCTGCCGGAGGGCCTGCGCGTCATCGTGGATCGCTCGCTCGAGGGCATCGGCAGCCTCGTTACCGGCGCTAATGAACCCGATTACCACTACGCAGGCTTCAACATGGCGCGCGACTATGGCGAACCCGCCTATGTGGACGTGGCCAAGGCCTTCGAGGGCGGCGTCTGCCCCGTCTGCAAAAAGCCGACGCTCGGCATTGAGCACGGCATCGAGGTGGGCAACATCTTCCAGCTCGGCACAAAGTATACCAAGGCGATGAACATGCAGTATCTCGACGAAAACGGCGCGCTGAACAACCCCATTATGGGCTGCTACGGCATCGGCGTGGGCAGGCTCTGCGCCTCCATATGCGAGGAAAGCCACGATTCATACGGCCCCGTATGGCCCATCAGCATCGCGCCCTGGGAGGCGCACATCTGCGTGCTGCGCGCCGATCAGGGGGACACGCGCGCCGTTGCGGAAGCGCTCTATGAGGCGTTGGAAAGCGCCGGCGTGGAGACCGTGATCGACGATCGCGCCATCAGCGCGGGCATCATGTTCTCCGAAGCAGATCTGCTGGGCCTCCCTATCCGCGCGACCGTCAGTCCGCGCAACCTCGCCGAAGGCATGATCGAGATCAGCACCCGTGACAAACGCGTGCAGACGAAGGTGCCGGTCGCCGACGCGCCGGCAGAAATTCTGAGGCTCAAGCGACAGCTATTCGATGAAATCGACGCAAAGGTAAAGTGAGACATGCAAAAAAAACACGGCAAGAGGACCATCCTGTTTCTGGCGCTGATCGGTATAGCGCTGCTTGTCGTGCTTTTGTCGCTTCTAAAGGACCGGGGCCTGTTTGACAAGCCCTCCGGAGAACCGGCGGCGCTCACAGGCTTCGGCTTGTATTCGCCTGTGGAGATCGACGGCTCCGTATACTTTCCAAGCGTTTCGGACGGCGCGCTCAGCTACGAGCTTGCCTCGCGCGCCCAGCTTCCAAAGGGCGAGACGTCGCTCATGAGCAAAAACGGTACGATTGCTCTGCCCGATGATTTTTTGGAGGAGCTATACCGTGAATTTGGCGATGTGACGTATTCCTCAGCCAGCTTTCATAGCTACGATGCGCAGTATCTCCTTGTCACGCCGGAAGGCGGCGCGCTTTCCGTTTGCGGCGTGATCCTGCGTCATAACGAGCAGTTTTACCTCGGTAATTTTGACTGCGAGCTTACCGACGCGCTGCTCTCACAGCTTGTCTCCGCGCTCGCGACTCTCGGTGAGGAATAGTGCATAAACCGAATGGAGCATGAATAATCCAAGGCGCCGTGCCGCTTTTTCAGCTGTATAAAACCTCCGTATCCTACTGGGTTCGGAGGTTATTTTTATGCAAAACATGAATAATAATTTATTTATAATTATGTATTGACATTGCATTTATATGCGTGTAAAATACCACTTAATTCGAATTTGGGAGGAATGAACTCATGAAAAAACTGTTTGCCCTGATGTTGGCATTGACGGCGCTCGTCGCTTTTACCGGTTGCAAAGCATCCGGCTCCGCCGAGGACAGCGTCCTCACCGTAGCCATCTCGCCGGACTTTGCGCCCATGGAATTTGTGGACAGCTCGAAGAGCGGCATGGAGCAGTATGTCGGCTTTGACGTAACGCTCGCGAACTATATCGCCGACGAGCTCGGCATGACGCTTGAGCTTAAGCCCATGTCCTTCGACGCCTGCCAGACAGCCGTACAGCTCGGCACGGTGGATATGTCCATCTCCGGTTTTAGCTGGACGGAGCAACGCGAGGAGAACTTTGCCATCTCCGACTACTACATTGCCGGCGACAACGAAACGCAGCAGGTCATCATCACCCTGGCTGAGAAGGCCGGCGCCCTGACCACAGCGGAGGATTTTGCGGGCCTTACGGTCGGCGCGCAGGCCGCCTCCTTGCAGGAGAAGCTCTGTCAGGAGGCTCTGCCGGAGTCCACCGAGATCTCGCTCTTTAAGGACATCAACGACGCGGTGCTCGCGCTGCAAACCGGCAAGATCGACGCCGTGGCCGTGGCCATGGGCAACGGCGAGGCGATCATCGCCAACAATCCGGACATCGGCTTCAGCGGCTTTGAATTCGATGTAGACCCCAAGTATGAAAACAACGTGATCCTGCTGAACAAGGAGGACTCCGAGCTTCTGGAAAAGGTGAACGGGATCCTTGCCAAAGCCATGGCCGCCGATCTCTACAACGGCTGGTACGAAGACGCCAAGGCGCTTGCCGGCATCGACACCGCTTCGGAGATCAGCTACGACGACGAGGGCAATGTCGCGGGTTAACCGCCCTGTTCTTGCAAAACCAGCAACAGTCGCTTCCGGCCGAGGATCGTCATGGTCTTTGGCCGGAAACACGATGGAATCAGGAGGTCTGCCTTGTCGTTATCAACGATTTGTACAAACATCGTAAAGATCATGTCCCAATACTGGGATGTGTTCCTTATCCGGGGCGTAGGCGTTACGCTGCTTCTCTCGGCGATCACCGTGTTCTTCGGCGCCATATTCGGCTCGCTCCTGGCCATAGCCAAGATGTCGCGTTTCAAGCTTCTTCGCTTTGTCGTGACCGCGTTTGTGGAGTTCATCCGCGGCACGCCGATACTGCTGCAGCTCTATATCGGTTATTTTGTCGTGCCGCTCCTGCTGCCCTTTTTGGGCATGAGCACCTTCTCCAGCATCGCCGTGGCTCTGGTCATCAACAGCTCGGCCTATGTCAGCGAGGTCGTACGCTCCGGTATCCAGGCCGTGGACTGCGGCCAGACCGAGGCCGCCCGCTCGCTCGGACTCAATAAGCGCCAGGCCATGCTGCATGTGGTGCTGCCGCAAGCGATCAAAAACATATTGCCGGCGCTTGGCAATGAGTTTATCATGATCATCAAGGAGACCTCTCTGGCGTCCACCTTCTTTGTAGGCGATCTGATGACCTCTTATCTGACCGTCAAGGGCGCCACCTATCTGTCCTTCGAGAGTCTGATTATCGTAGGCGTGATCTATTTTGTGCTGACCTTCTCGCTGAGCAAGCTCGTCGGCGCATATGAAAGGAGGCTCAAGGCCAGTGATTAAAACCGTCGATCTGTATAAAAGCTTTGGCGAGGTGCATGTCCTGAAGGGTATCAGCGAGCATATTGAAAAGGGCGAGGTCGTATCCGTCATCGGCCCCTCCGGAGGCGGAAAAAGCACCTTCCTGCGCTGCCTGAACCTTCTCGAAACGCCCGACGCGGGGCAGGTCATATTTGAAGGCGTCACGCTTAATGAAAAGGGCGTCAACGTCGACGTCTACCGGCAGAAAATGGGCATGGTGTTCCAGCACTTCAACGTGTTTCCCAATATGACCGTGCTCGAAAATATCACGCTGGCTCCCACGCTGCTTGGCAGGAAGACCAAGCCGGAGGCCGTTTCCCAGGCGGAAGCGCTGCTCGGGCGCGTGGGCCTTTCGGACAAGCGGGACGAATACCCGCGCCGCCTTTCCGGCGGGCAGAAGCAGCGGCTCGCCATCGTGCGCGCGCTGGCTATGGAGCCGGAGATCATGCTCTTTGACGAGCCTACGAGCGCGCTTGATCCCGAGATGGTGGGCGAGGTGCTCTCCGTCATACTCTCGCTCGTGGAAAGCGGGCTCACAAGCGTGATCGTGACCCATGAGATGGGCTTTGCGCGCGAGGTCTCGGATCGCGTTCTGTTCATGGACGAGGGCCGGATACAGGAGCAGGGGCCGCCAAACGAGCTCATCTACCATCCGCAGAATCCTCGCACGCAGGAATTTTTGAGCAAGGTGTTATAGCGATGGACAAGCAGCAGGCCTTATCCTACATTAACCGGAACGCGGCGGCATTCATCGCTCTGAGCGATGAGATCTGGGGCTGCGCGGAGCTCTCCCTCAAGGAACGGCGCTCGGCGCAGGCCCTGGCTGGCGCGCTTTCCAAAGAGGGCTTTTCCGTCGAAACGAACATTTGCGGCATAGAGACCGCCGTTTCCGGCCGTTACGGCAGCGGGAAGCCCGTCATTGGTTTTCTGGCCGAATATGACGCGCTCTCCGGCCTGTCGCAGGCCGCCGGCAGCACGCAGAAAACGCCGGAGGCCGGTATGACCAACGGGCACGGCTGCGGGCATAATCTGCTCGGCGCGGGCGCGCTCGCGGCGGCCGCCGCCGTAAAGCGCTATTTGGAAGACAGCGGCGCTTCCGGTACGGTGATACTCTATGGCTGTCCCGGCGAGGAGGGCGGCGCCGCCAAGGCCTTCATGGCCAGGGCCGGTCTGTTCAAGGAGCTCGACGCGGCGCTGACCTGGCATCCGGCCGACGTCAACGAGGTCGCCACCGGAAGCTGTCTTGCCTGCATACAGACGGAATACCGCTTCAGCGGCGTCGCCGCGCATGCGGCGGGCTGTCCCGAGCTTGGCCGCAGCGCGCTCGACGCGGCCGAGCTGCTCAACATCGGCGTGCAGTTTCTGCGCGAACACGCTCCCGCCACCGCGCGCATTCATTACGCCTTTACCGACGCCGGCGGTATCTCCCCCAACGTCGTTCAGCCGTCGGCCAAAGCGCTCTATATGGTGCGCGATGAGACGGTGAAAAGCGCTCTGACGCTTCAAAAGCGCGTGGACGCGATCGCGGAGGGCGCGGCGCAGATGGCAGACGTTTCGCTGACAAGGCGCTTTATCGACGGCTGCTCGGAGCTTGTGCCGAACTTTTCGCTCGAAAACCTGCTCTATGAGAATTTCAAGGCCGAAAGTCTGCCGCAGTATTCCGAGGCGGATTGGGCCTTTGCCCGCGCGCTGCAGGCCACCTATCGCGAGCAGACGGCCGGTCAGCCCGTCACCCACGCGACCGACGAGAGCATACGGGCCAAGGTGCGGGAGCTCAGCGAAAACGGCACGCGCGCGCTCAACGATTTTCTGCTGCCACTCTATCACGGCACGGCGCACGAGCCCGGCTCGACCGACGTGGGCGACGTGAGCTGGCTCACGCCCACCGCGCAGATTCATTGCGTGACCGCGCCCTCGCTCTGCCCGGGGCATTCCTGGCAAAACGTCGCAGCCGGCAAAAGCGGTATCGCGCACAAGGGTATGCTGCTGGCCGCGCGCGTACTCGCGGGCGCCGCCATGGATATGCTTGAGGAGCCCGCGCTGCTCGATGTGATCCGCGCCGAGTTCCTGGAGCGCACCGCCGGCGGCTGGACAAGTCCCATTCCGGACGGCGCGAGGCCCGAGATCGTATAGGAACTCTCGAAAATGATCCTCCTTTCTCTCGCAAGAGAAAGGAGCAGCGAGAACGCCGAACTATAAGAATTGGGAAGGAGCGCACGTTCCTTCCCATAAGTATAGTGTAAGCTTTTTTGCCTTTTCTTTTCAGGAAAAAGGACGGATTATATCATTGGCGTAAGATATCCGCCGCCCGGCAGAGCATAGGCCTGTGAATTCAGCCAGGCGTTCGCCTCATGCTCGGCATTATAGAAGACGGAAAAACCGTTCGACTGTATCCCCGAAAAGCTTGTGTCCGGCGCCGTCAGCGCGGAGAGCGTCAGATCGCCCGTAAGCGTCCAGGCAGAGCTCCCGTCAAGCGTTACGGATATCTCGTCCATGCTGCCCGCCAGGATCGCTCCGGTAAACGAGGCGCCGTTTTTGAGCGTAAGGGCCAAGGCCGCCGGCATTTCGTCATTCAGCGCCGTCAGACGGATATCGCCCGCGAGCTGCTGCCCGTCAAGCGTAAGCGACAGCAGGCCGCCATGCGCTTCTACGGCCTGTGCGCCTGCAAATTGCAGCGTGCATCCGGAGAGCGTAACGGCGGCGTTTCCGCGCGTGAGTATCAGGCTTGCATCCGTCGCTTCGCTCATCAGCCGCGTGCCGGCAATGATCGCCGCCGCGCCGTCCGCCGCCACAAGAGCGGGTGAATTGGCGCCCGCGGTGACAGCCTGTGCATTGCTTACGTTCAGCAGCGTGCCCTCGCCCGCGCAAAACAGTCCCGTCGCGCCCGCGCCATTGGTGGTCAAAACGCAGTTTTCCAGCGTCATCTGCGCGCCGGCCACGGCTGCTGCCGCCGCGTTCAGGCCCGAAAATAGGCTGCTTGCGGCGTCGCCCGTCTTGTTGATATCGGCGTCTCTGACGGTAAATACGGCTCCGTCGCACGCCAAAAGCGCATTCTCATCAGCGGTATCGGAATCGTAGGTCCCGAACTCCTCTGTCAGTTCTCCGCCGTCAAGGCTGTAAACGCCATAGTGCGTGCCCTCGCCCGCCTCCTGTTCGGAGGGAGCGGCCGAAAGCGTGACCACCTCGGGCTGCGCTTGGGACACGGGCATTTCCGCCTTGTTTTTTGCTCCGCAGCCGCACAGCATCAGACCGGCCAGCAGGCAGCAGGGTATCCTTCTGTTCATAGCGTACACCTCACTGAAATAACCATAGCCTTAGAATTTGTCAAAGCCATGACGCACACATGAATATTCTGAAAAAACGCCAAGCGGGGCCGTCAAAGCTTGGTTTGACGGCCCCGCGCATATCGAATTCGCTCCGATCAGCCTTCCTGCTTGCCAATATCGCGATACACGTCCTCATGGTAGACCACAAGCGAGGTATCGTTGTTCCATTCCTCCTGGCGTTCGGTCCACAGGGTTTCAGCCTTCTCGGAGAGAGCCATGGCCTCGATAACGTCGTGGACGTTCTCAAGCGCGACCTCGCCGGCAGGCTCGTCGCCCACGGGCGCAGCGATGTAGAAGGCGTCGCCCACCTGAATGACCTCGGAATACGCGCCTTCTTCAAGAGCCAGCACAGCCTCGACAAGCGCGGCGTCCATGGTCTCCTCGCTCTCCTTGAGCATCAGTATGCCCTTTTCGGCGATGGTGGGATAGGTGGAGTAGATATCGTCCTCGCCATATTCGGCCAACACATCGTCAAAGGACGTACCGGACTGCAGCGCCTCGTACGCCTTGTTGATCTTCTCCTGAGCGTCAGCGATATACGCGGCATACAGCTCGTCCGCCTCGGCCTTCTTCTCGGCATATTCAGTCTTGATCTCGGCCATGCGCTCGGCGTTGGCCGCAGCGTCCTCCGCCAGAGCCAGCTTGCCGTATTCCTGTTCAAGCGCTTCAAGCTCGGTGTTGAGCGTGGTATAGGTCTCGTCGATCTCTTCCTCGGGCGATACCATGATCACCTTGACGCGCATATACCCCTTGGGGGCGTACACGATGGGGTTGCCGCCGGACATGTCATAGGCCTCCGCTTCGCTTGCGTAAACGGAGGGGTCCGCGTCGTAGGCTTCCTTCTGCGTTTCCAGCAGGTTATCGTAATAGGCCTGGACGTCCTCTTCCGTGACGGCGACCTCGGCCTTGACGGTCTCCTCAAGCTTGGTGGTAATGGCCTCGTTCATCATCATTTCGCTGAGATACTCGCGATAGCCCTCAACGTTCATATCCATGCCGCTGTCGGCCAATGCCGCTTCAAAGAGCTCGTTCGCGCGCGCATCCACATCCTCCGCGCCCTCGCTCGTCGCCTGCTCCGTGAAGCTGTCGAACCAATACTGCATCTCCTCTTCAATCTTCACCTCAACGGCAGCCCGTTCGTCATCGTCAAGGCTGATGCCCATCTGTTCGGCCTTGTAAAGCAGGATCTTGGACGATACCAGATTGTCTATCACGGAATCCTGCATGCTCTCGACGTCCGCATCCGCGGTCGGCGCTGCCATGCCGTAATATGTGTACATTTCGACAAGATACTCATACTGGTCAACGATCTCGCCCTTGGTTATATCATACTTGTCGCCGACGGTTACGGCTACCTTGGCCCGTTCCTTGTCCGAATAGGTCTTGGCGCCGTCGCTCTCCTCGAGCGCGCATGCCGCCGTTGCCGCCAGCATCAGCGCGGCAAGCAGCAGAGCGATCCATTTTCTGGTTGTGATTTTCATTTCCGCTTCTCCTTTGTTAGTTGCAGGGACCATTTGGCATAAGTTGCCCATACCATGGTATTATAAGCTTTCTGTCGCCGGCACGCAATGTATAATTGTGAAAAGAATTTGCGGCAGCTTTTGGCGTTCAGCCTTTATGCAGCCATGTTTTTGCCGCAATTGCTCCGGCCGCCGTTCAGACGTTCAGTCTTCCGCCTGACCGCACCGCATGACCGTGTGCAAAAAAGGGGGCAAGCCGGCGGCGATCGCCGCGGCCGCCGCATTCTTCTGCCGGATGCGGATCGTGACCGGCGCGGCAGCGGTCAGGCTTGCGCCGGGCATGGCGGTCAGCGCCGCAAGCAGTCTGCCGCCGTCAAGCTGCGCAGTCTCGGAAAAGCGCAGCAGCGCCTCGCCATCCCTGAGCTGCACGGAATCAATGCCCGCGCGCGCCGCATAGGACTTCACAAGCACCGTAAGCATCAGGTTCTCCACAGCCGCCGGCGGCTCGCCGTAGCGGTCGATCAGCTCCTCGCGCACGTCCAGTATCGCCTCTTCCCCGTCAATGCCGCTGATGCGCTTATACATATACAATCTCTGCGTCTCGCTGTCGATATAGCTGTGCGGAATGTGCGCGTCGAGCCGCATATCCACGCTCGTCTCCACAAGCGGCTCCACGGTTTCGCCGCGCGCTTCGCGCACGGCCTGCCGCATGAGCTTGCAGTAATACTCATAACCGATATCATGAATATGCCCGTGCTGCTCTGCGCCAAGCAGACTGCCCGCGCCGCGGATCTCCAGATCGCGCAGGGCCAGCTGAAAGCCCGCGCCAAACTGCGTAAACTCGCGTATGGCCATGAGCCGCTTATGCGCCGTCTCGTTCATCGCGGCTCCCTGCCGGACGGTAAGGTACGCGTAGCCCAGCCGGTTCGATCGTCCCACACGGCCCCGAAGCTGGTAGAGCTGCGCAAGGCCCATGCGGTCTGCGTCGATCACGATCAGGGTATTGACGTTGGGAATGTCCAGACCGCTTTCGATGATGGTGGAGCACAAAAGCACGTCCGCCCGCCGCTCCAGAAAATCCAGCATCACGCTTTCGAGCTGTCTTTCGTCCATCTGGCCATGAGCCAT
The DNA here is from genome assembly GCA_964496795.1 of uncultured Oscillospiraceae bacterium. GTDB lineage: Bacteria > Bacillota > Clostridia > Christensenellales > CAG-138 > CAZCAV01. Next base: position 38,973 of record CAZCAV010000008.1, read on the forward strand.
GAGCACCCGCACATCCGGCAACAGCTTTTCGATGCGGCTCTTCATGGCCTCCATGGACTGCACGCGGTTATATACCACATAGCACTGTCCGCCGCGCGCCGTCTCGCGGGAGACCGCGTCGATGAGCAGCGCGTCCGTATATTCAAGCACATAGGTCTGCACGGGATGGCGCTCCTCTGGCGGCGTTTCGATCACGGAGATGTCGCGTATGCCGGTCATGGACATGTTCAGCGTGCGTGGGATCGGCGTCGCGGTGAGCGTAAGTACATCGACGTTCTTCTTAAGCTCCTTGATCTTCTCCTTATGATTGACGCCGAAGCGGTGCTCCTCGTCAATTATCAGCAGCCCCAGATCGCGAAAGCGGACGTCCTTGGCCAAAAGAGCGTGCGTGCCCACGACGATATCGACAGTCCCGTCCTTAAGCCCCGCCAGGATCGCCTTTTTTTCCTGAGGCGTACGAAAGCGCGACAGGCAGGCGGACCTGACCGCAAAGTCAGAAAAGCGCGACTGTATGGTGTTATAGTGCTGTTGGGCAAGAAGGGTAGTGGGTACGAGCAGCGCCGCCTGCTTTCCATCCTGAACGGCCTTGAAAACCGCTCTGAGCGCCACCTCGGTCTTTCCGTACCCGACGTCGCCGCAGAGCAGCCGATCCATGGGGCGTACGCTCTCCATATCCGCCTTGATCTCCGCGATGCTCTGCTTCTGGTCCGGCGTCTCCTCATAGGGAAAACGCTCTTCAAAGCTCCTCTGAAGCTCGTTGTCGGCGGCATAGGCATGCCCGCCGCCGCCCGCGCGCGCCGCATACAGGGCCGCCAGATCCACCGCCAGCTTTTTGGCCGCCGCTTTGGCGCTTCCCACGCGATTTGTCCATTCGGAGCCGCCAAGCTTACTGAGCGCAACGGTCTCGTCCTCGCCTCCGCCGATATACTTCTGTACACGGTCAAGCTGATCGGTGGGTATATACAGTCTGTCGCCGCCCTTGTATTCGATGAGCAGATAGTCGCGCGTGCTGCCGTCGACGCTGAGCGCCTCGACACGTTCAAAGCGGCCGATTCCATAGGCCTCGTGAACGATGTAATCCCCCACATGCAGCTCTGAAAATTCCAGGTGGCTCTTGTGGCGCCGCGGCGCTCTCCCGTTTCCCTCGCGGCCGAAAAGCTCGGTGGAACCAAGCGCCACAAGCCCCTGCTCCGGATAGGAAAATCCGCGCGGCAGACTCGTTTTCAGTATCAGCGTCTCGCCCTTTACAGGCGCACGGGTCAGCGCGTCCGCCACGGCGCATTCCACGTCGTTTCCGGATAATTCCGTATATAGCTGCTCCGCGCGGCTGCCGGCGTACAGCAGTACGGCCACGCCGTCCGTCCGCCAGCGCTTCAGATCCAGCGCCAGCTCGGAGCCGGAGCCCAGATACTGAGGCGCGCTGCGCGCCGAAAACTGCGCAATATCCGCCGCGGGATAGGCGTTGTGCGCCCGCAAAAGCGTGTATAGCTGCAGGCTGCGCGCATTCGTCAGACGCTGCATGCAGGGCCTTGCGTCCTCCAGGAGCCGGCCCTGCTCCGGCAGGCCCTCGCCGCGCTCCAGCATAGCCGACACCAGCTCTGAAAAACGCGCCTGCTCCGTGCGGGCGGCCTCGTCGAGCCGCTGCGTCTCATCCAGAAGGATCAGCGCGTCTGCGGGCAGATAGTCCAGAAGCGTAACGCTCTCCTCGTATAAAAGCGGCAGAAGCACGTCCGCGCCCGCGCTCGCGCGGCCCGCGAGCCAGTCCTGCTCCTGCTGAAAAAAGCCGGCCTTTCCCGAGATCCGCTTGAGCGCCCTGTCCACGCGTTCCTTAGGCTGCGGCGTTTCCAGCGCGGGCGGCAGGACTGCGCCGTACATTTGATCCAGCGAGCGCTGCGAAAGCGGGTCAAAACCGCGCATCTGATCGATCTCGTCGCCAAAGAACTCAATGCGCACCGGATACTCGTCCTGAGGCGCAAACACGTCCACGAGATCTCCGCGCGCCGCGACCTGTCCGCGGCTTTCGACCATCTCCACGCGTTCGTAGCCGGCGGAGATCAAGCGTCCGAGAAGCTCCCGCGGCGATATGGCGTCTCCGGTCCCCAGCGTCAAAACGCCCTCGATAAACGCTTCCGGCGGCGCCAAACGCTGCATAAGCGCCGCCACCGTCGCGCATATGAGCAGCCTTTCGCCGGATACGAGCCGCGTTAAGGCGCTGATACGCCCGGCTGCGCGCTCCGGCGAGCCCGCATAGGCGTGCACCAGAGGCGTTTCTCGCAGCGGAAACAGCACGGCCCTTGCGCCAAGCGCGCGCGCCTCCTCGCAGGCCGCTGCGGCCGCAGGCTCTGTCGCGGTGACCAGCAGCGCCGTATGGCGGCTTGCAAGCGCCGCCGCGATATGCTCCTTATGCGGCGCGGGTAAGCCAAAAGCCGCAACCGGGCCCTTGCCCCCCTCCAGCGCCTTCAAAATGCGTCGAAGCTCCGTTGCGGTAAACAGAAATTCCAGTATCGGATTCGGCTGCGCCTCCGTTACGCGGTTCCTCCCTCATGCTTTTTGTTATATTTGGTCTGCGCCGCAGCGATCTGGCCGTCAAGCCACATCACCGCCGCGTCGGCGGCGTCCGCAAACGCCCCGTCCAGTACCGTCTGCTCCTCGGCCGAAGGCTTCTTGAGCACATAATCCTTCAGCTCGCCTTGCCGCCGGTCTCCCACGCCCACGCGGATACGCGGCGTCTCCTCGCTGCCTAAGCAGGAAAGAACCGAGCGCATGCCGTTGTGCGTGCCCGGGCCGCCGCGCTCACGGATACGCAGGCTGCCCACGGGCAGCTCGATGTCGTCATAGATCACCAGAACGTCCTTTGGCTGCGCTTTATAGAAATGCGCGATGCGCTGCACGCAGTCGCCCGACAGATTCATGTAGGTCTCGGGCTTCACGAGCACCACCTTTTCGCCCATGCGCACGCCCTCGCCATAGAGGCCCGAAAAGCCCTTTCTGGTCACACGGATGTGCATGAGCTCCGCCAGCCTGTCCAATGCCTGAAAGCCGGCGTTATGGCGTGATTTTGCATAGGATATGCCCGGGTTTCCCAGGCCGACGATGATGCGCATGCCATGCTCCCTTCAGATTCCGTCCTATCTTATCATGTCCAAACATACTTGACAACCGTGTTTTATCTGTGATAAGCTTGCAAATCATATGAGCGATGACGGAAAGAGTAAGCGGTTTTCGTCCGTTTTCAGAGAGTCGGGATCAAGGTGCAAGCCCGACACGGACAGTCTGCCGAACATGGCTCCCGAGCTCCTTGCGGTGAACGTTCCATTAGCCTGAGCCGCGGCGGGTTTGCCCGATACAGCAAAAGCTTATGCCCCCGCATATCGCGGGGAAGTAGGGTGGTTACAAGCAGTTGTGTTTCTTTTGGAGCATACTGTCCTTACAGGGCGGTATGCTTTTATTTTATAAGAAAAAATGGGAGGAAGCCATGGATAAAAAAACATTCTACATCACGACGCCGATCTACTACCCGAGCGCGAACCTGCACATCGGTCACGCCTATTGCACCGTGGCCACGGACGCTATCGCCCGCTATAAACGCCAGCGCGGCTACGACGTATTTTTCCTCACCGGCTCGGACGAGCACGGTCAGAAGATCGAAAGAAAGGCCAGGGAAGCGGGCGTAACGCCGCAGCAGTATGTGGATACGATCGTGTCCGGCTTCAAATCCCTTTGGAAGCTTCTGGACATCTCCTACGACAAATTTATCCGCACTACGGACGATTACCATGTCAAGGCCATCCAGAAGATATTCAGGCAGCTCTACGAGCAGGGCGATATCTATAAGGGCAAATATGCGGGCCACTACTGCACGCCCTGCGAAAGCTTCTGGCTCGAAAGGCAGATCGAGGAGGCCGGCGGCGTATGTCCCGACTGCGGCGGGCCGGTCGAAATGGTCGAGGAGGAGGCGTACTTCTTCAGGCTCTCGAAGTATGCCGACAGGCTCATACAGCACATTCGGGACAATCCCGAGTTCATTCAACCCGTAGCGCGCACGAATGAGATGCTGCAAAACTTCCTGCTGCCCGGGCTTGAGGACCTCTGCGTGAGCCGCACCAGCTTTACCTGGGGGATTCCCGTGGACTTTGACGAGAAGCATGTGGTCTACGTCTGGCTTGACGCGCTCTCCAACTACATCACCGCACTCGGCTGGGGTTCGGAGGACGACTCGCTCTATCAGAAATACTGGCCGGCCGATCTGCACATCGTCGGCAAGGAGATCGTACGCTTCCATACGATCATATGGCCCATCATGCTTATGGCGCTGGGACTTCCGCTGCCCAAGCAGGTGTTCGGTCACGGCTGGCTCGTACTCGACGGCGGCAAAATGAGTAAATCCAAGGGCAACGTGGTCGATCCCGTCAAGCTCTGCGAGCGTTACGGCGTGGACGCCATCCGTTACTTTCTCTTGAGAGAGGTGCCCTTCGGCTCTGACGGCGCCTTCTCCAACGAGGCCCTGATCAGCCGCATCAACACGGACCTTGCCAACGATCTCGGCAACCTGCTTTCGCGCACCGTCGCCATGATCGACAAGTACTTCGACGGTGAGATCCCGCAGCCGCTTGCCGGTGCGGACGAGGATTTTGACCTGACCAAGCTCGCCATAGAACTGCCGGAAAAGGTCGAGCTGCAGATGGCCGCCTGGCATATTCCCGACGCGCTTTCAGAGATCTGGAAGCTCGTAGGCGCCTGCAACAAGTATATCGACGTCACCGCGCCCTGGGTGCTCGCGCGCACGGAAGAAGGGAAAAAGCGGCTCTCGAGCGTGCTGTACAATCTGGCGGAATGTCTCAGGATCATCGGCGTGCTGCTCGTGCCCTTCCTGACGGAAACGCCCGCGAAGATGTTTGACCAGCTCGGCACAGAGGAGCGCTTCACCAAGCTTGAAAACGTCGGTTGGGGCGGTACGATCGCCGGCTCCGGCGTCCATAAGGGCGAAGCGATTTTCCCGCGCATCGACGTAGCCAAGGAGCTTGCGGCGCTCGAGGCTGAGACCGCGCGCCAAAAAGCCGCCGTCCAAAAGCCAGAGCAGCCCCGGGAGATCGATTACGAGGATTTTGAAAAGATCGACCTAAGGCTGGCCAAGGTCGTCGCCTGCGAGGAGATCAAGAAGGCCAAAAAGCTGCTGAAGCTCACCGTGGAGGTGGGCGGCGAAACCCGCACGGTCGTTTCCGGCATCAAAAAGTGGTATGCGCCCGAGGATCTCGTGGGCAAGACCGTCGTACTGGTCGCCAACCTGAAGCCCGTCACGCTCTGCGGCGTCGAGAGCCGCGGCATGATCCTCTGCGCCGCCGACGAGGCCGACGAAAAGCTCTCCGCCGTCACGACGCTTTCCGATATGGAGAGCGGCCTCAAGGTACGCTGAGCCGTGAGCGCACAGATTCTTAAGGACGGACGCGCGCTGACGCTTCGCCCGGCCGCACCGGACGATGCTGCCGCGCTTCTGGACTTTCACAGGATTGTCGGCGGCGAAACGGACTACCTCAACAGCGATGAAAACGGCCTGTCATGGGAAACGGAGGAGAGCGAACGCACGTTCCTTGAGCGGCGGCTCCATCTGGACAACTCCGCCATGTGGCTCGGCTTTATCGACGGCGAGATGGCCGCCATGTGCTCCGTAGACGCGGAGCAGAAGCCGCGCATACGGCATAACGCGTGCCTCGGCATCGCCGTGCAGCGGAAATACTGGCATACCGGGGCAGGAAGCGCGCTCATGGAAACGATGCTTGCCTTCGCGCGCCGGAGAGAGACGCTTAAGCGGCTCTGGCTCGAGGTGCGCAGCGACAATACGCGCGCCATCGCGCTCTACGAGCGTTTCGGCTTTAGGGCCTGCGGCTGTGCGCATCGATTCTTAAGGGCCGGAGACGATTATTTTGACATGCTGCTTATGGAGCTTTGGCTATGAAACTGTTTGACACTCACGCGCATCTGCTCGACGATCAATTCGAGCAGGATCGCAACGATCTGATACCCGCGCTGCCCGAAAGCGGCGTATACCGCATGCTCGAGGCCTGCTGCACGCCGGACGACGTCGGCAAGATCAACGCGCTCGTGCGTATCTATCCCCATGTATACGGCTCGGCGGGCGTGCATCCGCACGAAGCTATGCAGGTGAACGCGCGTGTGCTGGCGCTGATCGAGCGCACGCTTGTGCATGAGAAAATGATAGCCGTAGGCGAGATCGGCCTCGATTACCACTATGATTACGCGCCCCGCGACGCGCAGAAGCGCGCCTTTGCGGATCAGCTTGCCCTCGCGCAGACAGCGAAGCGGCCTGTGCTGGTGCACGACCGCGAGGCGCACGGCGACTGCATGGATATCATCCGCGCGCACCGCAGCGGCCTTTCCGGCATCATGCACTGCTATTCCGGAAGCTGGGAGGACGCCAAGCGCTATGTCGATCTCGGCTTTTTGATCGCCTTTGGGGGCTCTTTGACATTCAAAAACGCCAACAGACTGGCGGAAATCGCCGAGAAGCTGCCTCTCGACGCGATCGTGGTGGAAACCGACTGCCCCTATATGACGCCCGTGCCGCACCGCGGCGAGCGCAACGACCCGCGGCTGCTGCATTTTACGCTTGAACGGCTGGCCGGGATACGCGGTATATCGGCGGAGGCAGCGGCGGAAGCGACGGTGCATAACGCCAATCGGCTCTTTGGCCTGAAGGATTGAACAGCCGCCCCTTGAAGCGCCGGCAAAAAGCCGCTATACTGAGCGTATGCAGGCAGATTACCGGCGGCTTCTGAGCGGCTACAAAAGCATATCCATCGTCGGCATGTGTAAAAACGCCGGAAAGACCACGGCGCTTGGCCGCCTGATCGCGGCCTCGGCGGATAAGCGCATCGGACTTAGCTCCATCGGCCGCGACGGCGAGTCGACCGACCTTGCGACGGGTACGGAAAAACCCGCCGTTTCCGTACCGGCGGGCACGCTGTTTGCCACCGCCGAATATCTGATCCCATTGTGTACGGTCAGCCGCACGGTGCTGGAGCTCAGCGACGTTTTGACGCCGCTTGGCCGCGTGGCGGTGCTGCGCGCCGACAGCGGCGGCCGCGTACAGATCGCCGGCCCTTCCACTGTCCTTCAAATGCAGCATATCGCGAGGAGCATGCGGCTTCTTGGCGCGGAGCGCATATTGATCGACGGCGCCATATTCCGCCGCAGCATCGCCAGCCCCGCGCTCTCGGATGCGGTGGTGTTTTCCGCGGGCGCGGCCTATCACGCAGACATGGCAAAGACCGTTTCCGACGCCGGCTTTTTATGCGATCTGATGAGCCTGCCGCTCTATGACGGCAAGGCGGAGGCCCTCTGCATTGAAGGCGCCTTCACAGACTCCACCGCCGAGCAGATGCTTAGGGAAAAGACTCCCGCCATCGTCATAAGCGATCCGTCGCGCGCGCTGCTGTGTGAAAAAAGCTATACGCGGCTGCTGCACAGCGGCCGCCGGCTGTATGTGAAAAAAAGGCCCTCTCTTCTGTTTGTTACCGCCAATCCCTATTCGCCCTATGGCGCGGGCTATGACCGCCGCGCGTTTTTGGACGCGCTGAGCGCCCGCCTGTCCGTTCCCGTATTTGACGCAAAGGAGGCCCCATGATCGACGACGCTCTGGCTAGGGCCGTCGGCCTTAGCTTTGTTCTCGAAAAGCTCGAGCCCCGCACGCCCTGGGGCCGCAGCGAAAAAGCCGGGCTCAGGCCGTTTGCGCCCGCTGACCGCGCGCTGCTTGAGGATGCGCTGGACGCGGTTTCGGATGCGCAAAGACTGGAGAGCTGGCGGCTTTCGGATACCCTTGGACGCTTCCGCGAGATCCAGGGCACGCTCGCCATTCTTGGCGGCGGCGCGCTCTCGGAAACAGAGCTTTTTGAGTTGAAGCGCTTTGCCATAAACTATGAAAAGCTTGGCCGGCTGCTCACGGCGCAAGACGCGCCGGCACGCTTTACGCTGCCGCCGCTGACCCGTGCGCTCGCGGCGCTCGATCCCGGCGGCGCGCGCGATCCGGCCTTTTCAGCGGCGCAGGCGGATGAAGAGCTTGGCGCGATCGTAAGGCGCAAGGCCGCCCTTTCACCGGACGCTCCGGAATACGCTTCTCTGCTCGACGACGAGCAGCGGGCGCTTGAGCGCGTGCTTTCAGAGCTGAGCCGGAAGCTGCGGCCGGAGACAGACGCTTTGCGGGCGGCGGCTAAAGCCGTCGGGCTTCTGGACTTTGCGCTCGCCAAAGCCGCGCTTGCAGAGCGCTTCGGCGGCGTTCGGCCCGTTCTGGGAGCCGATGCGCTGATTGTCGAGGGTCTGAAAAACCCCTCGCTTGCAAGCTTCTTTCCGCTTTCCTTCCGCTTCGTGCGCGGCGTAACGGTGCTTACAGGCGCCAATATGGGCGGCAAGAGCACGGCGCTCTATGCGGTGGCGCTCGGCGCGCAGCTTGCGCTCATGGGCCTGTTCCCCTTTGCCGATCGCCTGGAAATGCCGCATTTTTCGGATATCTGCCTGATCGCGGGCGACAATCAAAAAAGCGGGCTTTCCGAATTCGGCGCGCAGGCGGCGCTGCTTGTCGGCGCGCTTTCCCACGCGGAGGACGACGCGCTGATACTCGTCGACGAGCTGGCGCGCGGTACCAACCCCGAGGAGGGCGCCGCCATTGCCGCCGCGGTCACGGAGCGTCTGAGTCGGGCGTCGGCCGTAAGCGTTCTGACGACGCATTTTTCCGGCGTCGCGGAGAAGGCGAATACGCATTACCGCGCGCGCGGACATATGCCCGATGAAACCGGCTGCGCAGCGGATTATGAGTTTCAGCAGGTCGTGGGCGCCATGGAGCCGCCGCGCGAAGCGCTGAGAGTCCTGGCGCTTCTTGGCGTACCGAAGCAAATTATCGAACGCGCAAAAGAACTTATTGACAAGGAGAAGCCGCAGCCTGTAAAATAATATCAATAACTGCATATTGCTCTGATAGAGGCGCGGACGGCCGTGTAGCCGCGCGGATGTTAAGGACGTGAGCGTCCGAAGCCGCGGGTCAATGGGTTCTCCGCCGAAGATGAGATCCGGCTCACCGGATGGATTTTGGGCGTTGCGGTCACCGCCGCACGACTGTCGTTTCCCATCGAAAAAACGATGCGCTGTCAATGTGGTTTCCCACATCGGCGGCGCATTTTTTTACATCTCAGCCCGCCGGCAAATACAGCACCCGTATAGGTATTCCAAAAATTTCATTACAGGAGGTCTCTAACCATGGAAGAAGTAGTCATTCGGATTCGTATGAGCGCTCATGACGCGCACTACGGCGGCAACCTTGTGGACGGCGCACGCATGCTCGGGCTGTTCGGCGATGTGGCCACGGAGCTTTTGATCCGCCGCGACGGCGACGAGGGCCTGTTCCGCGCCTATGAGGAGGTCGAATTTCTCAATCCTGTATACGCGGGCGACTATATCGAGGCGCGCGGCGAGATCATTTCCGAGGGCAAGACCTCGAGAAAGATGCGCTTTGTGGCCCAGAAGGTGATCTGTCCGCGCCCCGACCTCAGCGACTCCGCCTGCGACGTGCTCGACGAGCCTCTTGTGGTCTGCCGCGCCGTCGGCACCTGCGTCACCCCCAAGGACAAGCAGCGGAGGTAGCTATGGAAAAGCTCATCATTGCCGCCGCCATCTGCGGCGCGGAGGTCACCAAGGAGCATAATCCCGCCGTTCCCTACACGACTGCGGAGCTCGCAAGCGAGGCCCGGCGGGCGGCAGACGCGGGCGCCGCGATCATCCACCTGCATGTGCGCTATGACGACGGCACGCCCACACAGGACCGCGAACGCTTCCGCGTTTGCATCGAAGCCTTGCGCGCGGCCTGTCCGGACGTGATCATACAGCCAAGCACCGGCGGCGCCGCCGGTATGACGGATGAGGAGCGGCTCCAGCCCACCGAGCTCTTCCCCGAAATGGCCTCCCTCGACTGCGGCACGCTCAACTTCGGCGACGACATATTCACCAACACCAAGAGCACCATCATCGCCTTTGCCGAGCGCATGAAGCAGAACCATATCAAGCCCGAGCTCGAGTGCTTCGACAAATCCATGATCGACACCGCGCTGAGGCTCTATAAGAAGGGCTGCCTGTCGGCGCCGCTGCACTTCAACTTCGCGGTCGGCGTGGACGGCGGCATTTCCGGCGAGGTGCGCGATATTGCGTTTTTACGCGACAGCATTCCCCCAGACGCCACCTTCACCATCACCGGCATAGGCCGCTGTGCTTTCCCCAGCGTGGCCCTTGCCACGCTCATGGGCGGCCACGCGCGCGTAGGCCTCGAGGATAATATCTATATGGAGAAGGGCGTAAAAGCCAAAAGCAACGGCGAGCTCGTGGAAAAAGCGGCGGCGATTTCCCGCCTGCTGGGCCGTCAGATCGCTTCCCCCGCGGAAGCGCGCAAAATCCTGAGCCTTGGGCAATAATCAATATAAATATAGAAGGAGAGATTGAACACATGGCACTCAAAGGCGATAAGTACGGCGCACATCGCGTCATCTCCCCCAAGGGCGTGCTGACTCAAGCGGCCCAGATCATCGACAACGACATGACGAAGCTCTACTCGAACGAGATCATCTGCGACGTTATCTCCCTCAACATCGACTCCGCCTCGTTCACGCAGATCGAGGAAGCCTGCGAAAAGGATGAGGATGCCATCAAGTCCATGATACTGGACATCGTCAATACCCGCGGCAAGATGCAGAACCCCGTCACGGGCTCCGGCGGCATGTTCATCGGCAAGATCGCCTACATCGGCGAAGATCTCAAGGATCGCGACATCAAAGTCGGCGACAAGATCGCCTCCCTCGTCTCTCTCTCGCTCACGCCCCTTAAAATTGAGAGCATAGACAAGATCCATATGGACATCGACCGCGTGGACGTGACCGCAAAGGCCGTTCTGTTCGAGAGCGGCAT
>CAZCAV010000008.1:49941-52529 GCA_964496795.1 uncultured Oscillospiraceae bacterium
TCTACGCCAAGCTGCCCGACGACATGTCCGAAACGCTGGCGCTCGCGGCGCTCGACGTAGCCGGCGCGCCCGCGCAGGCCCGCAAGCTTCCCAAGAAAGGCGACTCCGTGCTGATTCTCGGCGCAAACGGCAAGTCCGGCGTGCTCTGCGGCTACGAAGCCATGAAGGCCGTGGGCCCGACGGGCAACGTCGTGGGCCTTGTAAGAAACCCCAAGCAGGTGCCCGCGCTTATGGAGCTCGGCGTTTATCACAAGGTCGTCGTCGCTTCCGCTACGGAGCCTGTGGCGGTGCTTGAGGCGGCGCTCGCCGCCAACGGCGGCAAGGAATATGACATTTCCATCTGCTGCGTCAACATTGAAAGCTGCGAAATGAGCGCCATACTGCCGGTCAGGGACGACGGCGTCGTATACTTCTTCTCCATGGCGACCAGCTTTACCAAGGCGGCGCTCGGCGCGGAGGGCGTGGGCAAGGACGTCACCATGATCGTGGGCAACGGCTACACGAAGAACCATGCCGAGATCACGCTGAACGTGCTGCGAGAAAGCAAGAAGCTTCGCGATCTGTTCAACAAAACCTACGTCTGATGCAGGCAGGAGGAATATGATTATGAAACATGCCCGTATGTACGGCCTTTTCGCCGATGTACCCGATGAAAAATGGAACGACTGGCACTGGCAGCTTGAAAACCGCATCGAAACGGTGGAGGATCTGTCCGGCTACATCAAGCTTACGCCGTCGGAGCAGGACGGCATCCGCGAATGCCTCAAAACGCTGCGCATGGCCGTCACTCCCTATTATCTCTCGCTCATGAATCCGGACGACCCGCAGGATCCCATCCGCAAGCAGGCGATCCCGACGAGCGCCGAGCTGTATTTTGCGCCTGAGGATCTTGCCGATCCGCTGCACGAGGATACGGATTCTCCCACGCCGGGCCTTACGCACCGCTATCCGGATCGCGTGCTGCTGCTGCTCACCGATCAATGCTCCATGTACTGCCGTCATTGCACGCGCCGCCGCTTTGCAGGCCAGAACGATACCGCCCAGCCCATCGAGCGCATTCAAAAGGCCATTGATTATATCCGCAATCATCCCGAGGTGCGCGACGTGGTGCTCTCCGGCGGCGATCCGCTCACGCTCGAGACCGATTATCTTGAGCGTATCCTCAGGGAGCTGAAAACCATTCCCCATCTGGAGATCATACGCATCGGCTCCCGTACGCCCGTCGTCATGCCGCAGCGCATCACGCCGGAGCTGTGCGACATGCTCCGCAAGTATCATCCCATCTGGCTCAACACGCACTTTAACCATCCCGACGAGATCACCGAGGAAAGCAAGGCCGCCTGCGCGCGGCTTGCGGACGCGGGCGTTCCGATCGGCAATCAGAGCGTGCTGCTCGCGGGCGTCAACGACTGCGTGCATGTCATGAAAAAGCTTATGCAGAGCCTGCTGGCCATCCGCGTGCGCCCCTACTATATCTACCAGTGCGACCTGTCAAACGGCCTCTCGCATTTTCGCACGCCGGTCTCCAAGGGCATCGAGATCATGGAAGCCCTGCGCGGCCATACCTCCGGCCTCGCGGTGCCGACCTTTGTCGTCGACGCGCCGGGCGGCGGCGGCAAAACGCCGGTCATGCCGAACTATGTCATTTCGCAGTCGCCCTCCAAGGTCATCCTGCGTAATTTCGAGGGCGTGATCACGACCTATACCGAGCCGGAGGAGTATCACGAATCCTGCAACTGTGAGATCTGCCGCGGCGAGCGCGCGGCAAAGCTCGTCGGCGTAGCCGGACTCGAGCAGGGACAGGCGCTGTCCATGGAACCCGCCGAGCTCGAGCGGAACAAGCGGGGAAAGGCGGCGCAGCATGAGTAAGCTGCGTCTTGACCCCAGCATCGTTGCGGCCGCGCGCGCGTCCGCCGCGCATGTGGCGGGCGACATGCAGAGCTTTATTGACGCGCACACCACCGTTACGGTCGAGCGCACCGTGCTGCGCCTTCTGGGCGTGGACGGCGTGACCGAGGGCGGCGTTCCGCTGCCGAACGTCGTTGTGGATGCTCTGGCAAACAGCGGTACGCTCTCATCCGGCGCCGCGCATCTGATGGGCAACGCCATGGCCGAAACCGGCAAGAGCGCGCAGCAGATCGCAGAGAGCGTGGCAGGCGGTCTCGATCTGACGCGCCTTAGCGCGCACAGCGACGCGGAGATCAACGCCGCGCTTGAACCCGTCGTAAGCGCCACAGTCCAGCGTGTCCGCGGCAACCGCACGCTGCGCGAGCAGCGCCTTGCGGAATATGGGGAAAAGCAGGGGCAGCTTCTGTATGTCATCGTCGCCACCGGCAACATCTATGAGGACATCATACAGGCCAAGGCAGCCGCCCGTCAGGGTGCGGACGTCATCGCGGTGATCCGCACGACGGCGCAGAGCCTGCTCGATTACGTCCCCTACGGCGCGACCACCGAGGGCTTCGGCGGCACCTATGCCACACAGGAGAACTTCCGGCTCATGCGCGCCGCGCTCGACGAGGTGGCAGCCGATCAAAAGCGGTATATCCGCCTCTGCAACTACTGTTCCGGCCTCTGTATGCCGGAGA
>CAZCAV010000009.1:0-52099 GCA_964496795.1 uncultured Oscillospiraceae bacterium
GATCATCCCGCCAACCTGTTTGTCGCGGGCTTTATCGGCACGCCGCAGATGAACTTCTTTGACGCTACCCTCGAGTATGACGTGGATCATTTTGCCATCCATCTAGACCGCGCGGTCATCGGACTGCCGGACGATATGCAGAAAACGCTCAAGGACAAGGGCGTTCAGCCGCAAAAGATCGCGCTGGGCGTGCGGCCTGAGCACATCATGCTCACCGCGCCCGACCGTATCGATTCCATTCCCGCGCGCGTGGATGTGTCCGAGATGATGGGCAGCGAGCTGTATGTGCACGTCACCGCCTGCGGACGCGACTGCGTGCTGCGCATCGCCACGACCGATCTGCCGCCGCAGCACCGCATGGGCTTTGCCTTTGGCGACGAGGTCAACTTCACCTTTGGCGGCGCGCTGGCGCATCTCTTCGATCCGGAGACCGGCTTGAATCTGCTGTAAACGATCACGCTTCGTACGGGGGCTGTTATCGGTTTGTCATTGACAAACCGATAACAGCCCCCGGTTTTTTGTCGTTTTGTCTGCAAGCTGCATACCAAATGGAAAAACATCCGTGTTACGATCACAGCAAGCTTTTTATCGCAGGGAGGAATGAAAATGCACTTGTTACACAGACGAACAGCCATATCCTCTGCGCGCCGCACCGCGCTTGCGCTGCTGGCGCTATTGGTGGCCTTTACGGCGCTGGGCTGCGCGGCAAGGGTATCCGCCGGAAGCCCTGCGGCGCAGACAGCGGAAGCGACTGCCGAGCCGACCGCTGCGCCCACGCCCGAGCCCACGCCCGAGCCCACGCCCGAGCCCACGCCGGCCTATGTCGAAGCCGCCATGAACGAAGCGGTTGCTTTCGGTGATGACGGCTATACCTTTACGCTGCTCGGCGCTTACATCGACGGCGGCGGGAAGACGATGTCCGAATTCTGCGCCCAGATCTTTACGGACTTTGGCAGCGACATGCGATACGGGAGCCAGTATGATCCCGCTGCTTTGGATACGCTGATTTTCCCCATTTCGCTCGGCAACGCCGAAGGCGTTATCTTTGCCGGCCTTGGGGATTATATCACCGTGACAGCCGCTGACGGTACGGAATACCTCTGCTCGGCATCCGACTCCGCCGGCCTGTTTATGAATGTGAAATCCGGATACGCGCTGCTGGACGGCCGCACGGCCAATTATGTTCTTCTCGTGCATGTGGCGGACGGCTTCCAGCTTGCCGGCAGCTATCTCATCCTGGACGGCGCTGTGCGCATTCCGCTCGGCTAAGCCCGCCGGACGCCTCCGCCCGTCTGGGATATTGCGCAAGTTCATACGGCCCTGCGCTTTCTCCGGCTGGCTATGCTCCGCGTGGACGGCGTCTCCCGCTTTTTCCGCGAACTCGTTGCCTTTGTGACAAGATTGTGCCAAGTTCCGTGCGTATACTGACTTGGAATGATAAGCAGGGAGAGAATTACCATGCGATTGCTTTACTGGCGGACGGCGGCCGCCATGATGATCTGTACGCTGGCTGTCTGCGCTTTTTGCAGCGCGGCGCTGGCGGACGGCAGCTCGACCACGCAGGTCGCAGATGAGGCCGAGCTCACAGCCGCACTGGCTGCGACAGGGGTTCGGTATATTGCGTTCAACGCCGATATAACGACAGGCAGCGTCACGATTCCGGCCGACAGGACGGTCGTTGTCGGCGGGCATACATGGAACATTGGCAATGGAACGGTCACGGGCGCGGTGGACGTCAGCGCGGCGGGAGCCTGATCAAGCGTACGCAGAGCGGCAGCATCTCCGTGTCCGATGCGACGAAGGTGTATGTCGCGTATTCATTGTCTCTGACAGGCTATGTGAGCGCGGGCGCGGAGAATGTGATCGGTCTGAGCTTTGACGGAACCGACGTGACGCTGTTGAGCTTTCCGGAGCTTTCCGGCGGCGCGGCGACCGTCTATGTGCGCTCGGATTTTGATACGAGCGGAACGCCTGTGGTGACGACCACGGCGGGCAGCTATACGCTCACAGGCGGTTCGCTCGTGCGCACCTATACGATCGGCTACTCGGATATTGTGGACGATACGAATACGGCCCCGCAGAGGAGCTCCAACGCTTCAAGCCTGAACGCAGCCAGCTTTACGGTGTTGGACACAACGCTCAGCCTCGTGGAGCCGGCGCCGCTTGACGGCTATACCTTCGCCGGTTGGACATGGACCGGACAGACGGCGACGAGCGCGGCAACGAGCATTGATCTGAGAAACGTTACCGGCGACCTGGACGTCGTCGCTCACTGGACGGTCGCACAGGGCGGCGCAGCCGGCGGACGCGGCGGCACGGCGGGTACGGCGGCCGCTGCGGGAACCGACGCCGCGGAAACGACCGAAGCGGCTGCTGCGCCCGCGGAAGCAACGGCGCAGGCGACGGATACACGCGTATCTCGCGGCACCTCCGCGACCAAGGTCAGCTTCTCCGACAGCAGCGCTCAGGATCCCATATTTCTCACGGCGGCGCAGGGGAAGGTTGATTTCCCATGGATACCGGTACTGGCAGGCGCGGCCGTTTTGGCAGGGCTTATCATCGCCGCCGTGGCGACGGGACGCAGAAAACGTCGAAGAAACGACGCCGAATGACGCTGAAAGCTTTATTTGGCGGGGACGCCGTCTCGAAGCCGGAGCCCGAATCTCCGGCTTTCTGTTATTTTTTAGAGATCAAAGAGATATTCTTCCCGCTTCAAGCATGGAATTGCTTGCCTTTTACGGCAAATACCGCTAAAATTAGAATAGCGTAACAGAATTGTTACAAAATCTTTCAGGGGGAAACAAGATATGAATATGCAGCAATGTCCCAACGGCCATTTCTATGACATGTCCAAGTCCGCGCAGTGCCCGTATTGCTCGACGGCGACCGAGAACGGGAACCGTACGGTTCCGCTTGGCGCTGAGTTTACGGCGCCTCCTCAAAACGCGTTTTCCAATACGGCGCCGGTCAATGTGTTCAATTCCGGCGCGGGCGACGTTGTGGGACGCACCGTTCCGGTCATGGATCAGGTATCGAATCAGGGACACACCGTAGCGGTCCTCAAAAAGAAAATCGGTCTGGATCCCGTGGTGGGCTGGCTTGTCTGCGTGGACGGAAAGGTGCGCGGGCAGGATTATCGCATCAAGAACGGCAACAACGTCCTCGGAAGCAGCGAAAGCATGGATATCCAGATCGCGGGCGACGATACGATCTCCAAGGTGGATATGGCCTATGTCACCTATGACGCGGAAACGAAAACCTATCTGGTCGTGGCCGGCAAGGGCAAGAACGTCGTACGCGTCAATGGCGAGCTGCTGCCGGTATCCCAGTCGCGCGAGCTGCATGCGAACGACCGCATCAAGCTTGGAGAGACCACACTCATGTTCGTACCGTTCTGCGGGGAGGCTTTTGATTGGGCGTGAGCGAGCTGTACGCGAATGCTCTGCCGCTTGTTATATGGCAGACGGTGATCGGAGAGGACGCAAACGCTACGCCCGAAAGCGCCGACGTCACGCCCAATCCGAGTCCGCATTTTGCGGATCTGCCGGTCGAGAGCGGTGAAGTGGAAACGCAGTCGCCCGAAGTTTCGGCGGCTCCAGAACAGGAGAATGCGGCGGAGGCTGCGGCGGAGACGCCGCAGCAGACGGCGATGGAATTGACGCTGACGCCTGCCCCGACCGAGCCTGTCGCGGAAACGGGCGGCAGCGTCGGCGCTTACCTCAGCACATCCTTTATCTGGGCGTTTCTGGCGCTGGCCATCGCGCTGGCCTGGGTCGTGAGCGCGATAATCCGCCGTGCCCGTACGCGCCGTAAGGAAACGACCCCGACGGCGGGCGCCGTGCGCGGGGCGGACAAGCCCTCCGCCATGGCGATAGGCAATCTCCATAACATTGGCATGCGCAACAATCAGGAGGACTCCTTTGCCATTTCCGATGTGTCCAACCATGCGCTTCTCAAAAAACACGGCCTGCTGGCGGTTGTGGCAGACGGCATGGGCGGACTCGAGGACGGCGAGGCGGTCAGCGCGGCGGTCACCTCTACGTTCATGAGCGTGTTTCCGGAGCTGCCCGAAACGCTTACGCCGCCACAGAAGCTGCTGTATCTGACCGAACGGGCCAATAAGGAGGCCTGCTGTATCAGCGGCGGGGCGACAGGCCAGAGCGGCTCTACGCTTCTGGCGGCGCTTGTACAGGATGGGCTGCTGTGGTTTGCCTCTGTGGGCGACAGCCGCATTTGCCTGTTTCGCGGCGGCGACTGTATCCAGCTGACGCGTGAGCATGTGTATGCCGCCGATCTCGATCTTCGGGCGGCTATGGGCGCTATCGGCTTTGACGAAGCCTCCGGCGACAGCCAGCGCCACGCGCTCACCAGCTATATCGGCATGTCCGCACCGGAGCATATCGACTTCAATCTGCACCCGATACAGCTGCTCCGCGGGGACTGGGTCGTGCTGATGACCGACGGCGTGTTCAATACGCTGAATAACGGGGACGTCGCCGCTCTGCTTCACGGCAACGTGCACGACGCCGCCTATCAGATAGAGGACGCCGTGCTGCGCAGGCAGGCGGCCTATCAGGATAATTTCACCGCAGTGCTGCTGCAAATCATCTAATATTCAGTACAGGGGGGCTTATTATGAAACGCATTTCCAGAATTCTTTGCCTTTTGCTCATACTCTGTTTGCTGCCGGTTATCGGCCTGCGCAGCGCAAACGCGGCCAACGCGGCCGTGCAGGAGGCGCAGCAGGGCGTGGCACGCGTCGTCATTCCGCTGGGCGATGGTTATGTTCAGACAGGCACCTGCTTTTTCATCGGCGAGGAGGGAAAGCCTGTGGAGTACGCCGTGACCAATTGTCACGTCGTCACGGTGCAGGATACCGAAGGCAACGAGTATCTCGCCGACCAGGTCGGGTTGGATATTTATATTGTATTCGATGATTTCAATGTGGCTTCGACGCTCAAGGCGACCATTGTGCAGGCCTTTGCGGTCGATATGGCCATACTGCGTCTGTCCTCGCCCACGACTCTTCGCAAGCCCTTAAAGCTGATGCCCGATTCGGAAGTACAGGTCACCGACACGGTCTATGCCATCGGCTATCCGGGCGTGTCGGACGATTGGAGCGGAACCGTGCCCGGCACCATAGAATCGCAGACGGTCACCGGCCCGGGCAGCATCACCAAGGCGAACTGGACATATGCGGACGGTTCAAAGTTTTTGCAGCACGATGTGGAGGTCAACGGCGGCAACTCCGGCGGCCCTCTTGTGACCGAGGACGGCTATGTCGTCGGGATCAACACGATGGCCAGTCAGGCGGCCGCCACCAACTATGCGCTGTATATCGACTATGCCATTGAGTTTTTCAATACGATGGGCATCAGCTTCATGCAGGCGGGACTTGCCGAGCCGGAGCCGGAAACTCAGCCTGAAGCTACGGCGGCGCCTACGGCGGCGCCTACGCCCGAGCCCACGCCCGAGCCCACGCCCGAGCCGCCGACGGCCGGAGAAAAGCTGGCCGCCAACTGGTACTGGCTTGTCATCGCGCTGCTCGTGATCGGCGGTGTGATCGCGGCAATACTGCTGCTTGTGCGCAGCAGCAAGAAGAAGGAAACAGAGAGCCGCAATGCGGTACAGCAGGCCCAGCAGGCCGCGTCCCAGGCGGCCGCGCAGGCGGCGGAGGCGCAGCGGCGTGCGGCTGCAGCGGCTCAGCAGCAGCCGGCGGGACGACAGATCGTGGCCATGGGCGCTTCCAATGCGCTTGGCGGCAGGGCCTTCGGCGTGCGCGGCACGCTGGTCATTGGCCGCGATCCTACGCGCTGCACGATCGTGTTCCCGCCCAAGACGCCTGGCGTAAGCGCCGAGCATTGCCGCGTTACGGAAACGCCGGAGGGCGTAACGCTGGTGGACGCTGGCTCCACCTACGGCACCTTCTTTGACAACGGCACGAAGCTCACGCCCAACAAGCCCTATCAGCTTCGCGTGGGCGACGTATTCTTCCTGGCCTCGCGCGAGAATGGCTTTACGGTAAAATAACGACAGAGGAGGGGCCGGAGCGCGTACGCGCGCTCCGGCTTTCCCACACATGAATCTGGACGGACTGTGCTATAAGTGCATGCAGTTTGGCAATAGCGGCGGGGTCTGCACTTACTGCGGATCAGCCGCTGTTGGCGCGCAGTCGGTCGCCTATGCTCTGCCTGTGGGCACGATACTGCACGGCAGCTATCTCATTGGCTCGATGCTTGGCGCCGGCGGCTTTGGCATCACCTATATCGCGCTGCATTTGCCTACGAACCGGCGCGTCTGCGTCAAGGAATTTTTGCCTACGGACTTTGCCATGCGCGAGCCGGGCAAGACGCATGTGACGGACAACGCTGATAACGACGGCTTTGCCCGCACTAAAAAAAGTTTTTTGCGCGAAGCGCGTACCATCTATCAGCTTCGCGGCTATGCGGGCGTGGTCAGCGTGGAAAAGATGTTCGAAGAGAACAACACCGCTTACTATGTCATGGAGTATCTGGACGGCTGCGATCTGAAGCGGTACCTGAAAAATGCCGGCGGCAGGCTGCCCGTGGAGGAGCTCGACAGATTGCTCGCGCCCGTATTCGACAGCCTGAGCTTTATCCATTCACAGGGGATCGTACATCGGGATATCAGCCCGGACAATATATTCGTATGCCGCGACGGCAGCGTGAAGCTGATCGACTTTGGCGCCGCGTTTGCCGCTGCGCGTGAACGCAGCCAGAGCATGGCGCTTTTTGTCAAGCGCGGGTATGCGCCTGTGGAGCAGTATATGACCGCGGGCAACACCGGCCCGTGGACGGACGAATATGCCTTTGCCTGTACCATCTATCATTGCCTGACGGGCCGCGTGCCTCCGGAGGCTCCCGAACGCAACTATGCCGACGCGCTCGTACCGCCCTCCGCGCTGGGCGTCGATATATCGCCTATGACGGAGCGCGCGCTTTTACAGGCCATGTCGGTGCATGCGCAGGATCGCTTCAGCACGATCAACGCCTTTCGTAAGGCGTACTATTTTAACGGCTTCGTTCCCGTGCTGGCGCAGAAGCCGACGTTCTCCATGCGCTGGCGCAGCTTTTGGGATCGTGTGCGGGGAAAGCTCGGGATCGGACCAAAAACGGCCATGACTTCGCCGCAGCCGCTTTTACCGCAGGGCTCGAGACGTCTTGCGTTGGCGTGTGTGTCCGGCGTATTCAAGGGCAGTCTGTTTCCGCTGGCGGAAACGGCCGTATGCCTTGGACGCGATCCGGTCAACTGCGGCATCGTGTTTCCCCCGGAAACGCTTGGCGTGAGCCGCGTGCACTGCGCGGTGTGCGCCAATCCTTCCAGCCGACTTGTGACGGTGCAGGATCTGGGCTCGCGCTTTGGCACCCAGATCATGAACGGGACCGTGCTTTCGAGCGGACAGAGCGGTGATTTGCCCGTGGGAACCGGCTTTGCGTTGGGCAACGAATGGTTTACGGTGACGGAAATGGAGGACTGATCCATGAGATTTGAAACTGCGCGTTATTCCGATACCGGCGGACGTCCGGAAAACGAGGACGCTACGCTTTGTGCAACCAGCGCGAACCGCCGCCTGATGCTGACGGCGGTGGCGGACGGCCTGGGCGGTCACGGCGGCGGGGCCATCGCCTCATCGACGGCCGCGCAGTGTCTGGGCGAGAGCATGGACAGGCTGCTTGCGCCCTCCGAGGAAGCGATACGCGAGGTCTGCGTAAGGATGAACGACGAGGTGCTCGCCGCGCAGACGTCGGGCTGCCACATGAAAACGACGCTGGCCATGGCGCTGCTGTATTGGAACGGCACGACGGCGTTTGCACATATCGGCGACAGCCGCATCTATCATTTCCGCGGCGGACGGATACTCTATCAATCTCTGGATCACAGCGTATCGCAGCTTGCGGTGCTGGCCGGCGAGATCACTCAGGATCAGATCCGCTTTCACGAGGATCGCAACCGCGTGCTGCGCGTGCTTGGCAGCGAGGATACGCCAAAGCCGGACATCCGCATCACGGAGCAGAATTTGCAGGACGGCGACGCATTGCTGCTGTGCACGGACGGATTTTGGGAATATGTTTTGGAAGAGGAGATGCTTGACACGCTTGCCAGAGCCGGCAGTGCAAAGGATTGGCTCGGCCGCATGGTGAAGGTCTTAAGGTCGCGCGTCAAGGAGGGCAACGATAACAACTCGGCCGTAGCCGTGCGCGTGCATGACGGTTTCGGCCGGATACAGAGGAGGAGATCATGATGCGAAGGATACGGCGAATACTGGCGGCGGCGCTCTGCATGACGGCGGTGCTGGCGCTTTGCGTAACTCCTGCGCTTTCCGCCGAGGGTGCAGCCATCTATATAGAAGGAAGCGCTGCCAACGAAAGCGTGTTTCAGGTATATTTTCGGTCGACGGCAGCAGAGCCGCCGACGGCGGAAAGTCTGAGCGTATCGGTCAACGGTCAGGCGGTACCGGTTCAGAGCGTGCAGACCTATGATTATGTGGACGCCGGCACGAGCTATTTCATACTGGCCGACAGCAGTACAAGCGTGATCGAGCGCGCTTTAAGGGATATTCGCGAGCTTACCGGCGCGATCGCAAGCGGTATGTCCCGCCTGGACAATATCTATATCGGACAGCTTGGCGAAAGCATAGAGCCGAACGGTTTTCTGGACGATTCCGAAAAAATAGCGGCGCGCATTCAGACGCTTTCCAAGGATGAGGGCGGGAACGATCTGTATCAGTCCGTGGCCGATGCGCTTGACGCGCTGACGAGCTCGCCTCTTGTCAAGGGCCGCAAATGTCTTGTGATTATCGCCGACGGCATGGACAATAACGCCGCCGGTCTTTCGGAGGCGGAGCTTTCGGAAAAAATTGCCGAGGCCGGCATTCCCATCTGCACTGTCGCATTAACCTACGGAACGGAAAACGCGGCGCGTATCGCGGCCGCTAAGGCGCTCTCGAGTCTGGCGCGTCAGTCCGGCGGAACGCCCATACTGCTCGGGGAGAACGGCATGGGCACGCAGCAGGCGGCCGAAGCCGTGCTGCAATTACGCGCGGAGGCCTATGCGGCCGTGCTGAACGCTGCGGACGTTCGCGCCGCGGCGGAGGGCGCGGAGGCAAGCTTCAGTCTGACGCTTACGGCGGAGGAGGGCGAGTGCAGCGCGGAGCGCAGCCTGGATATCAGCGCGCTGCCTGCGGTGGAATCCGCGCTGCCGGTGGAGAGCGCGGAGCCCGGAGAAGCTGAGACGGCGCAGGAGCCCTCCGCGGCGCCCGAAGAAACGGAGGCGGCGGCGGCGACGCCTGCCGCCGGCGGGGAGCCGCAGGAGCAGGCGGACGTGAGACATGCCTGGCTGCTATGGGCGCTCATCGCGGCGGGCGCGGTGGCCGCGGCGGCGGCGATACTTTTGATCGTGCTGCTGGGACGGAAGCGCAGAGGCAGGGACCGTGGCGGCCGCAGCGAGCTTGTTGGCGCTGCGGTACGCTATGACGACGACGCAAAGACGGAAACGCAGCCGCAGACAGTATTGAACGGGCCTCAGCTGGTCATTGTGCGAATAGGCGCGCAGGAGGGCGTGCGCTTCCAGCTTCATATGACGCAGCCGCTTGTGATCGGCCGCGATCCAAAGCAGGCGCAGCTCATCATCGACGAGGATGCCGCCCTGTCCGGCGCACAGTGCCGACTGGACTGGCGGGACGACAGCCTGATTGTCAGCGAGCTGTCGTCTGCGGGCACGACGCGCCTGAACGGAGCGCCTGTTGGCGGAGGAAAGCGCGTTCAGACGGGCGACGTACTGCATATCGGAGCCTGTGATTACCGCATTTTCTGGGAAAAGGCGTAATCAGCAAAGGACGCTTGTCTCATAATCGGCGGCTTATGGAAGGAAGAAAGCATGATTGATCCGTCGCGCATGTGCGCGCAATGTATGTTTGAGATGCCGGAGGGCGAGCATCTATGCCCGGCCTGCGGCTATGATAATCTGGAAAGCGAGAATCAGCCTCACCAGCTGGCGCAGCGCAGCATACTGGCCGGCGCGTATCTGGTCGGCCGCGCGCTGGGTCAGGGCGGCTTTGGCGTTACCTATGTCGGCTGGGATCTGACGCTCGATCAGAAGGTAGCCATCAAGGAGTATTATCCGGACGGCTGCGTCACACGCGAGCCGATGACGCATGCGACCATTCTGCCCATGCTGGGCGATAAGGGTGAGTTTTTTACGCACGGCCGGCAGAAATTTGTGGACGAAGCCCGCGTGCTTGCCAAATTTGTGGACGATCCAAGCATCGTCAATGTACGCCGCACCTTTCAGGAGAATGGCACAGCCTATATCGTCATGGACTTTGTCGAGGGCAGGACGCTCAAACAGTACGCTGCCGAGAAGGGCGGCAGACTTTCCTCGGCCGAAACGCTCGGCCTGCTGCGCCCGCTGATGACGTCCCTGTCCCATGTCCACAAGGCGGGACTTCTGCACCGTGATATCAGTCCGGACAACATCATGCTTCAGCCGGACGGCACGGTCAAGCTTCTGGATTTCGGCGCGGCACGGCAGATATCGGCGGAGGGCGAAAAAAGCCTGACCATCAATGTAAAGCACGGCTATGCGCCTGAGGAGCAATACCGTACGCACGGCGAGCAGGGCCCATGGACGGATGTGTATGCGCTTGCCGCTACGATCTATATGCTGACTACGGGCCAGCTTCCGCCGCAGGCGCTCGATCGGATGTATGCCGAGGACGCCATAGAGCAGCCGAACAGCCTTGGCGCAGACTTTACGGAGACGCAGCAGGCGGCCTTGATGCGGGCGCTGGCTGTGCGCGCTGAGGAGCGTACGCAGGATATGGAGCAGCTTGCGGCTTCCTTGACGGACGACGCCGAGGCGGCGCAGAACTGGCTGGAAAGCAATCCGCCTCCGGTTCCCGCTGAGACGGCTGCCGACGGCAAACACAAGAAAAACACCGGAAAGCCGAGAAAACGCCGGCCCTGGCTCTGGGCGATCTTCGGCCCGCTGCTGGCGGCGCTGGCGCTGACGGTTATGGCCGCCTTTATTCCCTCCGGCAGGTCCGCAGAGGCGTCGGAGGAGACGCCTGTAACGGGTGACAGCCTGAAATCGGCGGTTTACGGCCTGATGGACGCAGTCGGGGCGGGCGATTATGTGCGCGAAGGCGAGCTCGGCGAATATCTGGCTACGATGGATACGGAGGAGATCATTGACGAGTTGGAGGGCCTGCTCAACGGCATTCAGTATTTATCGGACGAGGAGCTGGACGAGGAGATACAGATACTGGCAGACGATTACGGTATACGTCTTTCAGACAGACAGCTTACGCGCCTGACGCGTCTGGCGCGCAAGTATCAGGGGCTGGACGCCGCTGAGATCCGCGGTAAGCTTGAAGACCTGGCGCGTACGGCGAACAGCATCACCGGCTTTGCCGCTTTCTTCCGGAATGCCGGAGACAATATCCAGGCCTTTTACGAAAAGATCGGCCAATTTTTAACAGGAGTATTTTCATAAGAATTGTACAGTTTTTTGAATGATTACAGCGAGGGTGCGCACGAGAGCATCCTTGAGGCGTTGGCGCGCGTTAACCGCGAACAGGATACGCCCTACGGGCTGGACGCGCATTCGGAGCGTGCCAGAGAAATGATTCTGTCGCGTTTGAACCATCCGGAGAGCCGCGTGCATTTTGTCAGCGGCGGCACGCAGGTCAATTTAACGCTGATCGCTGCGGCGCTCCGGCCGCATCAGGGCGTGATCGCGGCCGCGACCGGCCATATCAATGTGCATGAAAGCGGCGCCATTGAGGCGACGGGGCACAAGGTGCTGGCCCTGCCGCATACGGCGGGCAAGCTCGGCGCCGCAGACGTCGAAGCCTGCTTTTCGGCGCATGAGACCGATCCGAATTATGAGCATTGCGTGCAGCCGGCCCTGGTGTATATCTCACACCCGACCGAGCTGGGCACGCTTTACCGCAAAGACGAGCTGGCGGCCCTGTCCGCCGTATGCCGAGCACACGGCGCAAAGCTGTATCTCGACGGAGCGCGCCTAGGCTGCGCGCTCGTGGCGAAGGGCGGCGATATCGATCTGCCGGATCTGGCGGCCTGCACGAGCGCCTTTACCATCGGCGGCACCAAGATGGGCGCGCTGCTCGGCGAAGCTCTGGTGATCAACGATCCGGCGCTTGATCGGGACTTTCGCTACCTGATGAAGCAGCGCGGCGCTATGCTGGCCAAGGGCCGGCTGCTCGGGATACAGTTTGAAACGCTGTTTTCGGACGGGCTGTATCTGCGGCTTGCGCGGCATGCGGTCTCGCAGGCGCAGAGCATCGCCGCAGCGCTGCGCGGCGCCGGTACGGACTTTCTTGTGGAGTCGCCGACCAATCAGATATTCCCGATATTGCCTGTGGAGACCCTGGCGCGACTGAGGGAGAGGTTTGCATTTTCCGTGTGGGAGCATGTGGATGATACGCAGGACGCCATACGTCTGTGCTGCTCCTGGGCGACGCCGCCGGAGCAGACGGAAGCTTTGATACGCGCGCTTATTCCATAGGCACGAGCTTGCCCGAAACAATGAAGCGATAGTCGCTCGAGTCCGGTACGCAGGTGCAGAGCGAGACGACGTGATCCTCCGGCCCTATGCTGATATCGGTGGAGAAAGCTGAGAGCGAGCGGATCTTCTGGATATAGGCGTCGAATTCCTCGTCCGATTCAAAGGCGACGGGCAGCTCGGAGCGGAAGGCCGCCATGCGTGTGGCCGCAAATATGATCAAGCGGTAGGAGCTTCCATCCGGCAGGTACAGTATGCCTTCCGGATGCTTTTTATAGTAGCTCGAGCTCATATAGTTTTCCAGCGATCCAAACATGGAGCCGTCCTGCATGTCATGCCCGTAGATCAGAATATGACGGTCGGAAAAGCCGCCCTTGTTTTCGTAATCCATAAACAGCGTGCCAAGCTGATTCACGGAGCCGTCGAACAGATGGCTTAAGTAGCGCGTGTTGTTATTGGTCTGAACGATCGGATAATCGATCACGGTGTCGGGCAAACGGATCCAGGCGATGATATCGCTGTTGATGTTGGCCAGAGAGCGAAAGTCGATGGGCTTCGGCGTGGACGTAGGCCTTGGCGTAGGCGTAGGCGTGGGCAGAGGCACATCCGTCGTGCCTGCAAGCACGATAGGCACGACGCCGTCGTTGACGACGGGCGTGGGCGTAGCCGTAGGACGCGGCGTGATCATGGCGACGTCGCGCAGGTCCTCATAATGCGTATTGCCGAATTCATAGCTGGTCAGTGAGTTGGCAAGCGAAACGGCCCCAAAGGCCGCGCAGCCGATAAACAGCACGGTCAGGAGCCAAAGGAACGCGATGAGCCGCCGCGGCACGGCAGGTTTTTTCGGATGCTTGCCCATGCTGCCCTCTCCCGAATATCAGTTGGAGTATACGCGCTTGCGCAGGTAGGCGATGCAGATGATGGCGCCGACGATACCGATGATCATGACGAGGAAGCAGACGCCAGTTTCCGTTACGTCGATGGTGTTGGGGATCACGCTGTCCGTAACCGTCAGGGGGACGCCAACAGTGCAGTCGCCGGTCAGCGTGGCGTATCGACCGGTCTCGCTGTCGTAGGCATAGGCATTGTAGGTGACCAACAGCGTATAATTGCCGGAGACTGTGAGCTCGAGCCCTGTATCAGCCGCCGCGTACTGGCAGGTGCCGATATTCATATTGGTCACGGTCCAGGTGACAGGACGGTATTCGATGCTGCCGGGCGTGTTTGGCGCACCGTCGTAGCTGAACGCCGCCGAGAAGCGAAGACGCTCGCCCGTCTGGTAGGAGCCGTTCTTGGCGGAGAGGCTGACGTCGCTTTCGGCTGGCATGGCCAGCGCGCAAAGCGGCCAAAGCAGCAGCGCTGCGGTCAGCGGTATTGAGTACATAAAAGTATGCAGCAGTCTTTTTAGCGACATGCTTACCGCCCCCCCACATAACAGGCTAAAAGACTGCGGGCCCTGCCCGCGAATTCCTTTGCGTATTCAGCATACAGCTTGCGCTGTCGAATGTAAACCATTTTTGAATATTTTCGGCAGGTTTTCGGCGTAATTATGCAGTAAAAAATGTCGAAATCAAAAATTATTTACAAATTATCCATATTTTACAAGAAAAAAGGAGAAGAAATGTACAACAAAAATTGTTATCATATTTGTGACGGCAAGCAAACGAAGCACGCTGAAGCAACGGGCTGCGCGTAAAGGAGAGCGCACTTGGCGGAGGAAGCAGAAATGCCGAT
The DNA here is from genome assembly GCA_964496795.1 of uncultured Oscillospiraceae bacterium. Taxonomy (GTDB): domain Bacteria; phylum Bacillota; class Clostridia; order Christensenellales; family CAG-138; genus CAZCAV01. The sequence goes on from CAZCAV010000009.1 coordinate 14,281, forward strand.
AATCAGGCGTTTATCATGGCTATGAACGTCATTTTGCCGACGGGGAGCATTCCTCGCGCCTGTGAAGCGGATTGGGAATTGAGCAAACAATAAATACGACTTATTTTGTCCTGATCATGATGAACGGGCGCGAAAATAATCGCCGGATGCTGAATCAAGCCCGCTCCCTGTATAATGAATATTTGAACGAATTATGCAAAATCGCTCCACATCCCCCATTCAAAAACGGCCTGTTTTTTAAAAATTGCCCCACTTTCACTTTTTGGAACAGGTATTGGCGTGCGCTCTTCGAAAACCGATAAATAATGCTGCAAAAAGCGATCCTGCTCCACCACTGCAAGCCGCTTAGAAAATGGACTTGCCGGCGGCAAATGGCGCCGCTTGCATGATCGACGCATTGTCAGGTATAATAAAACCATGGAACGAGTATTTGGCTTATTGCTCAGCTGCCTGCTGCTTGCCGCCTGCGCGGCGCCTGCCGGCGAAACGCCGCCGGAGCCGGCGGCGGAGGCAACGCCTCTATTGCTGGAGACGGAACAGGCAAGCCCCGAAGCCTCGCCGCCCGAGGTTCGATCCGGCGCGCTGTCCGTGCTGTTTATCAATGTTGGCTATGGCGACGCGACGCTGATAACGTATCAGGGGCGGAGCCTCATGATCGACACAGGCAAAAAGTCCGCCGCAGCACAGGTGTTTGCGGCGCTGAATTATATGGGCGTAACGAAGCTTGACGCCGTAGCGCTGACGCATACGCATTCCGATCACATCGGCGGCCTTGAAGCGCTTGGCCGCAGCATACCGGTGGGGCATGTGTATGCCGCCACGATATCACAGAACAAGAAAGATGGCGGCAACCGGATCACGGAGCTCTGTCAAAAGCTGTCTCTGCCGCTGACGCGTTTGAACGCGGGGGAGACGCTGCCGCTCACGGAGACGGTTTCGCTTGAGGTGTTGGGGCCGCTTAGCTGCAATGCCGACGACGACAATGACAATTCACTGATACTGCGTCTTACTCTGAACGGACGGACGCTGCTGCTTACGGGCGACATGCAGTTTGACGAAGAGACGACGCTGCTGGACGCCGGCGCGGAGCTTGCGGCCGACATTCTGAAGGTGGGCAATCATGGCAATCCCGATGCGACCGGCGATCTCTTTGGCGCGGCGGTTTCTCCGCAATACGCAGTCATATCCACCTCCACGGCGGAGGATGCGGATTCCGCCAATCCGCGCGTGCGTACGGCGCTGTCCGATGCGGAGATACATGTGACCGAGGATTATCCGCTGGGCGTGCTGGTGATGGTGGAGGAATCCGGCGAGATACGGATATCCTCGCCGGAAACGCAGAAAAGCGAAGCGGAGCTTATGCTTTCGTTGGACATAGAGGCGCAGCGTGCGACGGTCACAAACACCGGAGCGGATGAAGCGGATCTGTCCTGCTTTGTGCTGCTGTCCGACCGCGGCGGCGAGTGCTTCCGCTTTCCCGAGGATACGCGCCTGCCGGCGGGCGCGAGCCTCAGCGTTTCTGCGGAGGGCGGCGGCGGTGATTTTGCCTTTATCGGGGAGAGCAGCCCGTGGAACCGAAAGAGGGGGGATACGGCGCTTCTGTATGACGCGGGCGGCCATCTGACTGCGCGCGCGGAGGGCTGAGGCAATCCCGTTAAGCTTTTCTCGTGGCGGCAGCGTCGCCTGTTTTGCTGCAACCCTGCATTGTGTACACAAGTTGACAATTCTGTGAAACCGGCGTATATTACACAGTATTATTTTGCAATTATAAGGATGATGACAATGGGGGAAAAATCGAAAATTCGCCGTGGCGACCGACTGGACGGCAAGCTGGTGCGCGGTCAGGACGCCATGCACATGTTCCTGCCGCTTATGTTGCCAAACCGTGCCGACAACGAAGCCTTTATTGAGGAAGAGATCGATCTGACGAATATCGAGCGCTATCTGGACGAGAAAAACGCCGGAGATCCGGAGCACAGGTATACGTTCTTTCATGTTATCCTGGCGGCGTTGGCGCGCACGATCGATATGCGGCCGCGCATGAATCGCTTCATCATTGGCGATCTCTATTATGACCGCAACGATATCTCCTTTTCGCTGATCGCCAAGAAAGCATTTTCGGATACGGGCGACGAGTCGATCGTGATACTCAAATACGACAGGGACGCGGACAAGCCGGCCGTCGATGTGCTCAAGGACAAGCTCTGCGCGTTCGTTTACACACTGCGCACGCATGACGAGACGGACAGCACGACGGACGTACTGGACACGCTGGCCAGACTGCCTAAGTTCCTTCGGCGCTTTGTGATCAATATGCTTCGGCGCATGGACAATCGCGGAGGCATGCCCTTTGGCCTGGGCGAGGAGGATCCGTATCACAGCAGCGTGTTTATCAGCAATCTCGGCTCCATACAGCTTCGGGCCGGCTATCATCACCTGACCAACTGGGGCACCAACTCGATCTTTGTGGTGGTGGGTGAAAAACGCAGCGTGCCTGTGCTGGATGAAACGGGCGCGGCGTCCATGCGTCCCGTGCTGAATATCGGACTGACCCTGGACGAGCGTATTGCCGACGGGTATTATTACTCGCGCACGGTCAAGCTGCTCAAGATCCTGCTTCAGCAGCCGGAGCTGCTCGACAGACCTGCAAAGGAGGCGCTCGAAATTGACTATTGACCATATGGAGAACGTAAAGGCCCCATGGCTGGCCTTTTATGGCGAAGTACCGCAGCATCTTGACTATCCCGAGGGCTCCATGATCGCCATGGTGGAGGCGACCGCCGCCAGATATCCCGATTACACGGCCTTTACCTTCATGGGCAGGAAAACGACTTTTTCGGAGATGATCCGGCAGGTAGGCGAGGTCGCCAAGGCCTTTGCGGCGGCCGGCGTACAGGAAAACGACCGCGTGACGGTCTGCATGCCCAACTGTCCGCAGGCCGTGCTCTGCTTTTATGCGCTCAATAAGCTGGGCGCCGTCGCCACCATGATCCATCCGCTCTCGAGCGTGGGCGAGATCGCGTTTTACTTAAAGGATTCCGGCAGCCGTGTCGCCGTGACCCTGGATCAGTTTTACGGAAAATTTGAAGAGGTCAGAAGCGAGGCGCCGCTCGATACGCTGATCATAACCAGCGTGGCCGAGGCGCTTTCGCCCTTGAAGGCGCTGGGGTATAAGCTGACGCAGGGCCGCAAGACCGCAAAAATCCCGCCGGATGCGCCCGTACTGTACTGGAAGGATTTTCTTTCCGCCGGCAAAATGCGGACGGAGGCCTGCTTTGTACAGCGCCGGGCCGAGGATCCGGCCGTGATCCTATTTTCGGGCGGTACGACGGGCGTGACCAAGGGGATATTGCTCTCAAATCTCAATTTCAACGCCCTGGGCGTGCAGACAGCCGCCATGTCAAACTGCTTTGAGGCGGGTCGGCGCATGTTGGCCGCCATGCCGGTGTTCCACGGCTTTGGCCTTGGCGTTTGCATTCACGCGATGATATCGCACGGCGCCGCCGCGATACTTGTGCCGCGCGTATCGGTGGAAAGCTACGCCAAGCTTCTGAAAAAAGAAGAGCCCAACTATATCGCTGGCGTGCCTACGCTCTACGAGGGCATTACCCGCAATCCCTATATGGACGGCGTGGATCTGAGCTGCCTCATGGGCGTGTTTTCGGGCGGAGATTCGCTTTCCATCGAGCTGAAAAAGAAATTTGACCGTTTTCTGGCCGAGCATGGCGCAACAGTGCAGGTGCGCGAGGGCTACGGCACGACCGAGTGCGTGACCGCCAGCTGTCTTACGCCCTATGATATGTACCGCGAGGGCAGCATCGGTCTGCCGTTTCCGGACACCTATTATCAGATCTGCCGGCCGGACTCCATTGAGGAGCTTCCCTTCGGCGAGGAGGGGGAGATCTGCCTCTGCGGGCCCTCGGTGATGATCGAATACGTCAACCAGCCCGAGGAGACGGCGCATACGCTCAGACGGCATGCGGACGGGCATATTTGGCTGCATACGGGCGATCTTGGCATGATGGACGCCGACGGATTTATCTATTTCCGCCAGCGCATCAAGCGCATGATCGTGACCTCCGGCTATAACGTTTATCCCTCCCAGATCGAGAACGTGATCGACGGACACGACAAGGTGCAGATGAGCTGTGTCATCGGTGTGCCGGATTCCTATAAAATGCAGAAGGTCAAGGCCTTTGTGGTGCTTATGCCGAACGTGCTGCCCACCCCCGCGCTCAAGGAGGAGCTGATGGAGCACTGCCGCCGTCATATCGCCAAGTATGCGATGCCCTATGATATCGAGTTCCGCTCCGAGCTGCCCAAAACCCTTGTGGGCAAGGTGGCCTATACCGTATTGGAAAAGGAAGAGCTGGCCAAGATGGCGGGCTGACACCGCCCTTGGACAGTATTCGTGAACATCACGCGCAAGGCCCCGCCAACGGGGAGCCTTGCGCGACTCTTTTCAGCGGCCACGCGGCCGCCGCATCATTGCTGGGTATCCGCTTCCTCCGCCGGCTGCGGATTCTCATTCCTTTTCCCCTGAATACTGGCGGCGGCGTCCTGATAGACCTCGCCCGCGGCCTTGACCACTTCGGAAAGCACGTCCCTTGTATCCACCTTACCGTCGCCGTTGACGTCCTGCACGCCGCCGGGGTTGTTCTCCTTATATTTATCCGCGACGCGTACCGCCGCGACCGTGGCTCCGGCGGTCACGCCGATGCCGAGCAGCCTGCGAAGAAAGCCCATGATCCTGTCCTCCGATTCATTATTCTCAATTATTATACGCATTTTTCTGATCCGTATCAACCATGCGTTGGGCAAGTCCGGTCTTGTATTTTGCAAAATACATTTATTTCGACAGATGGACGGGTTTGTTCTAAACTCCTCTTCAAAATAGTCGAACAATGTGGTAAATTCTATGTACATACATATATTTGCCGTTTATATGCTGCGGATGAATGTGTGATCATCAAAACATCATATTTTGGGGAGGGAAAGTGGAGATGGGGCGCCTATGGGAGCAGAACAGGCTTTGCGCGGGCTGTATGAACGCCCTTGTCGGGGAGGACACGATCTGCCCGCATTGCGGCTTTGACAACAATGGAGACAATGTCGCCCATCAACTGCCGATCAATACCATTCTTGCAGGAAAATATTTGATTGGAAAAGCGCTCGGGCAGGGCGGCTTTGGCATCACCTACATCGGATGGGACTTAAATCTGGAGATCAAGGTCGCGGTCAAGGAGTATTATCCGGAGGGCTTTGTTTCAAGAGAGCAGACAGGACATCTGACGGTTATGCCCTACACGGGCGATAAGTACGAATATTACCAGACCGGCTGTGACCGTTTTGTTCAGGAGGCCAAGGTCGCGGCCAAGTTTGGCGATTTTCAAAGCATTGTTCATGTGCGGGATTATTTCAGAGAAAACGGCACGGCCTATATCGTTATGGAATATGTGGAGGGGAAAACGCTTATTACGCTTGCCGCTGAGCACGGCGGCAAGCTGCCTGCGCAGGAGGTGCTGGCCTGTATTCAGCCTGTGCTTCGCTCGCTTGCACAAGTGCATCAGACCAATGTGCTGCACAGGGATATCAGCCCCGATAATATCATTATTAAACCGAACGGCCAGATCAAGCTTTTGGACTTTGGCGCTGCCCGCCAGTTTTCTTTGTCAGGAGAACGCTCCAATACCATCAACGTTAAGCAGGGATTTGCGCCCGAGGAACAATACCGAACGCATGGCGAGCAGGGACCATGGACGGATGTGTATGCGCTTTGCGCCACGATATACAGGCTCATCACGGGAGTTACGCCGCCGATGGCGATGGATCGCGTGATGGCCGATGTGCCGCTGACGCCGCCGATAGAGCTTGGCGCCGATCTGACGCCCTCCCAGCAGGACGCCATCATACACGGCTTGGCTGTGCGCGCCGCGGAGCGAACGCGGGATATGACCATGCTGGAGGCGGAACTGTACGGCGGTGAGACCGGCCTGCAATACGACGGCTCCGACACCGCCGGAAAGCTTTTAAATACGGCGGACGGCAGCGGAAGCATGGGCCTGGATCCGGTCACGACCGGCGGCGAGGCCGGCGCTGAGACCGTTCGTTCCAATGATGCGGCGGATACATGCGCAAATAAGCCTTCTAAAAAAAAGCGCGGCTGGATGATGGCGGCGGCCATTGCCGCATTCCTCCTCTTGTGCTACGGCCATATACAGCTCAATTTGAATATGGCGGCGCAAAAATGTGCCGAAGCGGATTATTCGGCGGCGGACAGGCATTTGAAGCAGTCCATATTTGGCGGCGGCCTGTATCCGGAATACCGCGATTTGATCGACGCTGGACTCTTGATCGAGGAGCATCGCTTTGATGAAGCCCAGAGTCAGATTAACGCGCTGAAACCCGATTATTTTTCGATAGCCTTGCTGAACACAGCCGAAAGCGAGATCAAATATCAAAAGGCAGTCTTGCTTGTGGAAGACGGCTCCTATGAGGGCGCCTGCGCGCTATTCGAGAAGCTCGGAGGGTATCGGGACAGTAAAGCGGCGCTGGCGGAGACCAGGCTGTTATGGGGCAAGGAAGAACTCAACAACGGAGGATATACGTTGGCGCTGGAGTTATTCAGCACGCTGAAAAAGGACGGTTGCGAAGAGGCCGAAGACCTGCTGAACCAAACCTACTATGCAAGAGCCGCGTATTTTATCCGGGTGGACAATCCGGTGTCCGCCTATAAGGATTTGGCCGAAACCAACGGCTATAAAGACGCCGCGCAGTTGATGAATTCTTTGCAGGATGATATATATTATCTGGGCGTATCTTATTATAGGAATCAGAAGTACTCGAGCGCAACGGAGTGCTTTTCGATGATCAAGAAATACGAGCGCAGCGCTGACTATATAATGCTCATGGACTTGAGAGCCTGCGACATTACCGAGGACGATCTATGGAACAAGCTTGTTCCGCTGATCGGGTTCGAGGACGCCGGAACACTCATCTTTGAGCAAGGCTGGCCCGCCATCTACTTTATGGAAGGCTATTTTTCCGGCGGAGGGTACTATATCCGTATTTATCGGGATGGAGGCAACTGGTACGGAACCTGGAGCCTACCAAACGTACGCAATGATTCCTGGTATTTTTACGATGGAAAATTCTACACAAACGATGTTGCGCGCCTGTATGTGGAGGCCATTTCCGAAGACTCCATCCGCATAACGCATGTAACGACAAACAAAACGATCGTATTGACCCGCAGCTGAAGCCGATATCTGCTATACTGATCAAAACGGGTGGGAGGAATCGCTTATGGAAACCGCAGGCAACGCGCCCAATATGATGAAGATCAGCAAAAAGACCTTTATCAGCTCTATTTTGATACTGTTTGTACTGATGATCGCCGCCTATGCCTTGACCTTTGTGCTGCCGGCGGGCGAATACGAGCGCGCGCTGAACGAGGATGGGGCGGAGCTTGTCGTCAGCGGCACTTATGCGGCGACGGAGGGCGGCATACCTTTTTGGAAGTGGCTGCTCTCTCCCTTTCTGGCATTGGGCGCCAAGGGTGGTTTTACGATCATCGCCATCTGTATCTTCCTGCTGGTCATTGGCGGCGCGTTTACGGCGCTGGATGATTGCGGAGTGATGCGCTATATGCTCGGCAGCCTGCATAACCGCTTCAGCGAGCGGAAATATCTGCTGCTGGCGCTGATGTGCCTGTTCTTTATGGCGCTGGGCGCGCTGGTCGGTTCCTTTGAGGAGGTCGTCCCGCTCGTCCCGATCGCGGTCGCGCTGGCATACTGCCTTGGATGGGACGCGTTCGTCGGCTTGGGCATGAGCATACTGGCTGTCTGCTGCGGCTTTTCAACCGGCATATGCAATCCGTTTTCCGTCGGCGTGGCCCAGAAGCTTGCGGGTCTTCCTATGATGTCGGGCCTGTCGTTCCGTCTGCTGGCGTTTGTGATCATCTATCCCATGCTGTACTTCTTCTTGCGCGGCTATGCCAAACGTATTGAAAAGAATCCGGAAAGCTCCACGATCTACGATGCGGATGCGGCCGCGCGCTGGCAGCAGACGCAGACCGGATTTGTCAAGGATGAAAGAATGGCGCGGGCCTTGACCATATTCGCGATCATACTCGGCCTTGGCATACTGACCATCATCAGCTCGGCGTTTTTAAGCTTTTTGCAGGACTATCTGATGATCATCGTCGCGGTCATGTTCCTTGCGGCGGGTACGGCCTCCGTGCTGATGTCGGGCTTTGGGCTGAAGCGCTACTTACAATCCTTTGTTAAGGGGATCGTCAGCTTTCTGCCGGCGCTTCTGATGATCCTGATGGCCTCCTCCGTGCGTTACACCATGGAGCAGGGAAAAATACTGGACACCATACTCTATTACGCCACCGAATGGGCTGGCGGCGCGCCAAGGAGCGCCGTGGCGCTCCTGATCTATGCGCTGGTGCTGGTGATGAATTTCTTTATCGGCTCGGCCTCTGCCAAGGCCTTCCTGCTCATGCCGCTGATTGCGCCGCTGGCGACCATGTGCGGCGTGTCGCGGCAGGTGGCGGTGCTCGCATTCGCCTTTGGCGACGGCTTTTCCAATATTTTCTATCCTACCAATGCGGTGCTGCTCATTAGCCTGGGCTTTGCCGGCGTCAGCTATGGGAAATGGGCCAAATGGAGCATACGGCTGCAGCTGCCCATACTGGCGGTGACGGTGGCGCTTCTGCTGTTGGCCAATGCCGTAGGCTATAATCTCATGTAAAGGATAGAGAGCCTCATGCTCTTGCCACAAGAACTATAATGAGAATTATTATCAATAACAACAATAAGCCGCCGGTGATCAGTATCAGGCGCGCGCGTTTGTGCATGCGGCTTATAGCCGGCCGCGGCTTGTCCTTGGTCTCCTCGCGACGGATGGCGGTCGCTTCCTCGCGGGGCGGCGCGGGGATAATGAGCGGCTCAGGGGAAATATCCAGGCAGTTGAGGGCGTGCATGAGCGCAAACACGCTTTCAAAACGCAGCTTATCGTCGGAGGTGAGCATGCGCTCAAGTACGCTTGCAAGCGGCGAAGGCATCTGCGCATAGAGGGGCGAGGGATCGGAGGGGGCTGGGCGGCCCGTAATGAGCGTACAGACCATGCGGCCAAGCGCGCGGATATCGGTCTGGACCTGTTCGCCGTCCATGACGCGCTGCTGACGGAGCGCTTCGCGCGCCGCGCCGAAATCTATGAGCTTGATGGCGCCGCTCGTGCATACGAATACGTTTTCCGGTGCGATATCGCCGTGCAGCATGGAGAGCGAGTGTACCACAAGCAGCGCGCCGGACAGTTCGGAGAGCAGGGTAACGGCTTCGCCCGCGGAAAGCCGTCTCCGTACGCGCACCATGTATTCCGAAAGCGTCACGCCCTCGAGACGTTCCATGACCGCGTAGGAGGTGCCGTTTTCAAAGAAGGCGTCGCCGACCGATACGATGCTGCGGCTCCCTGCCGCCTGTATCAGCGCGCGGTGCTGACTCAAAAAAGCCTCCGAGCCAAGGAAAAACTGCGTTCCGCTTTCGCGATCGAGCGGAGAAAGCGTGTTTGAGTCCTCCGCGCGCAGGCAAAGCCGCGCGGGAAAGAATTCTTTGACGGTCACATCCCGCCTTGTCTGCATATCGAAGGCTTCATATGTGATCCCGCAGTCGCCGCTGCCAAGAGCCTCCCCAATACGGTAACGGTTTCTGAGCATGCTGCCTTGCGGCAGGGCCCAATGCTTTTCCCATTGTATACCCATCGTTTTCCCCTTATGGAATATTGGCGTCGATCAACTCGGCCATGCGCTTTACCGTATAGGCCGACAGCGGATCGGACAGGCCCGCGTCCGCGAGCGTGCTGCGAAATGCGGCGTAGGGCTCGCGCATCAGAATGCGCGTATAGCAGTCCCAGGCGGCGTCTTCGTCAAGCGCCATTTTCTCCCAGATCTGCAGTGCGGCCAGCATGCTTACGGCATAGCTGATATAGTACATCGGCGATTGAAAGCTGTGTGGGATCAGCGTCCATTCCGTTCCCGTAAAGCCGTACACCTCATCCATGCCGTAGACCACCGCAAGCTGCGCGTAGAGCGCGTTCATTTCCTCGAGCGTCATGCCGGGATCGGCATAAACGCGCTGCTGGAATTCATCCTCCATGCTGCCGGACACGATGGCATACAGCGCGTCCAGAAGCTGATCCGTTTTGGCCTGCTCCCCGTATTCGGCTCCGAAAAGACGGTCGTAATAGGGGAACATCATCAGCACGAAGGCCTGAGAATCTATTTCCGCAAGATCCAGCGAATCGCCGCTGCTCCAGCCGGCCTCGGGATTGCAGTAGTAGTTTATAAAGTGTCCGAACTCGTGCAGCAGCGTGCCGACGCTGTAAGAATCGTCTTCCCACTGCATGAAGATGTACGGCGTTTGCAGCGAGCTGATGTAGATGGTAAAGCTGCTTTCCATCTTTTTCTCGGAGGCCGCAAAATCGCACAGATCGTTGTCCGTCAAAAATTGAAGCGTTTCCCGGGGAAGACTGCGCTCGCTCACGGCGGCGGCAAGGCTGATCAGGAACTGCCCGCGCTCAAAGCTCGCGTCATAGAGGTCGTATACGTCGTCGCTGCGCTCGAACGCGGAGATGAATACCGGCACGAGGTATTCCTTAACGGCGGCGTGAAAGGCCTGCGCCTCAATGATCGTATAGTCGCGTCCATAGCAGGCGTAGCGATAGGCCGCATAGTTGCCAAAGCCGAGGCGGGACGCGATATCCGCGCGCAGCGCAAGCATCTCGATAAACAGCGCGCCCGCTTCCGCGTTGAGCGCCTCGCAATAGCGCTCATACAGACCTATGTATTCGCCGTAGCTGAGCGTGCTGTCGGCAATAATATCGTCAAACGTCCAGCTTTTCCCATCCACCGTGACACAAAAGGTTGTGAGCAGAGCGTCATATTCTCCCTGCAGCTCGTTATCGGCCGTCATCAGGTCGATCACGCTCTCGTCGCTCAGCGATTCCTCGGCATACACCGCGTCCACAAAGCCGTCGCCGTAGCGTGCGCGGGCCAGACGTTCCGCTTCCTCCGAGGAATCGAACAGCGATACGGAAACGTCGGTCATGTCCAGATCGAGTATCAGCAGCGTTTCGGTGATGCGCGAATATTCGTCCCAGTAGACGCTGTCCGTTACGTCGCCGGCGTACAGCAAATAGGCGATCTGGCTGGCCGCATCGGCTTTGTCGTACATGGTAAGGACCTGATCGTAGCGGCCCATGAGGGCGGAGGACTCTGTATTTCCGGCGTCAATGTCGGCAAGCAGGGCGTTCAGCGCCGCTTCGAGCGCCCCCAGATCCGGCGCCTCATAGCTAAGCCGGTCAATGGGTATCGGGGAGCGCAGCGGCGTGCTCCTGGGCAGGGCCTCGCCCGCCTCGGACGAAGCGGCGGGGGTGGCCGCTGCTTTGGGAGCCGGCGTTTCGAAAAACGCGGCCCGCCGCGTCATAAAGAAGCCGCCCTGACAGCCCGAGGCGGCCATGAGCATGACGGTCAGAAGCAGCGCCAGAACGACTTTCAACAGTTTTCTCATGTTATCAGTATACTATAAGCCTTTTCAAAATAACATTGTTTTGAAAAAAGATTTGTCATACGCTGTGTTTCGTGATATAAATTTAAGATAATGCGTTTACAGTATCATGAAAGGCGACTGCATGAATATCATCGTACTCGCGGGCGGGCTCTCGCCTGAACGCGATGTTTCCCTCTCTACCGGCGCGCTGACGGTCAACGCGCTGCTCTCGCGCGGACATCGCGCGGTTCTGCTGGATCTGTTCCTTGGATCGGCGGCTTCGCCGGACGAGGCGTTCCAAAATGCCGCACCGCTGCCGGTCTATACGGTACCGGAGATCGCGCCCGAGCTTGAGACCCTGCGCCAAAGCCGTTCCCGCGGTCTTTCTGAAGAAATCGGCGACGGCGTGATAGAGCTGTGCCGGGCAGCGGATATCGTATATCTTGCGCTGCATGGCGGCGACGGAGAAAACGGCAGATTGCAGGCCTTCTTTGATATGCTGGGTATACGTTATACGGGCAGCCCCTTTCTCGGCTGTTCGCTGGCCATGCACAAGGGAATCACCAAACAGATATTTCAAAACGCCGGCATACTCACGCCGCGCGGCGTACTGCTCAGCCGGCATACCGCCGATCGGGCCGAGACCGCAGGCCTGCCCTGCGTGGTAAAGCCCTGCTGCGGCGGCTCCAGCATCGGCATATCCATAGCCCATACCGCTATGGAGCGCGACGAGGCGCTCAAGGAGGCGTTTCGCTATGAGGATGAAGTGCTGGTCGAGGAATATGTGCGCGGTAAGGAGCTGAGCTGCGGCATTCTCGGCGGAGAAGCGCTGCCGCTGATCGAGATCATACCGCGCGGCGGCTTTTATGACTACGCGCACAAGTATCAGGCCGGTTGGACGGAGGAGATCACGCCCGCGCGCGTCGATGAGGAAAGCACGCGTCTTATCCAGAGCGCCGCTGTCGCGGCATATCGCGCGCTGCAGCTCGATATATACGCGCGCGTTGATTTTCTTCTGACCGCAACCGGGGAAGCCTATTGCCTCGAGGCCAATACCCTGCCGGGCATGACGCCTACCAGTCTGCTGCCGCAGGAGGCGGCGGTCGTCGGACTGGAGTACCCTGTGCTCTGCGATAGAATTGTTACCCTGTCTATGGAGAAATACGGATCATGGAGGCCATGACGCTCAACGAGATCGTGTCCGCCTCAGGCGGACGCTATTATGGCGACGAGGCGCTGCTTGAGCGCTCAGTGCCCGACGTTGTGATCGACAGCCGGCTTGCGCAGGGCGGCGCGCTGTATGTGCCTATTCACGGCGAACGTTTCGACGGGCATGATTTTATCGGCGCTGCGCGTGAGAACGGCGCCGGCTGCGTGCTGAGCGAGCGGCCGCTGGCAGAGCAGCCCTATGTGCTGGTTTCCGATTCGCTTGCGGCGCTTCAGGCCATTGCGGGCTGCTATCGCAATAAGTTTTCCATTCCGGTGATCGCCGTTTCGGGCAGCGTTGGCAAGACCTCCACCAAGGAAATGCTCGCGGCCGTGCTGTCAAGCCGCTTTTCCGTATTGAAAACGCAGGGCAGCATGAATAATCAGACCGGCGTGCCGCTTACGCTTTTTCGTCTCAACAGCGCGCACGAGGCGGCCGTTATCGAGATGGGAACCAACCATTTCGGCGAGATCGAGGCGTTGGCCAGAATGACCTCGCCCACCATCTGCCTTCTGACCAATATCGGCGTGGCGCATATCGAATTCTTTGGCTCGCGCGAGGGAATTCTCAAGGGCAAGACAGAGATGCTGCCTTATCTGCGCAAGGGCGGATGTGTCATCGTCAACGGCGACGACGATATGCTGGCCGGACTTGAAAACACCATGCGTTACGGCCTTGGCGAGAGCTGCGACGTAAGGGCCGTCGAAATCGAGGAGCAGGGTCTGGACGGAGTTTCCTTCACTGCGCAGTACGGCGGCCGGTCCGTGCGTGTGCACGTTCCCTCTCCCGGCCAGCACACGGTCAGCAATACGCTTGCGGCCATGGCCGTGGGCCTCGCGCTTGGCATGAGCCTTTCAGAGCTGGCGCGCGGCGCGGAGGCCTTCGTCCCGTCTGCCGGCCGCATGTATATTACGCGCACTGAGCGTTTTACCGTACTCGACGACAGCTATAACGCCAATCCCAGCTCTGTCATGGCGGCTATCGATGTGCTGGAGAAAGCGGATGGACGCCGCGTTTGCGTGCTGGGCGATATGCTGGAGCTTGGCGGGCAGGCTGACGAATATCACGAGGCGACCGGCCTGTATGCAGCCAGGCACGGCGTGGATCTGATCGTTTGCGTAGGGCCGCTGTCCGAAAGGACCTTTCTGGGCGCGCAGGCTGTCGCGCCGCAGCGCGCGCGATATTTTGAAACGCAGCAGAGCATGCTTTTCGCGCTGCCAGAGCTGCTGCGCAACGGGGATACGATATTGGTCAAGGCTTCCCGCGGCATGAAGCTTGAAAACACGGTGCAGATGCTTTTGGAAAAGAAATAGCCGCCCCGAAGGAGCGGCGGAAGCGGCTGGCGTGATTCAGCTGTTTTTAAGAACCACCATTTCAATCGTGTCTGCTACATGCTCGCAGGCGTCGCAGCAGCCCTCGAGCCAGTCGAACATTTTTGTCCAGGTGATGCGTTCGAGCGCCGTAGCCTCGGAAATATACAGACGGCGCATGGCGTCGCGCTGCAGGCGGTCGCCCTGCTCCTCAAGTGAATTGACCTGTATCAAAAGCGTCTTGAGAGATTGGGATTTCCAGAAGTTCGGAAGCTCTGCCAGCGCATCGCGCGTGCTCAGGCAGCACTGCTGTATCACGTTGACGAAGGGCTTCATTTCCTGCCGGATGGACTGCACGTTGTACATATACATGCGCAGAGCAATGTCCTCGATACAATGCGTCGATGGCGGCGGCCAAAGAGCATATAGGGCCGGAGCCGGAGGAGCGATGGCTTCTGGGCGAATGGAAGCTGCTTTCAGCGCTTCCGGTCATGCGCGAGCCCAACAAGATGATCCGGCTGTTTGATGAGGCTATTGGCGATATGGGCGGGCGCCGCTCCCAGGTGGCGGACGGTAATACCGCTTTCGGTTTCAGCGACGACAGCCTGTTCTGGATGCTGCTGCGCGACCCCGGACAGGCGAACAGAGCCGGCGCGCTGCTGGCCAAGGCCGCCGAGCGCTACTTTATACTGACAGGCTGCGGACAGGGCTTTGCAGAGTTTTTTCAATCGGAGCTGGCCTATCAGCGCGGCGATCTGTTTCAGGCGCGCCTGCTGGCCTATCAGGCTAACTATATTGCCAGAAGCACGAACCAGACGCGCCTGATCATCAATTCCGCAAAGCAGATCGGCCATGTCGCCATCCATCAATGCGATATGAACGATTGGACCTTTGCTATCAACACGATCGCCGGACAACTGGAGCAGAGCCGCTGCGATTCGCACGAACAGCTTTCACTGCGCAGCGTGGCGGCGCTGACCTATGCGGAGGTTCTGATCTCGCTTGGCAATGCCGACGCCGCGCCGGCCTGGATCAAGGAGGGGCGCTTCAACGTATCGGGCGGCGTCGGTATCTGCAACCTCAAGTATGCGATACAGAACGACCCGAACATCACCGCCTACGAATACCCGCTGGCGCTTTGGACGCACGCGCTCTATCTGTTGAGCACAGGCCAGTATGCACGCGCTTTGGCGGTCGATGCCGTGCAGCGCATGTTCGGCATAGAAAAGGAATTCCTTGTTTACCAGATATACTACAGCCTCCTGCGCGGTGTCTGCTATCTGGGCATGGGCGATCGCGCGCGTGCCAGCGCGGAATTCGCCTCCGCCGTGGAACTGATCGTGCCGGACGGGCTGTGGCTGACCGTTGCGGAGTTTGTTCCGATTTCCGACGGCCTGATCCTGGAGGCCGTCAGAAACTGCGGCGGCGATACGGCGACCGTGCGGCTGCTGGCCTCGGGCTTTAATCACAACGCCTCAAAGCTCAGAGAGGCAGTGGCCGGACAGGATGTCGACCGGCTGCTGACGGCGCGCGAAAAGGAGATCGCCTTGCTGGTGGCGCAGGGCCTGCGCAACCGAGAAATTGCGGAGCAGCTGAACATTACCGAACAGACCGTGAAGTTCCATTTGTCCAACACCTATTCCAAACTGGAGATCGACAACCGCGCCAAACTGGTGGCTACGCTGAAAAACCTAGCTCAAAAACTATACTAAAGTATAGTGCGATATGCCTAGCGAGAACGCTATAATAAAAGCAGATTACAATGCAATTATATTCGTGCGGAAACGTTCGTGGAGGGCTTGGCATGCAAAGTTATTTTTGCGGGAGAAAGTACAGGCTTGTGACGCTGCTTCTGGCGGTATTGCTTGCATGCGTTTTGCTGATTGCTTTTCCACGAATGGCTCTTGCCGACGACGCGGTCAGCGCCGGCTCCGGAGACGTTGACTCTGCCGATCCTACGGACGCCCTGAGCACGGCGACCATCAACGAGCATCAGATCCAAAACGAAGAAACCATTCCGAACAGCGATCCGGCCACAACGACGAACGACCGCATGGATCAATATTCCGATGCGACCAAGCTGACGGACTATACCTTCAACAATACGCCCAAGACAGAAGTAACGGTGACGAGCTCGGACGATGGCGCGGAGCTTGAGTCCAGCACCGTGACCAATACGGACAGCGCCGTGCAGCGCGCGGTCGCGGCTGCGCTGGAGGCGATCGATTCCAACAGCGCCACTATCACCATCATTATCAAGGACGGCGTCTATAACGGCGACGTCAACATCACTCTGCCTGCCGCGGCGCTGGCTACCGTCAATGACGACCTGAAGATCGTGCTTGCGGCGCATGACGCGCTGGCGACCAACGCAGACGGCAGCTACCAGCGGGTCGCCGCCACCTATACTGACGACGACGGCGAAGCGACCATTCCCTGCGAGCAATACGTCTACACTGCGAATTCCGCCGGCAACGTCAGGGTCAACGGCAATTTTACCATCGACGGGATCAATGTGGTGCTTGCGGGCATCTATCTGGCGATGGGGAATACCATCAAGGTCAGCGATGCAGAGCTGCAGGTTTTTGGCACGGCGGCTGCGGACAATTACGACGTGTCGCTCAGCAGCTCCAAAGCTGCTTTTACGGATTGTACGGGCGTAAAAGTCTATGGCGGCGCCGGCAACGACACGATCAAGGTGGATATCCCGACCAATGTAGCCAAGAACACGTTAGGTATCGGGGATTACGCGCCGCGCGGCGGCGTCTACCTCTACGGCGAGGGCGGCAATGACACGATCACGGTTTCCGGTCGCGCGCCGGCTGTGCTGGAAGATCCGCTGACGATCGCAGCTTACGGCGGCGCGGGCGACGATCTTCTCACGCTGTCTTTATCGGTCGTGAATTCTGCCTCCAGCGTGATACTCGACGGCGGCGACGGAGCGGGTGACCGCGCGCATTTCCTGGGCGCGCTCAAAGCCGTTACCGGCGACGAAAGCAACATCAGGCAGCTTGGCGACAAAATCATTTTTACGGCCGATTGTAAGCCCGACGGTGAAACCGACAATCGCAGCCTGACAGTAACCGCGACCGGCATCGAAAGCTACACTGACGGCTTGACCAACAAAGCCGAGGTCGTTATCAAGACGATCGGGGCGGACGGCATATGCAAGGACGCGGACGGCAGCGAGATCAGTCTGACTTCCTTAACCAACTATACCTATTATAATAGTCCCGCCGGAAAGATCGTGATCGGCAGCGGCGACGTGTTTCTGTCCAATCTGGTGTTTCAGGCAGAGACGCTGACAATCCGCTATGAAATCAGCGCGCCGAGCCTGAATCTAGTTTTCAACGGAAAAGAGATCAGCTTTGAGCGCCCGCTTGACGCCGAGGGCAATCCAATAGACTTTACGGTCGAGGGCGCGTGCATCATCGTGACGGCGCTCGATACCGATACGCAGTTCGGCTTCAATTACGGCGCGGAGCCCGAGGTGGACACAGGCACCTACAAGGTAGCGTTCAGCCTGTTCGACTGCGCAAGCGTCGCGAGCATTCTTGTGGGCGAGGGCGTGACTTTGAACGCGTCTGGCGGCGCGCTCAGTCTGTCGGCAACGACTGCCCAAACAAAGGGCATGATCGACCTAGCGGGCGCGACCGGTTCGCTGAACTTTATCAACGTTAAGGTCGGCTCGGCCACGATCGATATTCAAGGCAGCCTGACGGCCGCTGCGACCGTGACTGCGGCCGCCAAAGCCACCGTCAGCGTCAACGCCAGCAACGATCTGCTCTCCAAGGCGTTCATCCCGCTGGCGGTGAGCGTATGCGTACTTGAGGCGGACGTGACTGTCGGCGCAAACGCTGTCATTACGGCGCAGCGCTCCGTATCGCTCAGTACGGCTACAAGCGTGACCCTCACTTCCAAGGCCACCACCGGAAAGCTGCCCATATCGCTGGCGGTTTCCGTCGCGGTCATCAACTCGCACGTCAACGTATACGGCAAGGTGTATTCCATTTCCGACAACGTCAGTCTGGCGGCTTCCGGAAATGCGACGGTGACCACTACGGCGACCAAGGGGGCCAATCCGCCGAGCTTTTCCGTGTTTGGCGGCTTCTTTGCGTTTTCTGTGGTCATACAGGACGTATCAGCCGCCGTGTGCCGCCTGACTGACGACAACGGCCTCATCTCCCGCGGCGGACAGATCTCCGCGGGCAACGGCGATGTTTCCATCACTTCGATCTCCAATGAAAATGTAACGACCACCGCGACCTCCGCATCCGCCGCTTCTGCGGGCAGCGGCAGCGACAGCGGCGAGCAGAGCACCATGAGCTCCGTCAAGCTGCTTGTGTCCTCTCTGCTTGGCGAGGTCATGAAGAACGAAAAGTTCAATTCGCTC
The DNA here is from genome assembly GCA_964496795.1 of uncultured Oscillospiraceae bacterium. Lineage (GTDB taxonomy): Bacteria > Bacillota > Clostridia > Christensenellales > CAG-138 > CAZCAV01. The sequence goes on from CAZCAV010000009.1 coordinate 32,743, forward strand.
AAGGATTCGCTGCTGAGCACCTTTAAAAACGCCATCAGCAAGGTGATCGACAAGATCAAGGGTACGGACGGCGCGGTCATCAAAAAGAGCGACACAGAGAATGGGAAAATCAGCCTGAGCTCTGCCAAGGCCGCTCCCGGCAGCACGATCACTGTGAGCGCCACGCCGGATACGGATTATCATATCGGCGCGCTCACCTATACCTATCTGGCGGCCGGCGAATCTGCGTTCAAGACGGCGGCGTCCGGCGCCACCGGCACGCTGAACGGCTGCTGGGTCATCCAAAAGGACAGCGACGGCAAGTACAGCTTCGTCGTGCCGACCAACGCGACCTACGTCATCGTGTATGCCAGCTTCGAAAAAGGAGCCGTGAATACGGATGAAGACGGAGAGGATCTCGATATTGGCGACCTCTTTACAGAGGAGGACGACAACGAAACGGGCATTGACGATATAGTCAACGAGGGCGCCGGCGGCACGGATGAGGAAGCCGACACGGGCGATTATTGGTTCGACAAGCCCAAAACGGCGGTCAGCGGCGAATATACGATCACCTCCGCCGGCACGATGACAAACGGCGCGGTCCTTTCGAATGTCAGGAGCGCCAAGACGGGCGAAAAGGTTTGGCTTTTGATCAATCCCGCCAGCTCACATATATATAAGGAAGATTCTTTGAGCGTCAAGCTGTCCGACGGGACGACTGTAAGCTGCTCCAATAAGGGCGGCCTCTACTATTTCACCATGCCCAACGCCAATGTGGAGATCAGCTGCGAATTCACAGCCACTGGCAACACGAGCCAGACTCCCGCTACCGAAAGTTCGCGCTCCGTACAGGCGACAGGCGCTTTGGCGGTCGGTATTACGATCAATAACAACAACGCCTATATCGACACCTCGCGCAGCGTAACCGCGGGCGGCGCGCTGACCTTGAAGGCCAACGCCAAGACCAAGGCTGTGGTAACGGCCGACGCCACGGGCGTGCTGCCGAGTGCGGACACAGCCGCCACCGCCACCGCGGACCCTGACGCGGGCAGCGCCGGCAACGTCGGCACGCAGAAAGCCGCCAAGCCGGACGAGAAGATCGGAACGGTGACCTTCTCCTACGGTCAGCCGTGGAACGGCAGTATTTCCAAGCTGAATACCGGTCTCAACGACGCCGGAAACTATATCTTTACACTCACCCCGGACGCCGGCTATCGCCTGGATACGACCGCGGGCTCGGCGACCTTCACCTACACCGACGAGATGGGCGAGGAGCATACGGTCAATCTGACCAAGGGCAGCGGCGATAACGATACCTGGATGCTGAACAAGAGCGACGTCCCGAGCGGTATGGCGGGCGTGCTGCGCGCCAAGTTTGAAGCGATCACCGTGGGCCTTGGCATCAACACGCCGACAAACGGAAAAGCGACGCTGCCGGGCGGCGTTTCCACGATGAACGACGGTAAAAAGGGCGACTGGGTCGTGCTGACCGTTACGCCGGACGCGGGCTACAAGGTGGAAAGCATTACGGTCAGCGAGGGCGGGGCCGTTATCGCTACGATCAGCGGTACGGCGCTGAGCTCCGGCGACGGCAACGCGCTCCAGTATACGAGCGACATCTACCGCGTGTGCATCGGCGAGAACGCCCGCAGCATTGTAGTGACGTTTGGCCAAAAGGGCAACGAGATATTCTTGGCAGAGGTCTATAATACCACCGGCGGAAGCGCCGTGGATATCAGCGCGGACGGCGCAGCGGCGCAGTGGATGACGTTCTCGGATACGCGCGTTGACGGCGGCGAGCAGGTCACCTTGAATAAGGGCGCGAAGCTGATAGAAGGCGCCTATAACTACACGCTGGCGTATGCAATGTTCAATGCGGCCGGCGAGATGACCGGCAGCTATTCGACGATCACCGGCAGCGACTTAAGCAGCTGGACGGTTCCTGAGAACCCAGGCACCGGCCGGATCGGCATTCAGCTGTCGATCTCCGAGGATGCTTCCAAGACCAATACGGTCACCTATACCGATACGAGCGCCAACGGCGGTACGGTCAGCGGGCCCAAAAAGGCTGCTTCCAACGAGACCCTCACCTTTATCATTACACCCAGCACGGGCAAGAAGATAGCGAGCGTCACGGTCAAGACGACCGTTGGCACGAGCGATCCGACTACAACGACGGTCAAGGCAAACAGCGCCGGCGCATACACCTATACCGTGCCTGTTCTCAAGAACGCCACGGCCAGCATCGTGGTGACGGGCGTGTTTGCAGACGATCCGTCCAACACCGGCACAGCCGCCGCAAAATCCTCCGTCAGCCTCGGAGTCGCGGTAAACGTGACCGTAACGCAGCACAAGAACAATGCCTATATTGCTTCCGGCAACATTGAAGCGGACGCGCTGAGCGTTACCGCGGCCTCCGGTAGTTCGCAGGATCGCATGGTTTCCAAGGCTGTCAGCGCCGCGGGCTATTCGGCGGGCGATATTGGCATCGGCGGCGCGGTGAGCGTACATATTGTGGGTGCAAAGACCCGCGCGCTGATACTCACGGGCCAGTTGATGTATGTGGCTGAAGACGGGGACGACGACGATGAATTCTATTACAGCACCAAGAAAACGACCGTACAGGAGGCCGTCTATTCGATAATCGTCATTGGCGCGGGCGCCCTGAAGCTGGCCGCTGAGGCGCATGAGACCTATGTGACGCAGGCCGACGCCAATTCCTCCGACAAGGCGGCGGGAAAACTCGGCGTTGGCGCGGGCATTGCCGTAGCGGTCGTCGGCGTCGATACCGTGGCCGGCCTTGAGAACGGTCTTAGGCTGACCCAAAAGGCCGATACCAAGCTCAGCAGTATCGCTATAACGGCGCTCAACAACCTCTCCGAGACCATGAAAGCCATTGCGGGCAGCGCGGGCGGGATTTCCATCACGCCTGTGCTCGCGCTTGACATCTCCGGCGTATGCGTGCAGGCCTATCTGGGCGATCTGGCCTCTCACAATGCGCTTTACTCAACAGGCGACGTCAAGCTTTCGGCAGAAAGCAAGGCGGCGCGTCAGGTGGCGGCCAACGCGGCAGCCTCCGGCAAGACCGCGGTCGGCGGCTCGTTCGCCATCACGATTCTGAACGATTCGGCTACCGCCTATGTGAAAAACAGTCTGCACGCCAGGAATGTATCCATTTCTGCGCTCGCACGCTCAAGCCTGAAATCCACCTCACGCGCCAGCGCCTCCGGTGCGGCCGGTGCGGGCAGCACCAGCGCCGGCTCCGGCGACTCCGGCTCGACGTCCGGAGATTCGGAGGACAGCGACGACGGCTCGGAATCAGGGGAAGCAGATAAACAGGCGGACGGCTATATAGAGGGCGGCAGCAAGTTCTCCGGAAAAACCGGCTCCAGCAATACCAATTCGCAGTCCATACTCAACTCCACAAACGGCCGGCAGACGGCGCAGACCTCCGAGGGCACGATTCAGGTCGCCGCCGGATTTACGCTGAACATACAAACGAACCGCTCCGAGGCCTATCTGGCGGGCGGCATAACCGTCATTGCCGACGATTACGACGGCGATCCCGCGACCGTTGACCCCGATAACGGGAAGCTTTCCATTACCGCGCAGAACGATACGGACGCCGCGATCTATGCAAACGCCTCGGCGACCAAGGCCACCACGGGCGTTGGCGTAGCCGTGGCCATCAATATTGTCAATTATGATAATCTCGTTCATATAGACGACGCTGCGATCACCGCCAACTATCTTACGCTTACCGCCACGGTCGCGCCCCTCATCAAAAAGACGGTCGTTCAAGCGTCGCCGACGCCCGATAATATTGTAGATATCTTCTTCAAGGAAACAGTTCTCAAACTGGTGGACGAACTGGCCGAAACGCTGGGCATCGCCTCCATGTTTGAGGATATGACCCTTAGTTTTACGCTGAGCAACGGCGATAGCACGAACGATCCGGTAGAGTATCTGGCGGATCTGGTCGGGCAGGTCATGGGCAATATGGCCGCCTCGCTGCTTAACGGCTCGGGACTTGAGAATCTGCTCTCGGCAAACATCGAGGAGATGGTGAAAGAGCAGATCACAAAGCTCAAACAAGGCATCAGCAACTTCCTGACGCTGTATCCGGAGGGCGAGCAGCGCAACGCCATGCTGAAGACCATGGGCACGGAATTGCTCAGCGCGACGCTGAGCCAGCTTGCACAGATCGTTATGAGCGATCTGGCAACAGGCTTTACCAACGCCGGTATTGGGACCCTGCAGGATAAGATCACAAAGGCGCTTGGCGACACGTTTAAGAACGCGGGCGCCGCCGTCCGCAGCACGCTTATGACGCAGCTGACGAATGCCGGCAACAGCGTGCTGGAATATCTCGTCGGAAACCTGATCGATATTCAGCAGCTCAAGGCCTTTATCAACAGCCTGAAAACCAATGTAGCGGGCGTCATGCAGTCCAAGCTGCAGGAGATGATCAAGGGCACCGTCAAGGCGCTGGCCACATCCGCGCTCGATCAGCTCAGCAATTGGCTGAGTCTCGACGTCGAGGTCGCGCCTACGGTCCCGCAGTGTGCGTTCGTTACCCAGGCGATCGCCGGCGCGGGCGCCAGTAAGGTCGGCGTGGCGGGTTCGGTGGCCGTTGCCGTGGTCAACGGTACGACGAAGGCGCTGATTGGCGACCTGCCCGCAGACAGCGCCTATGATGCGCTGAGGAGCATTACGGTTTATGGCGATACGGTTATCAAGGCCGAATCGAATCAGGCGGACGATATTACGGGCACCTCCGCGGTCACCAGCAGCGGTCTGGCTGACAAGAATACCCAGAGCGGCGCCTCCGACGGCGATTCCGGCGACGGTTCCACCGGAACTGGCCTTACCGAATCCACCGACGGCACGGGCGAAAACGCCTCGAAGCTTGTGGTGGACGCGTCCGTGGGCGGCACGGTCAAAATCAGCGGCACCCAGACAAAGGATCAAACGATTTCGATCATTGTGACCATCGACGACGGCTATATGCTCGACGACGAGAACGTTACAGTGACCCGCTCCGATACCAAAGCTAAGCTCACCGTCACGGCGCCGACGGGCCCGCTGAACGCGGAATCCTTCACCTATACCTTCATCATGCCCGATCTTTTAGCGGAGGGCGTGCCTGACGACGCAAAGCTGACCATCAAGGTCGGCTTCGAGGAGGATCTGCGCACCATCAGCTTTGAGGGCAACACGAACGGCCAGATCACGACCGACGCAGCGGGCAACAAAGCCAAGGCCGGCGACCGCGTCGTTGTTAAGCTGACGCCTGCCGCCGGCTACAAGCTCCAGTTGGACGCTACCCATAAGGTAACGCTGAAGTATCAGGACGTCGACGACAAGGCCAAGACCGCGGATCTTACGGTTATTGAGGAAAACGGCGGTCAGACGAGCATCAGCTATGTCTTTACGATGCCCGAGATATATGCTTACGGAGATACGGTCAAGGGATTGACCATTTCGGCAACCTTCTGCCAGGCGGAAGCCACCGATCCGAACCCCGGCGGGCCCACCACCAGTCCGACGGCCAACAGCAGCAAAACCATCGGCGTGGGCGCTTCCTTCGGACTCGATCTTTCCACGATGACGGTGTATGCGGGCGTAGGAACGAACCGCACGGTAACGACCGGCACCATCGACGTCACGGCCGACTGTGTGCATGACGCTGAGACCATCACAGCCTCCGGCACCGACCCGCTCTCCACGGACGGCGCGGGCGATCAGGGCGCGACAAAGGATGTTTCTCTGGACGCTTCCGCGGCTGTGACGCTGGTTTACAACTATGTGCGGGCCTACATCGATGAAAACACAGGGATAACGGTAACGGGTGTCAACCGTGATATGTCCGGCATCGATTATGACGCCAAGACGTTCACGGACGATGATTATAATACCATGGACGATGAGGAGCTGCTTGGGCACATCGTCTATAAGCTGACCGCGACCGAATATGACGCCGCGTATAACGCATCGACCGTAACGCGCTATTACCGCCTCAACGGAGCGGCGTTTGAAGAGATCGACGGCACTCCGACGCTGCATGGCGAATACCAGTTGACCGCGCGCGTCAATGGCTGCGATTATCTGGTGTACCGTATAGGCAGCGGTGAAAGCTCCTATCTTGTGTACGAGTTTACCAAACGCGACGACAGCAAGGGCTATTACTGGCGGAATCCTGACAGCAATTACGATTTTGAAATCTACGACTTGCCGAGCAGCGCTGCCCCTGTGGCAGAGCAGGCGACCTATACCGATAACGACGGCAATGTCTACTATCTATATCTTGACGACGAGCTTAAGACTGCGGCGGAAAAGAAAGAGGACTTCATCCGCGAGAATTGCGTGCTGGCCTCCATGCGTATTCAGGCTACCCAGACCGGCAAGTCTCTGACCATGGCCAGCGGCTTTTCCGCCGGCGGCGAAACGGCCGTGGGCGCGGGCGTGGCGCTGTCCATCATTTACTCCTATGTGGATGCAGAGTTTCTTGGAAACGGCGTTTTACGCGCGGGCGGCGCGTTCATCAGCGCCGAGACCTTTGATCAGGATGTGGTCAAGGCTCTGGCGACGGCTATCGGCGCGGACATGGACCGCATCTCCAAAAAGTATAAGAATACCGCCGCCACCGCTGAGGAAACTGCCAACGATGTCACCAGCGGCGAGATCTGCGATAAGAACAGCACAACCAACTCCGGCAACAAGACGTCCTCGACGGTCAACGGAGAGCTGGACAAGAACGGCAACAGCGAGCAGGAGGGCGAGGACGCCGAAAAGACAAACAACAATAATTCGACCTCCACGAACGTCCTAAAGTCCCAGAACACGCAGACCGAGGGCGAGGAAGAAACCAAGGACACGACCGACGAGGGCAAGAAGGCGACCAAAGACAATACCGATACCTCCAAAACACAGGCGGAGGACGGCAGCGAGCTGACCGGCGCCGACACGGGCGCGACCTCCAATAAGCTTCAGGTGGCGGCGGCGGTCGGACTCAATATCACGCAGCACAAGGCGCACGCCAACCTGGCCGGTTCACTTACGGCGACCGCCGTCGATATGCTGGCTGAAAACCACGGCAACTTCCAGGTCAAGGCCAGCGGCATAGCCATGAGCTTTGCACTAAGCGCCAATTCCATAGGCGCGGCGGTAGCGCTCAGCGTCAATAAAAATGAAGCGATCGTACTGGTCGGCGGCGACGTTACGACGACCGGTACCGCCGATCAGACGAACATCAGCGGCAGCACCGCTGCCGGCACGACTGCCGGCTTCAGCGCCAAAGCCGATATGACTCAGAATATGGACGGTCTGTTCCCGGGTCTGCTTGCAGCGCAGGCGATCGCGGGCGCGGCCTCCGGCAACGGCAGCAGGGCCTCCGTCGCGGGCGCCATCGCTATCGTGGTCTCCTATGCCAAGTCCGGCGTGACCATGGTTGGCGGCACAAGCGACACTGACCGGCAGCTTCTGGACGCGGGCAGCGGCGACATTGAGATTTCCGCCACCGATAAGAGCAAGATCTCATTGCGCGCAGGCGCCATCAGCGTTTCCAAGGGCTCGGCGGTCGGCGTAGGCGCGTCGTTCGCGCTCGTATATGCACATAATGAGATATTCGCCAGCGTCGGCGACAATATGACCATTCGCGGCGGCGGCTTCTCGCTCAGCGCTGAGAAGAAGGCTGTCACAATGGACGACTACGTCAGCGCCTTTGGCCTCAGCAATCTCTTTACCGATTCGACCTTCAAGAGCAGCGGCATCTATATGGACGATGCCACCCGCGCCGCGCTCAAGCGCAGCGGCAAGCTCGGCATGATCGATATCCATAAAAAGGACGCCAATGCCGCCTATACCGTCGATCTGAACATCAGCACTGACGGCCTTTTGAACGCCATCGACCTCATGAACTTCCTGTCGATGAACAATTACTATGCCGAGGCCATTGCCGGCAGCATAGACACGGGCGCTACCTCTACGGCCAGCGTCGGCGGTTCCATCGCCATGATATTCTTCTATAATTCGACCTGCGCCAGCATCGGCAATAACGTAACGGCAGAGCTGTCGGGCGATATGACGCTCAGCGCCGCCGATCATTCCACGGCGCGTATCATCGCCGGCGCGCTCTCCTTCTCGAACGCCAAGGCGGGCGTGGGCGTCACCATAGCTTTCCTGCTCAACCGTTCCGCCGTCGAGACGCGCGTAGGACGCGACCAGGAGACGATCACCGTCACCGACGGCGACGAGACCCAGCGCTATCTGGTATACCAAAGCGACAGGATTTCCCTGTACGAGCGGCTGGACGGCAACGGGATCGCTACGGGCGAATTTTTCGAGGTGGATTCCACCTTCGGCAAATATGTCGCTTGCACCTACGACCTGAGCACATATGGAACGCTCGTACCGGTTTCCGTTAATCCGAACGTTAGCATCACGGCCGGCGGAGCATATACGCAGAGCGCCGCCTGTGACTCCGACATTCTGGTGATCACGGCGGCCGCGACCATCAACACGAACGCTGCAAGCTCCGCCGCGGTTTCGGGCGCGATCAATGCCATAGCCGCAAAGAATACTGTGCGCTCGCTTGCGGCGAGCCGCACGAGGATCGTCAGCGGCGGCGATATGAACATTTCCAGCAGCATGGATATGTCGCTGACGCTCGCGTCGCTCGCACTTGCGGGAACGGCGGGTACAGTGGGCGTAGGTGCGACGATCGCGGTCGTCGTGGACGAATCGGAATCGCAGGCCGTCATCGGCGACGCGACCACCCTGATCTCCACCGGCGGCAGCATCAGCGTGAAGGCGGCTAATGCTGATAAACTTATCAATGTGCTGGCGGCGCTTTCCATCGCCAAGAGCGGTTCTATCGCCGGTACGCTGGGCGTGCTGGTTTCTCTGTCCGATACGCGTGCGGCCATTGGCGATGATGCGGTGATCCAGGCCGGCAAGGGAATTACCGTGGCGGCGTTGGGCGACGCATGGCAGCTTGTTATAGAGATCAGCCTGTCCGCAGCTCCCAACGGGATTGCTGTTGGCGCGACGATACTTGTCAATGTGTTTGAACGCTTGCTGCTGGCCTCAGTGGGACAGCGCGCTCGGCTGAGCGCGGGCGGCGGCAGCGTCGATGTGCGCGCCGAAGGCGAAGACTGGTACCTGGGTATCGCGCTGGCGGTCGCGGGCGGAACGAATGGCGTCGCGGGCACGATTCCCGTGCTGGTCAGCCAGAGCACGCTGACGGCGGAGATTTTGTCCGGCTCCTCCGACCTGGAGCGCACGGTCGTTACGGCCTATGACTCCATAGGCGTGATCAGCTATCTAGTGACCCATACCTATCTGGTGGCGGGCGGAGTTGCTGCCGGCAGCACGGCGGGCGTGGGCGCAACCATCTCTACGGCGGTCATAAAGAATTCGGTTTCGTCCGTGGTGGGCGACTATGTTTCGCTGATAGCAAACGGCAAATATACGGCCGGCAGCGTTACGGACGCGGGCGTATATCTGCCCAATCGTAAATCGCGCCGCCGCGGCGTGATCGTGTCCGCGATTGCGAGCGAGGATATCGTCATGGCTTCCGTTTCCGCCGGCGTAGGCGGAACGGCGGGCGTTTCGGGCGTAGTGAACACGCTGGTGGCGCGCAATGTTGTCAGAGCGGCGCTCGGCGACAACGTGAAGGTGGAGACGCACAGCGAGGCGGCGGACGGAACCGGCGCCGCGCCTTCGACGGGCTCCGACTTTGTGGCGGAGGCCGATGACGAATCCACTATAATGAACTTCGCCGGCGCGCTCGGCGTCGGCGGCACAGCCGGCGTAGGCGCGACGGTCGTTATACTGGTATTTACAAAAGATGTTCAGGCCTATGTTGGCGGCATGGACGCGAATGGCCATGTGCTGCCGAGCACGGGCTCCGTCAGCGCGGCGGGCGACGTATCCGTTACCGCCGCCGCACGGGACGATCTGTGGCTGATGGCGCTTGCGTTTGGCGCGGCCGGTACGGCAGGCGTGGCTGGCGACGTCAATGTGCTGGTATTCCAGAACAATGTGATCGCCGCCCTTGGCGGGAGCGTGAGCGCGAGTGGAGACGCGTATGTTACCGCGAGCTCGCACAGCGAGCTGTATAACATCGGCGCAGGCCTTGGCGCCGGCGGTGTGGCCGGCATCTCCGCCGTTGCGGTCGTCACATATTTCTATAACAATACGGAAGCCTACGTTACAGCGGGCGGCTCTGTTGCGGCCCTGTCCGGCAGCATTTTGATCGGCGCGTATTCCGAAGAGTTCGTTACGGCGGATGCGGCGGGCGTCGCCGGCGGCGGTACGGCGGGCGTCGGCGGTACGATCGACGTAATCATCACAAAGGTCGTTACTTTGGCATATACGGAATCCGGCGTTACGCTCATGTCCTCGAAAACGGCCGGCAACCTGACTGTACAGGCCGTCGACAGCTATGAGCTGATCGCCATCGTGGTCACGGCGGCGGTCGCGGGCGTGGCGGGCGTGGGCGTGACGGTGCTTGTGAGCGTCAGCTACAACTCCATTGGCGCGACAATTGGCCAAGGCAATACGGTTTCCGGCTACGACGTATCCGTGCTTGCCGCTTCCAATCGCGACGTGCTGTCGGTCTCTGCTTCGCTGGCTGGCGGCGGCGTTGCCGGCGTAGGCGCCACGGCCTCCGTCATACTCGTCGGCAGCAGACCCGATCAGGATACGCACGACACCATCTACCCCGACGAAGTGCAGGAGATGTACACCTTCGATCCCGACGGCGATGTGTCGTCGAAGCTCGGCGATCCGGCCGGCCTCGTATCCTTGCCCGTATATCTGACAAAAACCGGCGACAAGGTAGTAAAGCTCAGCTATGAAAACGGAACCGAAACGGTAACCGAGTATTACCTTATCAATGCAAACGGCACGCTGGGCGACCAGTATACCGGAAAGACCGCAGGCGAGTCCATGGTATCCGTCGATCAGCAGCAGATATTTACGGATTCGGATGACAACTCTTATATGCTCTATACCGACGCCGATGGCGACATGCTCTATGTCAAGCTGGACAGCGACGGAAACGAAACGAGCGATTGCTACTATCGCAGCGGCACGGCTATGATCCAGATCGAGGGCGGCTATACGGGCACAAAAACGCCCTATATCGTCAGCTCCGTTATGGATCCGCAGACACAGGTGGACGCTTCCTTCAGCGAGGGCAACTCGAAAGCTCTGCATGAGGACGGCAGTTCCGTCGTACAGGTCGACAGTCTCGACGACATGCTGGCCTCCGATGGTTCCGGAGACGCGGTCTACGATAAGGATTACAGCGAGTTCGGGCAGGACACATCCGGACAGCTCTACATATATGACAGCCTGAAAAACGAGTATACGCCTGTTTCGGAGACGGATAACAAGCATACATACTTCAAAAAGGACGCCTCCGGCAGCTTTGTCGCGGCCAGCAAGGACGATCTCAAGACCAGTGATTCCGGCATGCAGGCCGATGAGGCACACGACGACACCGCGAGCATTGAGATCTCGCCTTCGGCTGTCACGGTGACGGCGAGCGGCGAGACCGTTACCTATAACGACAGCACGGCGGCCGTGATCGCAGGCGGAGCCAGCGTAACGGCTTACCGGGATCTCAGCGTGGAAGCCGCGGACGCGATCAAGGCCAACATGATCTCCGGCACGCTCGCTATTGGCGGCGTCGCAGGCGTAGGCGTAGGCGTGTCGGTAGCGGTGCTCTTCTCGGATGTGCGCGCGGTGGTAGAGGACGGCGCGACGCTAAGCGCCGGCGGTGCGCTGAAGGTTTCGGCGGTTTCCGGCGCAAGCCCGAGCAGCAATGCGTTCCAGACGCCCGCCACGGACGGCTCAAGGGATTTCCTCAACTCCATAGCGAATGTCAACAGCACGGCCGACAGCAAGACTGGCGGCGCGGGCTCCACCATTCGTCTTATCGGCGTAACTGCGGCGGGCGGCCTGGTCGGCGTGGGCGTATCGATCGCCGTTTTGACGGTGTTTTCAAGCGTCACCGCCGACATATGCGGCGACGTGATTAAGGCGAACACCGTCGATGTCGAGGCCGGACTGAACTATGGTCAGGTCCTGACGGTCACGCTGGCGATCGCCGGAGGCGCCTGTGCGGTCTCCGTATCCGCAGGCGTTGCCTACTTTGAAGCCAGTGTGCGCTCGGCCATCTCCGGCGATGCTGAGATAGGCAGCGCGCAAAGCGGTACGGCTACGGTCGGAAACGTCTCGGTGACGACCCATGGCTGCGCCAATGCCATAGCCGCAGCGGCAGGCGTCGCAGCGGGCGGCGTGGCTGTGAACGCGGGCGTGGCGCTGGTCATCAACCGTACGCGCGTGGATAACTTCATCGGCCAGGGCGTGACGCTGAATTCTTCTGGCGCTGTCAAGCTGGCGGTGACAGGCGGCAACGGAACAGGCAGTTTTGAATCCAACGCGAAAGCTTTCATCATCAGCGCGTCCTTTGGCGCTGTGGCGGTGGGCGCTACCGTAGCCGTTTCCATCAACAGACTCAGCGTTTACAGCTTTATCGGAGCAACGCCGGATTCAGCCGTGGCTCCGGCCGCGGGCGCTAAGGCAAACGGCGCCGCCGGCAGGATTACGGCCGCTTCCGTCGAGGTAAGCAGCAGCATAGCCGGCGCGTCGGTCATACACGGCTTCGGCGTTTCGGGCGGTGTGATCGCCGTCAACGGCATTGTGGCGCTGGCCTTTAACCGGATCGTCAACTATGCGGCCATATATCGCGCCAATATCGAGGCCAGCGGCGGCGTGACGGCTCAGGCAGCGCTTTCCGGCGACACGGAGGTCATTACGACGAGTCTTGTGGGCGGCTTCGTGGCCGTCGGCGCGACGGTGGCGCTTGCCCAGATCAAGTCTGCGAACTGGGCGCTGGTCGATCTGACCGGAGCGGTTATGAAGGCCGCTTCCCTGAGCGTGAACGCAGGAACAGGCGCGGATTCCAACAATTCCGAGGCGCGCGCGATTGTTTTGACCGGCACCGCCGGCTATATCTCCGTGGCGCTGAACTTTGCCGTCGCCCTCAACGACGGATCGAACCGCGCCGTTGTCAGGGGCACGGGCGTCAGGATCTCGGATACGGAGAGCAGCGGCTGTGCCGCGCTTGGCGTTTTGAATATTGCCGCAGTCGGCAACGCGCACGCTTATGCGGTCGTCGCCAATGTCAGCGTGTCCAAGTACTCCGTGAACATTTCCTCTGCTACGGCTCTTCTCACCGCTGTGCAGGAGGCCATGCTGGGCGGAAAGGCCTTTGTTACGGTCACGGGCTCGCTTACCGTATCCTCCTCGCTGAATGAGAAAACGCCGTCCACCAGCTACTCCATTGCCACGTCCCAGAATGCGATGGAGACCCTGCGCGGGCGCTTCAGCAACATGGCGCAGGCCTATATCTTCTCCGCTTCGGCCGGCGCTGTCGCGGTCACCGCCAACTGCGCGGCGGCTACGGCCAACGCCACGGGACGCGCAAAGGCCGCTGCCGCCGATCTGAAGGTGACGGACGATATCACGGTGCACAGCGCCGGAACCTCCAACGCGTCTGCGATCATCCAGAATATCTCCTTCGGCCTTGTCGCCGTGGGCGTTATGGTCGGCTACTCCTATGCAGAGGGTACGTTTGAAGCTCTGCTCGAGAGCAGCGGCAGCATCACCGCCAGGAATATCAGCGTGACGACGGAATATGTCTCCTTCGCCAATTCCGAGGTCGCACCGGCCGCCGGCGGCGTAGCCCTGAGCCTTGCTTCGGGCATGGTCAATGTGGCGTATGCCGAGACGAAATCCGCGGCGATTGCCGGCCTGACACTGACAGGGCTCGGGACCGTCACCGCGGATGGAGACGTCACCGTCAACGTTACGGGCAAGTCCACCGCCAGCGCTGTCATCAAGGGCGTGGAAGTATCCATCGGCGCCGTGGCGATCACGATAAACGTGGTAAACGCCGAGGTTCTCGCGACACAGAAAGCCTACATAAAGGGCGCGCCCCTCTCGACGGGCGATACGCCGGAGGCCAATACGCTTACGGCAAAGAGCGTAAGCGTGCTCTCCACCATGAATAATACCGAGGGCTGCGGCGCGGTCGCTACGGTCGGCAGCAACGGCAGCAGCGATTCGGAGCTGGAAATCGAGCTCGTCAGTGTGGACGCCTGTGTGGCGACCGCGCTGTTCAACGGCGCCTCCAGCGCCTATATCGACGGCGCGGGCCTTGAACTGACCGGAACGCTCACGGTCAATAACAAAGCCCGCTCCTATGCCAAAGCGGACGTCGCCACAGCGGCCAACAGCGTGACGGGCATCTGCGTATCGCTGCTGCTAACCGACGCGAACGCCAGCGGTACCTTTATGGCATATATCAACGGCGGCGCCGGCAAAACGATCGCCGCAGCGACTATCGACGTTAACAATACCTATTATGCGATCTCTTACGCGGGCGTCGGCCCCGCCGGCGAGGTCGGCGTAGAGCTGAGACTCGTGACGATCTCTGCCAATCTGGCCTATGCCTCCAACGCCTGCAACGCCTATGCCTATATCAGCGGCACCGGCACGATCCAGACGGCGGGAGATTTTTCGGTGACGACGACCGGTTATACAAGAACGCTGGCCGAGGGCCGCACGCGCAGCTTCTCGATATCGCTGGCCAATGTGGCGGTCAATCAAGTCAGCTCCACGCTGAATATCAATCAATCCGCCTATCTCAGCCTTGGCTCCGGCTGCATCATGCAGGTGGGCGGCTCTCTGAGCGTATTCAGCGATATCGTTTCCGTAGAGCCTGCCGATCCGGACGTCAACCTGAACGACGGCTACGGCTATGCGCTTTCACGGGTCGGCGGCCCGACGGGCTCTGAGGATGGCAATAATCAGGACGTCAGCATCAGCCTCTTCGGCGTAACGGTCAACACGGCCCGCAGCTATGCGCGAACGAACAACAGCGCCTTCGTTTCCGGTTCCGGCAGCGGCGATCAGAAATCGCTGATCCAGGTGGGCGGCGACATGTTGGTCAAGGCGCGGACGATCAGCAACTCCAAGGCCTATGCGGTCACCGCCCTCGGCGTTGGACTCTTTACGATCGGCAGCCTGACGGCCGTGGCCTATACCGCGGACAGCGTGGACAGTTATGTTTCCAACGTGCGCATTGAGGCCGAAGGCGACGTAAGCGTCGTGGCGATCGGCAATGCGACCGCCTATGCGTATTGCGCCAAGCCGGGCAACATATCGCTTCTCAGCGTGTCGATAGCGCGTGCTGACGCGCAGGTCGGCTACTATAGAATCTACACGGTTGAGGAAAAACAGAAGGCCGACGACTCCGATGAGACGGAGATCGTCGTCAAGGAATATACGGATAACAATACGCTGTATTATCAGCAGGTCAAGGCCAGAACGCTGAGCGGTACGGATATCGTATCCGGCGGCGATGTACTGATCCGCGCCTACAACGCGGGCAGCGCTTCGACGGAGATTAACAACGGCACGACCGTATCGTTTGCCTCCATCAGCGTCACCAAGCTTCCTACAAGCGGCCATTACAGGACGGAAGCCAGTATCGACGGCAACGTGACGGCCGACGGCAGCATCAAGGTCAGCGCAGAGGATTACACCGCCGCGGTGTCTGAGGCGATCGGCACTTCCATAGGCTTTGGCATAAATGCGGTCTATACCAAGGGCTGGAACAGTATTGGCGCAAGCAACAGCGTGACGGTGCGCGGTACGCTGGCAGCGGGGAAGTCTCTGACGGTTCAGGCGGTATCCACCGCGTTCATGATCGCGCGTTCCTATGCCGACGGCGGCGGCTTCTTCAGCGGCACAATGCTGGAGGCGGGGAATGAACTCAGCCGCAGCGCAGCGGTTACGATCCTCAGCGGCGCGGTGCTTTCGGCAGACTTTGGCGATTTGACGATCAAGGCTTCGGCGGGAGCCGGCGACCAGATCACCACCGAGTCGCGGATAGTGTCCGGCGGCGTGGTGGCGCTGGGCTCGGCCGAATCGACAACAGATATTGATTCCTCTTCCACAGTCAGCATCGGAAGCGGCACGAGCATTACGAATCGCTTCAACGCCGTCAATATCTATGCCGAGGCTTCCATGAAGCGTTCGGAGACCATCACAAGCGTGGATACCTATGGCCTTGGCGTGCGGCCTTACGCGCATGCGGACTCCAACCTGAAGCTGGTAAGCGCAGTCAATATTACGGGCCTCAGCGGCAGCCTTGTAACGATCGAAGGCCGTTATGTGAATATTGAAGCCTATGTCGGCGAGCTTTCCGATTACGCCTACGCCTATGCCAGCGGCGAAGCGCTTGGCGCGAACGTTGACGCGTACGCCGATATGGGCGGTGACGGTGTTTCGATCGACGCCAACGCCAAACTGGAATACGCAACCATCACGGGCCATGACGGCATCAAGATTTCCTCGGCTGTGCAGCCTGCATATAACGGAGAGTCCATTTACGCTAATGCGGTTGGCCGTCTGAACGCAGTCGGAAAGGGCTTTGCAACGGCCGAGATCGACGGGCATGTCAATAACAGCACCGTGGTCGGAAAAGGCGTGACGCTGATCGGAACGGGCATCACCGTTGAAAGGCATGGCTTTGCCGCCGGTGACGCGGATTATGCGGCGACCATGTCCGGCTTTATCATCAAAAAGAGCTACGGCTATAATACGCTGACGATAAGTAATACTGCCTCCATAGAAAACGGGCTCGTACTGCATCTTGGCGACGCGGCCGGCGGCGTTCACATCGATATCTACGAGGTGAACGGTGAAGTTAGGATTCGTGCGGTCGGCGTCAGGAACGACGCCCAGAACTGGGTCATTGGCAGCGAGACCATCACGTTTGGCGATATTGTCAATGCTCTGCCCGGCTATGCAAGGCTGAATGTCGATACCATGCCGGTGATGACGGTATTCGACCAGACCTATATTCCGGAGGTCACGATCGTAAACCGCACGGACAGAAACCTGATTTTCGGCGCGATCACGGTCAACAACGTCAACTTTGTCAATCCGATCGTACGCAATCTCTTCGGCTATGCTATTGCCATGCCGTGCGGCTACGGCGTTTCCAACGCCAGCGGAACGATCACCAGATACCGCAGCGCGGATATGACGCCGGTGATTCGCATCACCAACCTCTTAAGCGCCAACGTGCATTTCAAGGGCTTGATCGCCAACCCGACGGGCGACCTGATCGTCGAATGGACGGAAACGGATGCAGACGGCTCGCTCGTGCCGGGCGGCGAACTCAGCGCGGAGCAGAGCGTCGTGTCGCTCTCATCGGGCTCGCTCGTCGCGCCCATCTGGATCCGCAGCCTGACGGTCACAAACGCCGCGAAGGTGGGGGCGGAGGATCAGACGGTATCGGGAGTCACGACTGTGCGCAGCTTCAATGTGTATCTGGTCAACTATCAGAACGCTTTCAGCACCGACGACGGCTATCATGAAAGCACCATTGAGGCGGCCTATCCGCTTTCCAACGTCAGCGTGACGGCTTGGTACGGCGCCTATCTGATGCTGACGGCCACCGAGCTTGTGATGCTCAGCACGGCGCAGTACGACGCCAAGCCCTGGCTTGAGGACGGCGCCAATACGGGCGATACCGTGGACATGGAGATCACGAACGTGCTGGTTACCGACGGGGACGTCATTATCACGCTGCCGCTCGGACGCCGCATCTATCAGCTCAAAAACAGCGCCATGGTGACTATGCCGGTACCCGGAACGCTCGAGTATCTGACGTACAGCGGCGCGCTGCGCAATCTGGCCGCCAATACGACCATTAAGGGCATAGACGCACTTTCGCGCTATCTGCAAAGCTATAATGTGGCCGAGGATTCCTATTGCTTCCTGCTGCCCAACGGAACCTATCTCTATACCGATTCCCTGGGCAATATCCTGCGCATCAGCGAGGGTGGCGTGGAGATGGCGATCTCGGACTATGCGTTCGAGCGTAACGACGCGGGCCTCGTCACTTCGATCACGCTCAAGGCCGGCGTAACGATCGACCTTACCACGGGCCTGCTGAATGTTGCGTCTGATACAAACTTTGACATTCTGCTTTCGGCCGTCAGCGGCAAATGGCTGCTGGATAATATCCGAGACACTAACGGCTCCATTGAGCTTGTGTTGGTCACGACCAACGAGCCCGTCAAAAATGCGGACGGCGAGTATGTATTCACCACCACCAAGACGACCGCAAAGCTGTCTCTGTGGTGGAGCAACGATCAACTGGCCTATTACAACGTGCAGGATGCGAATGGCGCGAACCTCCTGCCGGGCATGCAGACGTCGGCCAGCAATTATGTCCGCTACGTTCTGGCCTATGACCGAGACGAGGATACGCTGAAACCCTTTATCGCCAGCGCCGTTTCACCGGCGATGGTCACGGATCAAAGCGATACGCTCCGTGATTTCAACTACTTCTATATCAGCTGCGCCGATGAGGAACATGAACTTAACGACAACGATGAAGACGATTCCGGCCTGTATAAAGATCCTGGCGACTGGGACGATACCTATGTATGGCTGCGCAAGGTAAAGAAGAACGGGCAGTATTATTATGATATCGACTATGACTACTTTGTAAGCTGCGGCAGCGATTTCTCCAACGCTGTCAAGACGACCGGCAGCTCCTTCTTCTGGTATGAGGATTTCGCTGGAAAGGCCGGGCTGTATCTTGGCTTTGATGGCAGTTCAAATTCGAACACATGGGCGGTCGCTTATAAAGTGGGCGACGAAGTGAAATCCTTTGCCATCTTTAGTCCCTCCACACTGGGAGCGAACGATTTCCTGTATGTTGCGGATAACAATGCAGGCGATAATCTGGCGCTTCAACAGCTTGTCGGGATTTACTGGACCTCCTCGTACGCGACAGGGAATTACACGCCAAGCACCGGAGACGACAGATTTGCGTTTGATCTCAACAGCAGCGGCAACCTGAATGTTTCCACCGATCGCGGCTGGCTGTGGTCCCGCCGCTTTGGAGAGGTTACATTCGTCAAGCGCGTTCATACGGTGACATACTTTACGCTCACGCCGACCTCGCTGATGCTGGCGGCCGACAGCGCGACCGCGGATACGGAGAACCCCACCTATACGCTGACCTTCGGCAGCCCGATCGTGAACGGTGACGTGAGCGGACAGTACTGGGTCATTGAAAACGGAGAAGCGAAGCTGCAGACCGTCAGCGATACGGTTGTCGCCACAGAATCGGCCATGCTGAATGTTCAGGGTGCGGTAACGGGTATTCCGATCAAGCTGCAAAGCCAGATACTCGCGAACCATGTTCTGGACGCGGATACTGAGCCATTCCCAATAAAATAGACAGAAAAAAGGTCTCAAAAGCAGAATGAAT
>CAZCAV010000010.1:0-11305 GCA_964496795.1 uncultured Oscillospiraceae bacterium
CTAGATCATGATGCGGCCGGCCATGGTTTTATCCAGCGCGATCCGGCTGTCCTTGACCTGCAGGATCAAATTGCCGGCGATCTCGCTGACCACCGTGACCGTTCCCTCCACTACGAACCCAAGCTCCGCCAGATGCTGGCGCACATCGTCCCTGCCGGTGATCCTGCGGATCGTCACCGTATCTCCCGTCCTTGCCATTGTCAGCGGCATCATATCGATCCTCCCTGCGGCTTTCGTTATTAGATCAGACTAACCGGAAGCCCTGAAAATTGGTTAGCATCCTCTAACCGTGTATAGTTTAATACCTCTAATCGTCTTTGTCAAGCACTGTTTGAAACGGTCGCACAGCTTGAAAACGAGGTTCGAATGTGTTAACCTAAAGGCAATTCCAAGAAAGGCCGGTGCGTCCATGAGAATACAGAAATCGTCGGAGGACTATCTCGAGGCCATGCTGATGATGCGGGAAAAGCACGGCTACATACGCTCGCTGGATATAGCGGAACAGCTTGGCGTGACCAAGCCCTCCGTCAGCTACGCCACCAAGAGACTTCGGGAGGGCGGCTACATCACCATGGATTCGGACAGTCTGATCACGCTCACCGCGTCCGGCATGGAGATCGCCGAGCGGATATTCACCCGTCATAAAGCCCTGACAGAGTTTCTCACGCGCATCGGTGTGGACGAAAAGACCGCGCGGGAGGACGCGTGCAAAATCGAGCACGACATCAGCGAAAAAACCTTCGACGCCATTTGCAGACATGCAAAGCGAGCGTAAGCGGCTGCATGCGGGATAAGGTTATAGCGAAGATCGTACCGGCGGATGCCGAAAAATGCGAAAGGAATGAGACTATAATGGAAACCGGCGTCAAGGGCTGCGCGGAATGCGTGGTGGACGACTCCATGACCGCAAAGACCGTCGGCAGCGGCGCTCTCAATGTCCTGGCCACGCCGGTCATGCTGGCGTTGATGGAAAAGGCGGCCTGGTCAAGCGTTCAGCCGTTTTTAGAGGACGGAGAAAGCACAGTGGGCACGAGCCTGAGCGTCGCGCACGAAGCGCCAACGCCGACCGGCATGCGGATACGCTGCGAAAGCGAGCTTGTGAGCATTGACGGAAGAAGACTGACGTTTCATGTCGCCGCCTTCGATGAGGCGGGCGTCATCGGCCGCGGCACGCATGAGCGCGCGGTCATTTGGAGCGATAAATTTCAGCGAAAGGCCGACGGGAAGATGGCCTGAGCGCCGGGGGAAGGACACGCATGAAGCTTGCGCTAGAGAATCTGACCAAGGTGTTCCCAAGCC
The DNA here is from genome assembly GCA_964496795.1 of uncultured Oscillospiraceae bacterium. Taxonomy (GTDB): domain Bacteria; phylum Bacillota; class Clostridia; order Christensenellales; family CAG-138; genus CAZCAV01. The sequence continues at coordinate 1,300 of CAZCAV010000010.1, forward strand.
GCAGCAAACACGGCGGCGATGTTGTAGCGGTCGATCATTTCAGCCTGGAAATTCCCGACGGCCGTCTGATCGGCCTGCTCGGGCCCTCCGGCTGCGGAAAGAGCACCGTGCTCAACCTGATATGCGGGCTGCTCAGGCCGACTAGCGGCCGCATTCTCTTCGGCGACGACGACGTGACCGCTCTGCCCGTAGAAAATCGCGGCGTGGGCATGGTGTTTCAAAACTACGCCCTGTATCCGCATCTGAGCGTCAGGCAGAACATACTGTTTCCGCTGCAAAACCTGACGGGTGCGGACAAGCTGACAAAGCCCGATATGGAAAAGCGGGCCTCCGAAGCGGCGGCGCTGGTGCAGATCGACGGTTTGATGGATCGCAAGCCCTCCGAGCTTTCGGGCGGACAGCAGCAGCGCGTAGCCATTGCGCGCGCGCTGGTCAAAAGGCCGCGCGTATTGCTGTTGGACGAGCCCCTGTCCAATCTGGACGCGCGCCTAAGGCTCCAGACGCGGGAGGAGATCCGCCGCATTCAGCGGGAAACGCGCGTCACCACGATATTTGTCACGCACGATCAGGAGGAGGCCATGAGCATCTCCGATGAGATCGTGCTCATGAAGGAGGGTCTTATACAGCAGTGCGGCGCGCCGCAGGCCGTGTATGACGACCCCGAGAATCTGTTCGTGGCCAAATTTCTGGGCACGCCGCCCATTCATGTATTCAGGGCGGGCTTCAGGAACGGCCGGCTGTATATCGGCGACGACGCTATACTCTCTGTGAGCGGCCAGCCGGACGGGGCGGTATATGCGGCGATACGGCCCGAGGGCTTTGTGCCCGCGGACGACGGCCCGCTTTGCTGCGCGCTCGAGCGCGTAGAGGTCATGGGGCGCGACGTGAGCGTGGTATGCCGCCATGAGGCCTGCGAGAATTCTGTGATCCGCGCCATCATCAGCGCCGAGAACCGCGCGGGTATCGGAGGGCAAACGGTACGATTTGCCGTCAAGCCGCATAAGCTTTGCGTGTTCGAGCCTGACAGCGGACGGCGGATCCGGCTGGACATGGATAAAGGAGCGCCGGTCTATGGACGATAACAACCGGAAGGCCTGGCTGTATATCCTGCCGGCGGCGCTGTTTCTCGGCGCGTTTCTGGTCTACCCGCTGATCGACGCCCTCGTATACTCGTTCGAGGAGGGCTATAACTTTGCCTCCCAGACCTACCGCGGCACGGGCCTGTACAATTATTCCTACGTTCTGCACGACCCATACTTCCTGCAGGCGGTCAGGAACACCTTTATTTTGGTGATTTTCACGGTGCCTTTATCCACGGGCATAGCGCTTTTGATATCCGCGGGCCTCAGCTCCATAAAGCCGCTTCGCAACCTGTACCAGACCGTATACTTTCTGCCCTACGTCACCAATACGCTGGCCGTGGGCCTTGTGTTCATGATACTGTTCAAAAGAACGCCCTACACCGACGGGCTGATCAACCTCATGCTCAGCTGGTTCGGCAGCGGGCCCGTGGACTTTATCGACGGCCCCTACGCCGCAAAAATGTTCGTGCTGTGCTTCTACACGATCTGGATCGTGATGCCCTTTAAGATCCTGCTGCTCACCAGCGCTCTCTCGTCGGTCAATCAGACATACTATAACGCCGCCAAGGTGGACGGCACGCCGCGCTGGCGCATATTTACCAGGATCACGCTGCCCATGATCTCGCCCACGCTGTTCTACCTGATCGTAACGGGCTTTATCGGGGCTTTTAAGGCTTACAGCGACGCGGTGGCGCTCTTTGGCACCGACCTCAACGCGGCGGGCATGAACACCATCGTGGGCTATGTTTACGATATGCTCTACGGCAACAGCGGAGGCTACCCCTCCTATGCCTCGGCTGCCGCGATCATACTGTTTGTTATCGTGCTGACGATCACCTGCATCAATCTGATGGTCAGTAAAAAGCACGTTACCTATTGACGGAGGCCGCCATATGGAAAAGCCCATGGATTTTGACAGAATAGAGAAGGCCGCCAAAGCCCGCAAGGCGGTATCGAGAGCCATAACCTACGCGCTTCTGACCGTCTGGGCGGCAATGGTGCTGTTTCCGTTCTACTGGATGCTGCTCACCTCCCTCAAGCCCTACGGAGCGTACAACGCAGAGTTTATCCCCAAGCTCTTTACGCTCTCGCCGACGCTCAAAAACTACGCGAACGCGTTTACGGCGGTACCGCTTATGCGCTATTGCGTCAATACGGCGATATTTACGGTGCTGACCACCGCGATCATGCTCCTGGTGACCGTGCTGGCGGCCTTTGCCTTTGCGCGCCTGAATTTTCGGGGAAAGAACCTTGTGTTCACGGCCTTTCTGGCGCTGATGATGATCCCGAACGAGCTCGTGGTCATCACCAACTTTGTCACAATCACCGATTTGGACCTGCGCAATACCTTCCTCGGCCTGATACTGCCCTCGGTGACCTCGGTGTTCTATATCTACCTGCTCAAGGAGAACTTCGCGCAGATACCGGACGAGCTGTATTACGCGGCCAAGGTAGACGGCACCTCGGATCTCAAGTATCTTTGGAAGGTCATGATCCCCGTCTGCAGGCCCACGCTGATTACGATCACGATCCTGAAGGTCATCGAGTGCTGGAATTCCTATGTCTGGCCGCGGCTGATCACGGACGAGGAATCGCGCTTTCTTGTGTCCAACGGCATACAGTCCATCCGCGAGAACGGCTTTGGCCGCGAAAACATCCCCGCGATGATGGCGGCGGTCGTGGTCATTTCCATACCGCTGATCGTACTGTTTCTGATATTCCGCAAAAAGATCATGGAGGGCGTGGCCAGAGGAGGAACGAAGGGATGAGGCGGCGATCCCGGCGCGCGGCCTGCCTGCTGCTTTTCGCGCTCCTGCCTGCGGCGCTTTCGGGCTGCCACGGCGCAAGGACGCCGGAGGCCTTCAGCATGCCCCAGACGTTCGATCTCTCGAGAGACTATGAGATCACCTTCTGGGCCAAAAACGATACGAACCTGGCGCAGACGCATATCTATGAAAGCGCCATAGCCGATTTCATGGCGCTGTATCCCAATATCACCGTCAAGCTGCGCCTGTATACGGATTATGGCAAGATCTACAACGATGTGATCACAAATATCTCCACGGGCACCACGCCCAACGTCTGCATCACCTACCCCGATCATATCGCGACCTACCTGACCGGCGCCAACAGCGTCGTGCCGCTCGATACGCTGCTTTTCAACGCCGAATACGGTCTTGGCGGCAGCGAGCTCAATTTTGAATCGCCCGCGGCTGAGGAGCTTATCCCCAAATTTTTGGAGGAATGCCGTTTCGACGGCCACTATTACGCCATACCCTTCATGCGCTCAACGGAGGCCTGCTATGTCAACAAGAGCTATGTGGAGCAGCTTGGCTATACCCTGCCGGAGGTATTGAACTGGGATTTTGTGTGGGAGGTCTCGGAGGCGGCGACGGCCAGGGACGCGGAGGGCGTTTATCTTCTAAGCGGCCAGAAGGTCATGATCCCCTTTATCGACAAATCCACGGACAATATGATGATACAGCTCCTGTATCAAAGCGGCGGCGGCTATTCCGCCTCTGACGGCGAGATACGGATATTCAACGACACCGCCAGGCAGATACTCTATACTATCGCTTCGCACGCCGAAAGCGGCGCGTTTTCCACCTTCAAGATCTCTGGCTATCCGGCGAATTTTCTGAATGCCGGTCAATGCCTGTTCGCCATCGATTCCACCGCCGGCGCCACATGGATGGGCTCCTCCGCGCCGCTTTCGGATATCAGCGAGGATAAGATCGTAGACTTTGAGACCGCGGTCATGACCGTGCCGCAGCTAGACCCGGATAATCCGCAGATGATCTCTCAGGGACCCTCCGTGTGCATATTCAACAGGAGCGATCCGCAGGAGGTGCTGGCCTCGTGGCTGTTCGCACAGTATCTTTTAACAAACGAGGTGCAGATCGCGTATGCTGAGACCGAAGGCTATGTGCCCGTAACCTCCAAGGCGCAGGGCTGTGCGGAGTATCAGGAGTATCTGTCCCGCGCGGGCGAGGACGATGTGCTGCATTACGACGTCAAGATCCAGGCGGCGCAGATGCTTCTGGATAATACCGAGAACACCTTCGTCACGCCGGTATTCAACGGCTCCGCGTCGCTCAGGGACGCCGCCGGACAGATGATCGAGAGCGTCACGAAATCCGTGAGAAGAAAACAAACCGTAGACGACGCTTATCTTGAAACGCTGTTTTCCGACATGAACTCCCTGTACCGGCTTGATCAGCGCGACCGGAACGCCGCGTCCGGCGGCGGGAGCGATCTGGGGCCGCTGCCGAAAACCGCAGTCATGCTCATAGGGCTTCTTGCGGCGGCCTGGGCGCTGATCGGGCTGTATGCGCTTGCAGGGCTGATACGCAAAAAGAAAAGCGCAGACAGGACGCGGAGCAATTGATTTCCTGTCGATTTGATGTATAATGGGTTTCAATATCAAGCATAGTTTTGAAAGGAAACCGGTATGAAAAGGATTCTTGCTTACTTGCTGGCGCTGATCTTTGCGCTGGCGCTGATCGGCTGCACCGCCGCCAAGACGGACGGAACTGCGGAGACCGCAGACCCGAAGTCCGAGGGCGTCATGACCTATGCCGAGTACGCGGTCGCCGAGCTCGATACCGAGGTCGTCGTCGAAACCTATGTCCAGGCCAAGCAGTCCTGGTGGGAGGACAAGGCCACCGTGTACACGCAGGATCACGACGGCGCATACTTCCTCTACAACATGGCCTGTTCGGAGACTGACTACGCCAAGCTGACGGCCGGCGCCAAGATCCGCGTGACCGGCTATAAATCGGAATGGTCGGGTGAAATCGAGATCATCGACGCAACGTTCGAGCTGCTCGAGGGCAGCTTTGTCGCGACTGCCGCCGACGCGACCGCCTGGCTCGGCACCGACGAGCTGATACGGCATCAGAACGAGCTGGTCGCCTTTAAGGGCCTGACCGTCGAGGCTTCCAAGGACGCCGGCGGCAATGAAGCGGCTTTCCTGTATAACTGGGACGGCTCCGGCGAAGACGGCAACGACCTGTATTTCAGCGCGTCGCTCAACGGCCAGACCTACACCTTTACGGTGGAATCCTATCTCTGCGACAGCAGCACCGCGGTATACCAGGCAGTCAAGACGCTGAACATAGGCGACAAGATCGATATCGAAGGCTTCCTGTACTGGTATGAGGGCGCCAACCCCCATGTCACCGCCGTAACGCCCGCGGCATAAGCGCAAAACACCATCCACAGTCCAAAATACGGCCACCCACAAAAGCGGGTGGCCGAGCCTGTTAAAAATGCTCTCGGGGTTGTTAAGGGGCCGCAGCCCCTTAAAGCTGTTCCGGCTCCGGCGGTTCATCCGCCGGAACGGATCGCCCTGTATGGGCGGTCTCCCTGTGCTTTTTGCCGGCCGCGCCATGTATGGCGCAGGCAAAAAGCGGTTGTCCTGTCAATAAACAAAGTTTATTGACAGACTCGGCCACCCGCGTTTGCGGGTGGCCGAGCCTGTTATTGCAGCATTTCCAGTATCTGGGCCTTGGGTCTGACGCCGACCGCCGTCTGCACCGTCCGGCCGTCCTTTATAACGATCAGCGTGGGAATGCTCATGACGCCGAACTGCGCCGCCAGAGCCTCCTGCTCGTCGATATTGACCTTGCCGACCTTGACCGCGGACGTTTCAGCGGCGATCTCGTCAATGATAGGAGAGACCATACGGCACGGTCCGCACCAGCTTGCCCAGAAATCCAGCAGCACGGGCTTATCGCTCTCCAGAACTTCCTTTTGGAAGTTATCCTTGGTAATTGTTAAAGCTGACATTTTCATGCGCCTCCTGTTCGCTTGTATTTTCTATATACAGGATACCCGCTTTTTCACTGATTTACCGTGATATTGTCACGTTCAGGATTCGCCGTAGGCCGCCTCGTATTCTTCCGCGGCCTCCTGCTGCTGCGCCTCGCCCTTGCCGCAGTGCGGACTGATCAACAGGCAGTGCTTGCCGCAGCCCGTGCAGGTCATGGCGCTCAAAAATTCATCCAGCGTAGGCGGCACGCCGCCCGAGATCGTGGCGCCGCTTTGCGTATCCGAATCGTCGTCGTCCGATGAATCGGAGGTTTTGGCCTGCGATGTATGAGAGCCCTTGCCTTCCCCTCGCTTTTTGGAGTGATGGCCGCCCTCGGGCGGGAGCGCATCCGTGTCGCCGGAGGCAAACTCCTCAGCCGCGTTTTCCTCCTCTGCCGCCTCCGCCTGTTCCCCGCTTGCCGCGGAAGCCGTCATGGCGGCGGCGCCTGTCCCGGCACGGGCATATACGGCATAGGTAGCGGCATAGACCACGGCCAAAGCCAGCGCGACAGCGCCCGCGCGTCTCAGCACGCCGAGCACGGCTGCGCTCTTCCGGTCGGTCAGGCAGACGCGCGAGACAGCGAGCAGATACCTCAGATGCAGAGCGATATGCGCCGCCAGTATCGCCAGTCCCGCCCAGGACGCGGCGGTATGTATCGTTGACACGACGGCCCAATCGTAGCTTAACTTCAGGGTGAACAGGGAACGCGCCATCAAAACGCCGGTTCCGATATCCAGCAGCATCACAAGCGGCAGCAGAACGTCCAGCGTCAGCTTAAGGCCGCTTTTCCAGCCGCCCTTATGGATCAGCCCGCGCCACAAAGCCGCAAAGCCCCTCCGGTTCAGCACGACATGGGCGGCAAACAGCAGCCCGATCAAAAGGCCGGCCGTCTCATGAAAAAATGTGCCGCCGCCAAAATCGATCATCAGAAGAATGTACAGCAGGGTCATGGCGGCGTCGATGATAAGCTTATATACGGTTTTCTGTTTCATGTTTCGTCGTCTCCTTTACTCATGGCTCATGCTAACAGAGCAAGCTGAAAGGATTCTGAAAACCGATCGTCAAAATGATCTGGGGCTGCAAAGCTTTTGCTTGTGCCGAAAAGCGGCGTTTGGTATACTGAACGCGGGATTTATTTATCCATCTTTATATGTTAGGCGGGATCGATCATGTTTAAACGCGACCCTGAAAAACGTTTTACGCGCGCTGAGAAAAGCTGGATCGCCTACGACTGGGCCAACTCGGTGTACGCCACCAACATCATGGCGGCGATATTTCCCATATTTTACGCCGGTATCGCGGGCGACGTCGGCAATAAATGGTGGGGTATCGGCGTATCCATCGCTTCGCTGTGCTGCGCGCTGCTCGCGCCCACGCTTGGCGCGATCGCGGACTTCAAGGGCTACAAAAAGAAACTGCTCGCAGCCTTTATCGGCATTGGCGTAATGTTTACGGCCCTGATGGCGTTTGTGGGCAAATGGCAGTACATGCTCATTGGCTATGTGATCTCCCGGATCGGTTTTTCAGGCTCCTGTGTGTTTTACGATTCGTTTATAACCGACGTCACCACGCATGATCGTATGGATTGCGTGTCGGCCTGGGGCTACGCCATGGGCTACATCGGCGGCAGCACGATCCCCTTCCTGATCTCCATTGCGGTGCTGCTCCTGACCGACTACGCCTCATGGGCCATCAAGTTTTCCATACTGATCACAAGCGTATGGTGGGCTGCGTTTTCGATCCCGATCTTGCTCAATGTCAGGCAGGTACACTATGTGGAGACCCCGCCGCGCGAGCTGGCTAAGAACGCGGGCCGAAACCTTTTGGACACGATGAAGCAATGCGTGACCAACAAGGGCCTTTTGATCTATCTGCTCGCTTACTTTCTCTATATCGACGGCGTGGGCACGATCATCAGCCTGGCGACGAATTACGGCTCGACGCTGGGCCTGGGCTCGACGGGCATGATACTTGCGCTGCTCGTCACGCAGATCGTGGCGGTGCCGTTTTCCATACTGTTTTCAAAGCTGGCCGGAAAGTTTGGCTCGATCAAAATGATCATTACAGCCATACTGGTCTATTTCTGCATCTGCGGCGTGGGCTTCTTCATGGGCCGCATGGTCGAGCCGTATCAGCTTGATTACAGCGCGGCGCTGCGCGCCGCCGCGCAGGCGGAGGTCGCGCCGGAGGGAACCGCCGATCACAGGGTCTGGCAAACGGTGGTAAGCGATCTCGCGGAGGACGGCAAGAGCGCTCTGGCCGAGGAAGACCGGCCGGCAGCCTTTCAGGCGATGTTCGAAAGCGCGCGTAAGCAGCTTCGGAACCCTGACAGCGTCGTATATGGCTTTGAGACTGACGCGGCGCGGGCAAACGCTCTGGCGGCCATAGACGATATTGAGCGGTCGCTTGCATCCTTTACGCAGGATGCGGCGGCGCTTTCGGGCTATACGGCGGCGCGCCGCACGGCGAGTCTGCTCTTCTGGGTGCTTGCGGCGCTTGTTGGCACCGTGCAGGGCGGCATACAGGCGCTTTCGCGCTCGTACTTCGGCAAGCTCGTGCCCCGTTCGCGCAGCGCGGAATACTTTGGCTTTTATGATGTGTTCGGCCGCTTTGCAGCGGTCATTGGGCCGCTGCTCTACGCCGTTTTCTATATGCTCACCGACCGTGCGAGCGTCGGCATACTCAGTCTTTTGATACTTTTTGCAGGCGGTGCGGCTTTGCTGCTGGCCGGACGAAAGGCGCTCAGGAAAACGGAGCTTGACGCGCGCGAGGCCAACGAACGCGCGGCGGCGCTGGAGGCGGATCCGTGCAAAGAATAGCGAGGCTCCTGACGGCGCTCCTGTCGCTGGCGCTCTGCGGCTGCGCGTCCGGACAGGCCGCGCCGGCTCCCGCCATCGCTACGCCCGGCCCCCGGCAGGAAACGCAGATACAGGGCCTGTTTCGCGGCGAAGGCGAGCCGGAGGAGGTCGTGGAGCTGGACGCGGAGCACGGCTGTTGGGCCTACCGCAGCGATACGCTCGGTATAGCCGTAGAGTTTTCGGAGCGCGAGTACGATGGGGAAATGGCGGCCTGGTGCTTTGCGGAGATCGCATGGCTGGACGAGGACCCGCTGCGGCCGCAGGAGCTGGCGCCCGCGCCCGAAAACAGCATTCTCTTTCTTGCTCAAACCGAGGAGCTTCCGTTGATCGAGAACGGCGTCATCGTGGCGGACGGGGGCGAGCGAATGCAGCGCGCGGGCTACGGAACGCTGCCGAACGGCGGCTATATCGTCATCGCGCTCAGCGGCCGCTATGAGGGTGGCAGCCGCGGTCTTGACGCGGAGGAATTTGCCACGCTGTTTCTGGAGGCCGGCTGCGTCCGTGCTGTCGAGCTTTCAAGCGGCCCTGCGGCCGTGATGTGCTTTATGGGTACAGCGCTGAACGATCCGATCGCGGGCGAAGCGCCAGAGCCGGATGCCGGCATAGGCTTCGGCCTTGCGGCAAAATGAGAAAATGCGCGCCGCCTGCTTGACGCTATACAGGCGCTATGCTACAATACCCTTACGAAAACCGCATACCGCCTTATCAAGAGTGGCTGAGGGACCGGCCCTGTGAAGCCCGACAACCTGTCCGACGGACAAGGTGCCAATTCCGGCAGCGAAAGCTGAAAGATGAGCGTTTTGCCCTGCATATATGGTATCAAAACCTCATCAACGGATGAGGTTTTTAGTATTTTGGAGGTTTATGGATATGGAAAAACGACTGTTTACATCCGAATCGGTGACCGAGGGCCATCCAGACAAGCTTTGCGACTGTATCAGCGACGCCGTGCTCGACGCGATGCTTGAGGAGGACCCGCAGTCCCGCGTGGCCTGCGAATGCGCCGCGACCACCGGCATGGTCCTCGTGATGGGCGAGGTGACGACAAACTGCTATGTGGATATTCCAAAGCTTGTGCGCGAGGTGTCGAGCGACATCGGCTACAACAAGCCCGAATACGGCTTCGACGCGCACACGCTGGCGGTCATTACGGCCATCAACGGCCAGTCGCCGGACATCGCTCTTGGCGTAAACAAGGCCTTTGAGATGAAGCACGGCGCAACCGACGACCGCTTTTCAACGGGCGCGGGCGA